>NZ_KV814371.1:4438-230812 GCF_001813895.1 Rothia sp. HMSC071C12
CGCCGCCGCTCTTACCCGCATTCGCCGCGTACATACCCATCAGGAACTCGTAGGCGTCACCGAAAGCGTCATTCTCGCTATCCTCGTAACCCTTCTCCAGGTTCATGTCAGCCACAGCGTCCATGAGCTTGAGCAGGTTCTCGTGACGAGCCGCCGGGCTCACGCCCAGCTTGTTCGAGTCCAGCACGAAGTCGTCAAAAAGGCCCTTCACGTTATTCTCAGACTCGGTACCACGCGCCGACTCCTCAAACGCCTTGAACACGTTCGCCAGGGTCTCGTTCAGGTTCTGGTCCTGGCGAGCCTTCGCATGCACCACAGAGAACAACTGCGAAGGCAGCAGCAAGAAGCCGCGCTCCTCCACCAACATGCGGCGAGTATCCTCGTCAAAAGCCTCATCAGGAATCTGCTCAAAAGCCTGATCCAAACCGTACTTCTTCTCCACAAAGCGCACCTGGCTCTCAGAGAGATAACGGTAGAAAAGCATACCCAGCACGTACTGCTTAAAGTCCCAGCCATCTACCGAACCGCGCAAGTCATTCGCAATACGCCAAATCGTAGAGTGCAGCTGCGCACGCTCAGCGTTGCGGTTACGGTGCTCGTCAGTAGTAGCGGAAGAATCCGTAGACTGCGTCGTCATAGGGGCGGTCAACCTCTCATCAGTAATCGTTTCTACAATCGAAGAAACGCCAAACATTCGGGACCCGTGCGGTCCCGGTCGTACACATGCGCCAGCGCGGGTCTAGATGCTGTACTCGGTGGGAGCGTTCGTAGCTTCCACAAGCCATTTCGTACCCGGCGGCGCGAACTCTTTCAGTATACGGGTTCCCCAGACCCTGCACTCGCCAGTTCGTCACCGCTGAGCCTCCACCACCCCTCCCCGTAAACGGCGAGAAGCCACATGTGTTTCGAGAAGCCACCAAAGAAGTGGCTTTTCGAAACACATGTGGCTTCTCAATGTAAAGACCAGAAAATAGAAATCCGGCCCGTCTACTCCATCAAGAGTAGCGGGCCGAACGGTTAACTCCAGAGTACAAAAACCAGCACCCCAAAATCAACACATGAAGGATATTTCTAAAGAGCCTACGCCTCCGAGGGCTTCGCGCCGGTCAGGCGGTACGCCTTGTACACGCCCGTCACGTTACGGACCACGTTCAGCACATGCTCCAGCATGAAGCGGTCACCCAACTCCAGGGCGAAGCGGTCCACCACGGTACGATCCTCCGAGGTGTGCACGCGCGCATCCAGGATGTTCACGCCCGACTCAGAAATCGCGCGAATCAGGTCGCTCAGCAGGCCCTTACGGTCCAGCGCCTCCACCTGAATCTGCACACGGTACGTAGCAGTCGGCGAAGACGCCCACTCGACCGTGGTCACGCGCGGCTCCTCGTCGGCGTTACGCATGTTCGGGCAGTCGCGGCGGTGCACCGAAATGCCGTTGTAACGGGTCACAATGCCGATAATGTCATCCGGCGGGACCGGGGTGCAGCAGCGCGCAATCTTCGTCAGCACACCCTCAGCACCCGGCACGACCACGCCGTTATCGCCAATCGCTTTGCGGGTCGACTTCAGCAGCGTCTCGTCAAAGTCGCTGACCTCAACCTCGGGTGCCGGCTCGTCGCCGCGGTGCACCTCAACGAGGGTGTCAATGACCTGCTTCGGCGCGATCTCGTGCTCACCAATCGCACGGTACAGCGACGCCACATCGTTCTTGTGCAGCAGCTGAGCCACCTGAGTCATGATCTCCGGGCTCATCATCTTCTGCAGCGGCAGCTCACTATTACGCATGCTCTTGGTGAGCATCTCGCGGCCGGCGAGCAGCGCCTCCAGGCGGCGTTCCTTCGCGAAGTACTGGCGGATCTTCGTGCGAGCGCGTGAGGAGCGAACGAACTTCAGCCAGTCCTCGCTGGGTCCGGCGTCTTCGTTCTTCGTGGTCATGATTTCCACGGTCGCGCCGGTGGGCAGGACCGTGTGCAGCGGCACGAGGCGGCCGTTGACCTTCGCACCGACGGTGCGGTCGCCGACCTCACTGTGGATGGCGTAGGCGAAGTCCACGGGGGTGGAGCCGTTGGGCAGGGCGATCGCCTCACCGTTGGGGGTGAGGACCACGATTTCGTCGGTGTCGAGGGTGTCAGCGAGCGACTCGTAGAACTTCTCTGACTCCGGGTTGGAGTTCGAAATCTCGGCAATGGACTGCAGGATGCCGACGTTCATCATCGCCGAGGTCTGGGTGCCCGGCTCCTTCGGGTCCTTCGCGGGCGCGCCGCCACGAGCCGCGACCTTCTCGCCGCGCGATGCCGCCTTGTAGCGCCAGTGCGCCGCCACACCGTACTCAGCCTCTTCGTGCATCTTGTAGGTGCGGATCTGAATCTCAAGCGGCAGGTTGCCCGGACCGTACACGGTCAGGTGCAGCGACTGGTAGTTGTTGTTCTTCGGGTTCTTAATGTAGTCCTTGAAGCGGCCGGTCATCGACGGCCACAGGGACAGCACATGGCCGAGCACGGTGTAGCATTCCGCCTCTTCCTCAACCATGATGCGCACGGCGAGGATGTCATTAATCTCGTCGAAGCTGCGGCCCTTCGTCTTCATCTTCTGATGAATCGAATAGTAGTGCTTGGGGCGGCCGGTCACGGTCGCGTCGATGCCCACCTCTTTCAGACGCTCCGTAATCTTGGTGCGCGCCTCATTCAGGAACTTTTCGAGCGCGGGGGTGCGTTCGCCGACCATGCGCACCATCTCGGCGTAAATCTCCGGGCTCATGGCGGCGAAGGACAGGTCCTCAAGCTCCCATTTGATCGTGTTCAGGCCCAGGCGGTGCGCAAGCGGCGCGTAAATCTTCAGGGTCTCTTCTGCCTTCTTCGCGGCAGAAGCCTGCGGCACAAAACGCCAGGTGCGGGCGTTGTGCAGGCGGTCGGCAAGCTTGATGAGCAGCACGCGGATGTCCTTGCTCATGGACAGCACAAGCTTGCGGATTGTCTCGATGGAGGCGTTCTCGCCGTAGGTCATCTTGTCCAGCTTGGTCACGCCGTCGACCAGGTAGGCGACCTCCTCACCGAACTCTTCGGTGAGCTGCTCCATCGTGTAGTCGGTGTCTTCCACCGTGTCATGCAGCAGGCCGGCGGCGAGCACGGGGCCGGTCGCGCCCATCTCCGCAAGAATCGCAGTCACGGCGACCGGGTGGGTGATGTACGGGTCGCCACTCTTACGCTTCTGACCCTCGTGGCAGCGGTTCGCCACCTCGTAGGCACGCTGCAGCACCTGAATGTCCTCATCCGGGTGGTAGCGGCGCACGGCACGCACGACCGGCGCAATCATCGGGGAGAAACGGATGGTGCCGCCGTGCGAATCGGACGCCTCCATCGTGCTGCTGCGGCTACCGAAGACGAGGCGGTTCGGCACACGTCCGCCAGCAGCCATGACGCGGTGCGAGCCGCGTTTCTTCTTTGCGTCAGACGAATCAGTTTCAGGCAGAGGAATCGGGCCAGCGGGCCGAACCGCGGGCTTCTCGGCGGTCCCTGCAGGGTTCTCAGCGTTGGTGTTCACGGCAGGTTCTGCACTCATTCCAGGCTCCTTCGGACTCAAGATAATCAGCCGCACACTCAGGTTCCTCATCGTTGAGGGCTATACCGGCCAAACCAGCCATCAGCAGGCTCAAACGCGAGCGCACAGTATCTTCACTTCTTATCCTACCCAGCGGTCTGGAACGCGCCAAACTATGCGACGTTTTAACACACCAGAGCGCGTTGTTTAGGAAATAATCGGGCACGCTAAAGGGGAGCCGACACCTTTCGGTATCGACTCCCCTATCGTTAGTAACGCCAGTAGCGCTGGCGGAACGTTGGCTAACCGTTCAGGTTCACGCGGTGAATCTCAATGGTTGCACGTGCCGGCTTCTTAGCGGGCTTCTCGGTTGCCTTCTCGGCTGCGTTGTCCGCATCGGTCGCCTCGTCGGCAGAGTCCGCAGACTTGCTGGACTTCTCAGGCTTAGAAGCCTCGGCGGGCTCCTCCGAGCCCTCAGCATCGGCCTCGTCAGCATCCTCAGCGTCCTTGAAGCTGCCGCTCTCCACCTTCGCGGTGTGCTCACGAATCTGAGGCTCACCCAAACGCAGCGAAGCATACAGCGGCGCAGACACGAACAGCGTACCGAACATGCCCACCAGAATACCCACGAACAGCGACAGGGACAGGTCCTGCAGAGTACCCGCACCCAGGATGAACGCACCAATGAACAAGATCGCGCCCACCGGCAGAACACCCACAATAGCGGTGTTAATCGAACGGACCAGAGTCTGGTTCACCGCCAGGTTAATCTGCTCGGCAAAGGTCGTGTCGCGGCGTTCCAGCACATCCTCGGTGTTCTCACGGATCTTATCGAACACCACCACCGAGTCGTACAGCGAGTAGCTCAGAATCGTCAAGAAACCAATAATTGCACTCGGAGTGATCTCGAAGCCGAACGCGGCGTACAGGCCAACCGTCACCACCACGGTGAAGAACAGGCCCGCAATAGACGCCAGCGACATCTTCCAGGTGCGGAAGTAGAACGCCATACCAATCAGCGCAAGCACCACAAACGCGACCAGACCCCAGAACGCCTGACGGGTCACATCCGCACCCCAGGTCGGGCCCACAAACGAAGAGGTCACGTCATTCTCAGAGACGCCGTAACCCTCCTGCAGAGCCGCCTTCACCTGCAGAGTCTCATCATCGCTGAGCTTGCTCATCTGGGCACGAATCGTACCCGGCGCAATATTGGTCACGCGAACATCCGAAGCGTCCTTCGCCTTCTCGTGAATAATGCGCTCACCCGTAGCAGTATCAACGTGCGCGGTCTTCGAGACCACGAACTCCGAACCGCCACGGAAATCAATACCCAGGTTGAAGCCGCCACCAATAGCCGGAATCAGAACCGAAACCGCCATCAGCACAGCCGCAAGCAGCAGCCACAGGCGGCGCTTACCCACGAAGGGGTACGAGCGGGCACCCGAATGCAGGTCATTACCGAAGCGGGCAAAAGCATTAGGTTTCACATCGGTAGCCATGCTTAGCTCTCCTTCTTCTCATCAGAAGCAGACTCGTCAGCCTCAGCGGCGGCACGCTCTGCACGGCGACGCTCAGCAATGCTCAGCTGCTTCTCCCCCGGGCTGCGGAGGCGACCGGCACCACGGTACAGCGGCGTAGCACCCAGCGACTCAGGCGACAAGCCCGAGTGGCGGTGACCCTCACCAAAGTAACGAGTATTCGCCAGCAGAGTCAGCATCGGATGGGTGAACAGGTACACGACCACAAGGTCAGCAATCGCAGTCAAACCAAGGGTGAACGCGAAGCCCTTCACCGAACCAACCGACACCACGTACAGCACCACAGCAGCCAGCAGGTTCACAGCCTTCGACGCCAAAATAGTGCGGGATGCACGCTGCCAACCGTGATTCACCGCCGACGGGATCGTGCGGCCCGCACGGATCTCATCACGGATACGCTCAAAGTAGACGATGAACGAGTCAGCCGTAGCACCAATCGCCACAATCAGACCCGCCACACCAGCCAGGGACAGGCGGTAGTTCAACGCCCAACCCAGCAGCGCAATCGCCTCATACGAAATGATGCCTGCAACAATCAGCGACATCATCGTGACAAAACCCAGCAGACGGTACTGGAACAGCGAGTACACGAACACCAGCAGCAGACCAATCAGGCCGGTCAGCAGACCCACACGCAGCTGCTCCGAACCCAGGGTCGCAGAAATCTGCTGCTCCGACTGGATCGTGAAGCTAATCGGCAGGGCACCGTACTTGAGCTGATCGGCGAGAGCCTTCGCCTCCTGCTCGGTGAAGTTACCGGTAATCTGCGGCTTACCGTCAGAAATCACTGCCTGCGACACCGGGGAAGACAGCACCTTGCCATCCAGCAGAATTGCGAAGCGGGCACGCGGATCATTTGCGTTCTTCGCACGAATCGCGTTCAGGCGAGAAGTAATGTTCTGGAACTTCTCACGAGCCTCATCGTTGAACTGAATGTTCACAGCCCAACGGCCCGTAGTCACGCCCTGACCGCTCGTCTCCTGCGAGTGGCTTGCGGTAGAAATATCGCTACCGCTCAGCTCCACAGGACCCAGAATGTACTTCTCCTGACCGTCAGTGGAGCACGCCACCATCGGCTTAGTCGGGTCAGCACTATCGGCATCCTCATTACGTGCCGCGGTGCAGTCCTTCGCCTCGTACTGCTTGTACAGCTCCGGAGTAATCCAGTTGCGGTCCGAACCGTCAGTCGGCTCCGCAGACGGCTTGGGCAGCTTATCGTCCGCAGTGCGGGCATCCTCAGCCACCGCAGTACCGGCACCAGAAAGCAGCACCGGGCGGAACGTCATATTTGCAGACGCCTGAATCAGCTGACGAGTCTCAGCGCTAATCGTTCCGGGAACCGAAACAACCACGTTATTGCCCGAGCCGAAGGAGGTGGTAACCTCCGCCTCCGAAACGCCGGCACCATCAACGCGCTGACGAATAATCTCAACCGCCTGGTTCAACTGCTCCTGGGAGACGTTCTCATCCGAAGAGCCATTGACCTTCGGAGAAAGAATCATCTGAGTACCACCCGAAAGGTCCAGGGCGAGCTTCGGTGCCCAAGAACCTCCCGCGTAGGTGGTGCCGAAAATACCGGCAGCCATAACAACCATGAGCAGGACCATCGAGAGGAGCGCCCCTCGCGCGGCTGCAAGCGGTGAACGCTTAGCCATAATGTTCCTTCTTCGTGTGAATAGTATTGAGTGTTCTACAGATTCCGTAACGCGAAAACCCGACGCCGCTCACTGGGCGCCGGGCTCATACGCGCTGAATTACTTAGCAGTATCAGAAGAGGTATCGGAAGCGGGAGCTTCGGATGCGGTAGCCTCGTACACGTCCTCGGTCAGGGGCGCTACGGGGGCTTCCTCCTCAACGACGGCCATAATCGCGTTCAGTGCCAGGGTGATAACAACACCGTCCGCAATCTGAAGCTGCAGCTTGTTGTTCTCAAGGTCAGTGCTGACAACGGTGCCGTAGATGCCGGAACCAGTCATCACCTGGGTGCCGGGGACGAGAGACTGCTGCATTGCGCGCAGTTCCTCCATCTGCTTACGCTGACGCTTCTGGGCGGAGAACATCATCCATGCCAGCAGCGCCATCATGGCGATCATAATCAGGAGGTTAAAATCCATGGTCTCACTTTCACATCCGCACCCGTGCCGCTCACCGCGAGGGTTGAGCGTACCAGAAGGTGTGGAATCGTAGATACAGTACGTATCCATCCTACGCGAGAGCATGAGCTTTAGCGCCCCGAACCAGCGTTTTTGTGAGGTTAACCTGAGTTTTGGACTCTCTCGGCGTAATTTTATGTCGCCGACAGAGCCGGGCAGAGCTCGATGGAGCCTGCAGAACCGGTAGAAGAGCTTGCCGCGCCTGCAGAAGAACTACCGCCCCTGCAGAAGAGATACCGGGGGCACAGAGAAGCCCGCGGGAGGTTACTGCCTCCTACGGGCTACTACAGTGTTATCAGCTGGTGCCGACCTAAAGCTGATACGGATCTAGAGCTGAATCTCCGGGGCTTCCAAGCCGAGGTGCTCCCACGCCGCGGGCAGAGCCACACGACCGCGCGGGGTACGACCGATCAGGCCCTCACGCACCAGGTACGGTTCGGCAACCGTCTCCACAGTCTCCGTCTCTTCACCCACCGCAATGGCGAGGGTGGACAGACCCACCGGGCCACCGCCGAACTTGTGAATCAGCGCCTCCAGCACGGCGCGGTCCAGACGGTCCAGGCCGCGCGAATCTACCTCGTACATGTCCAGCGCGGTTGCGGCATCGGTCGCATTGATGCGGTCCACGCCGTTCACCAACGCCCAGTCACGCACACGACGCAGCAGGCGGTTCGCAATACGCGGCGTGCCGCGGGAACGACCGGCAATCTCCGTGAAACCCTCGGAGGTAATCTGCATATCCATCAGACCAGCGCTACGGCGCAGCACCAGCTCCAGCTCCTCCACCGAGTAGAACTCCAGGTGACCGGTAAAGCCGAAGCGGTCACGCAGAGGACCGGGTAGCAGACCCGCACGGGTCGTCGCACCCACCAGAGTGAACTGCGGCAGCTCCAGCGGAATGGAAGTCGCACCCGCACCCTTACCGACCACAATGTCCACACGGAAATCTTCCATCGCCATGTAGAGCATTTCCTCAGCCGGGCGGCTCATACGGTGAATCTCATCCAGGAACAACACCTCACCGGGAGTCAGCGAAGACAGAATCGCCGCCAAATCACCCGAATGCTGAATCGCCGGGCCGGAGGTGATGCGCAGCGGCGCCTCCATCTCTGCCGCAATAATCATCGCGAGAGTGGTCTTACCCAGACCGGGAGGGCCCGACAGCAGCACATGGTCGGCGCTACGGCCACGCATCTTCGAAGCCTCCAACACCAGGGACAGCTGCTGACGCACGCGGCGCTGACCCACAAAGTCGTCCAGGGACTTAGGGCGCAGTGCTGCCTCAATCATCTTCTCTTCAGGCTCTTCTTCCATCGCCACCAGGCGCTGGGCGGGAGCTGAAGACGCCTGAGTGCCGGGCACCTGACCGGGAAAATACCCGCCGGAAACCAGGGACGCCGCGGGCTGCGGCTCATAGGGATTCTGGCTCATAGAATTCTTCTTTCACAAAAGTTTGAGTGGGATACGTCGAACAGGGCGCACCGCTTAGTGGCGGCCCACCGTGTTCTGAGTACCCAAGGAGGCGAGCACACCGCGCAGAGCCACACCCACCGGCTCAGTCTCTGCGGCAGGGTTGTGCTGCACGTAAGCGTCAATAGCGGCGGAAGCGTCCTTCTCGCTCCAGCCCAGAGAGGTGAGAGCGTCAAGCACCTGCGGCTTCCAGACAATGCCCTGGCTCAGCGGCAGCTCATCAGTCTGACCATCGCTGAGAATCAGCTTGCCGGCAAGCTCCAGTACAATACGGCGGGCACCCTTCGGGCCAATACCGGGAACCTTCGTGAACGCCTTATCGTCACCGGTCGCCACGGCGCGCTCCACCTCAGCGGCAGTGTGAACACTCAACACCGCCAGAGCAATACGCGGACCAATACCGGAAACCGAAAGCATCATATCGAACACTTCACGCTCGGCAGGCTCCGAAAAACCGTACAGAGTCATCGACTCTTCACGCACAATCATGGTGGTCAGCACGGTAGCTTCCTCACCGGTGCGCAACTTGGAGAGAGTACGCGCGGTAGCGTACACGAGCATGCCGAAACCGTTCACGTTAATCACCACATGATCAAGGCCCACCTGAGCCACACGACCGGTCAGGGATGCAATCATTTCTCTCCACCTTTCAACACCGCGCCCCGAATCAGGCTCGCGGCAGTGTGAGGGCACCGGACACTCCGGCACCCACAGAACGCACTCCCCCAGTTCAACGGGGAGACACTACAAGTATATTAGAATATTTCTTCTGAAATCAAGCATATATTCGAACTTCTTAGCGAATACATGCGAGCCAGCAAGAGGTACGAAAAAGCCCACGAATGCGCCTCTAGCGGCGAGCGCGCGCCTCCGCCTCCATCCAGGCACGCTGCGCCGGAGTCAACGACCCGCCGCGGCGAGCCTGCGCCGGGCGTGAACCCTGGTGAGTCTGCGTCTGAGCGGACATGTTAATGCCCGAACCGATGCCACCGCCACGCCAGCCGTGACAGATCGCAATCGCCAGGGCATCAGCAGCATCAGCGGGCTTCGGCATGGAATCCAGCCCCAAAATGCGGGTCACCATGCGGCCCACCGACGCCTTGTCCGCGCGGCCGCTACCGGTCACCGCCGCCTTCACCTCCGAGGGGGTATGGAAGAACACCGGCACGCCGCGCATCGCCGCAGCAGAAATCACCGCGCCCGAAGCGTGCGCCGTACCAATCACCGTGTTCACCTGCTCCTGAGCGAAGATACGCTCAATCGCCAGGGCATCCGGCTTGTAGGTGTCGAGCCAGTGGGAGGCGGCGTTGAAAATCCAGAGAATACGCTGGTCCAGGGACTCCGCCGGGATTGTGCCGGCAACACCCACGTTCACGAAGTGCGCCTTACGGTCGGCAGTCATGTCGAGCATGGAGAAGCCGCAGCGGGTCAGGCCCGGGTCAACACCCATGATGCGGGTTGCACCCGGCACACGCTCCACGGCGGTGGCAGCATGGTTCTCACGCATGCTATCGCGTGCGGCAGGTTGAGCGGCGGCCATCATCTCCCCTTTCGACAAACTCCCTCTAGAATCTCTAGATTCTAGCCCTTCAGAATCCTAGCACCCGGCACCGGGGCGTGCCACGAGCGCGGTCATAACGAGCACAGTCACCACAAGTACAGCCACCGTGCGCCCCGCGAAAAGCACCCAGCGCATCCCCCAAATAGCCCCAAGACGCTAAGAAGCCACTCCCCCAACCAGCCACCCTACGGCGGCTCGGTTAAAGGAGCGGCTTCTTCAAGCATCAGATATCAGAACCCGAGTGATTACTCAGCTATGATTACTCAGCTTCCAGCTCTGCCATAACCTCGTCAGAGACGTTAGCGTTCGAGTAGACGTTCTGAACGTCGTCGAGCTCTTCAATAGCATCTGCCAGCTTCATGAACTTCTTAGCACCCTCAGCGTCCAGGTCAACCTGCATGGTCGGGCGGAAGACCGGGTCGTCGTTGTTGTACTCCAGGCCAGCCTCGTCCAGTGCCTTACGGATCTCGGGCAGGTCGGTCGCTGCGGAAACAACGGTGAAGATATCGCCCTCGTCCAGAACCTCTTCAGCGCCTGCATCCAGAACAGCCATCAGAACGTCGTCCTCGGTCAGACCGTCAGTCTTGGTGACCTCAGCAACGCCCTTACGCTCGAACAGGAACGCAACCGAACCCTGGTCAGCCATGGTGCCGCCGTTACGGGTCACAGCCAGGCGAACCTCAGACGCTGCACGGTTACGGTTATCGGTCAGACACTCAATGTACAGAGCGGTACCCTGCGGGCCGCGTGCTTCGTACATGATTTCGGTGTAGTCAATGGTCTCACCGGTCAGGCCAGCGCCACGCTTGATTGCGCGGTCAATGTTGTCGTTAGGAACGGAGTTCTTCTTCGCCTTCGACACAGCCAGGTCAAGAGCGGGGTTACCAGCAATATCAGCGCCACCCATACGTGCCGCAACTTCAATTGCCTTAATGAACTTCGCGAAAGCCTTCGCACGCTTAGCGTCGATAGCAGCCTTCTTGTGCTTAGTAGTCGCCCATTTAGAGTGACCGGACATTCGTATCTCCCTTAGTCAAAACCTCTGCACGGACACGGCGAAACGCCCCGCGCACTGTACTATAACTCAATCAACTATACCGTAGCGGAGGCGCACACCACCTCAGAAAGTGCACGCCACCGCCAGGAATAGGCTAGCGGGGGCGGGACGCAGCCGAAGCGCGCGCCTTCTCCACCAGCGAGTCGTCAATCGTGTTCGGCGTGAACTCGCCAAACTTACGCTGAGCCGCCTGCTTAATCAGGTAGTCCGAAATCTTCGGGTTCTTCGGCAGCAGCGAACCGTGCAGGTAAGTGCCAATCACGTTGTGCACGCGCGCACCCTCATACGCATCGGTCACGTTGTTGCCCTCACCCTTAGTGACGGTAGCCAGCGGGGTGCAGCCGGAACCCAGGTAAGTCAGGCCCGAGTGGTTTTCAAAACCAATCACGGTGCCGAACTCCTCAGACTCCTCAACAATGTTGCCGATCAGTCGGTCATCGCCGCCGACCGTGTGCGCATCAAAAATGCCGATACCCTTCAGCACCTCACCCTCACGGGTGCGGAATTCCTTGCCGAACAGCTGGTACAGGCCACAAATGACGAGCATCGGCACGCCAGCCTCAGCCAGCGAGCGCAGCGTGTCACCGTTCGCGTGCAGGTCATCCTGAATCACGGACTGACCCGAGTCCTGGCCGCCGCCACCCAGAATGATGTCAACATCTTCCGGGAAAGGCTGACCGGGGTTGTGGTCCAGAATCTGCACGTCAAAGCCGTGCGCCTGCGCGCGACGAGCCAACGCCAGAGTGTTACCCCAGTCGCCGTAAATGTTCATGTCGAGCGGGTACAGCTGCAGAATACGCAGAGTCTTACCGTTATTGGGGCCGGAGGCGGGGGTGCCCTCAAAAGTGTGAGTTGCCGTCATTAGGAGACCCTCTCAACGTCAGTGATCTTTGCGAGCTCTTCACGCAGAGCCAGCATTGCGGTGTAGGTGCAGAAAATACGCATGGGCGCGTTACCGCTGGAGGCGATGAAGCCCTTGAGCGCATCGGCGAGGTTCTCGTTAACATCGTCAACCTTCACGCCGTCATGCTCCAGACGCAGCGCCATATCCCAGGCACGCACACCCGAAACCATCTGCACGCCGGTCTTCTTCAAGCTGTCGAAGTCAACATCCCACAGCCAGGACACGTCACGACCGTCAGCGTACTGGTCGTTGATCGTAATCATGGTGGCGTAGTCGTCAGCGTTCGCGCTCGCCAGGGACAGGCGGAAACCGCTCGGGTTCTTCACCAGCAGCAGCTGCAGCGGGCGGCCGTTCACGTTCAGGGTCTCACCGCGACCGAAGGCGGGGGTAATCTTCGCCAGCTCGGCGATGAGCTTATCTTCGTTGAGCTTCTCGCCCATGACGGCGCGGGTCAGCGCCATAGCGCCTGCCGCGTTGAAGATGTTGTAAATGCCGTAGAGGTTGATTTCGCCGACTCGCTCCACGCCCGCCAGGTCGAAGGTTGCGGAGGTGCCGGAGAACGCGGTCAGGGTGACGTCGGCATCGGGCAGGGTTGCCTTCGCGACGGTGCCGCCGCGCATCTCATCGTCCGAGGGGAAGTACGAGCGCAAGGACTCATCCAGACCGTAGTACTTGACGGTCACGCCCGGCTGCACGTTCTCAGCGAGGGAGCGGATGCGCGGATCCTCACGGTTGAGCACCACGGTGCCGGTCGTTGCGGAGGCGACAGTCGCCAGCATGCGGCGGGTCGTGTCAATCTCACCGAAACGGTCCAGCTGGTCACGCAGAACGTTCAGCAGCAGAGCGTAATCGGGCTTGACGGCCTTGACGAAGTGCACGGCGTGCGCCTCGTCCAGCTCAAGCACAGCAATATCAGCGTCAAGCTTGCCGCCGAGGGTCATCTCGCCCAGCAGGGCCGCGGCGACACCGCGCACAAAGTTCGAACCGGTGCGGTTAGTGAAAACCTTCAGACCCTGAGCTTCAAGTAGCTGCACAGCCATCTTCGTGGTGGTGGTCTTACCGTTCGTGCCGGAGACAACAACCACGCCGTAGGGCAGCTTCGCGAGCTCTTCAGCGACGAAGTCGGGGTGCAATTTTTCCATGACAAGGCCGGGGAAGGCGGAGCCGCCGCCGCGAAGCTTAGTCGCGGCGCGTACGCCCTGGCCGAGAAGACGAATGAGGGGTTTGGACATGCTTTCCATTTTAGTACACGCACGCCAGCGGCTGAATGGTTCGCCCGGCTCGTTCGCTCATGCCGGACGGGGCGGCAGACGGCGGTATTAGAACAGCGAGCCCTGCACCCTCACCCGCGTGAACTCCTGCGCCGGCTCCACCAGCACGTTCCGCCACGCGGCAGTGTTCACCAGGAACGCCGCGTCAGCATCGCCGGTGTGAGCGCTCAAAAACTGACCCGCCGCGCCCGTACAAAAGAAGCCAGCTGCCCCGCTCTCCAGACCAGATTCACAGGGTGCCAGCGGTTCGGGTGATTGCGCACGCAGAGCTGCGTACGGGCGGTTCATGGCGAGCGACGGAATCCACGGCTCATCCAGGGCGGTGAGTGGCACTTCCGGCTCGGTGCGCGCCAGTTCGGCGAGCGCTTCGCGGGCGCGGGCGACCGCCTCCTGATGGGCGGTGCGAAGCTGCGCGCCGGGCAGCGGGTTCGTCCAGGCGCGGTACTTGCTCGCCATCTGCTTGACCTGCGGAATCTTCGCGAGGGCGGTCACGGCGTCCTCGGCGCGGCGAATGGCAAGGCCGTCGGGTGCGAGCGCAATGTAGGTGGCGGTGGCGACCGCCTGCTCATCCAGGCGGCGCGGGGTCGAATGTAGGGAGCTGGTGCCGACCTTGTGCGTGCCGTCGGGGAAGGTCGCGATGTAGAGGCGATGCTCCAGCATGGCGTAGGCGCGCATGGATTCGGTGAGCGTTCCGGGGTACAGGTGCGCGCTGTGCAGGGCGGTAAATTCGTCACGGGCGGTGCAACGCGGGCACTGCTGGCCACGGTGGATGCGGGTGCCTTCGGGGCAGGGTACGCGGCGGATTCCGGCGGAGGCTCCCCCAGCCTCGGGGGCGGCGTCATTGCTCGTGCCGGTGGTGTAGCCTGCGCAGTAGCGGTACAGCTCCCCTTCGCTATCGCGCGGAATGCGCAACCCCAGGTAGGCGCCGGGGGTCAACGGAATCTGGATGCGAACCCCGCTCGGAACGCCAGGCTGCGCGAGGCTTCTTTCCTGGTTAGGGGTGCTCTCCCCCGTCATATGGGGCGCCCCCGCCGCTTGAGATGCCCGGTTATGAGCTCCTTCAGCGACCCCTCCGGGCACGACCGGTTCCACCTCAATGAGCGGGCGGCGGTTGGCCCAGCGGACCTGCCTCCAGATGAGCAGCTGCGGCGTGCCTGCAGAATTACCGGCGGCAGGCGCAGTAGCAAACTCGTCAAAAGCAGTCTCAAGCAGGTTGGGGTACTCCATAGCATTCCACTCTAGCGGGTCTGGCAAGTTCTGGCGTTCTCTATACAACTTCCCTGGCGCATCCTCAGGCGTTCAGTACAGGCGCACATCCTCGGAAAACAAAAAAGAGGCCAGCGTCCTTCACGCTGATCCGCACCCCCGCAGTGTTGCCGTGCGTTCACGCACGACGGGGTGGGTTCTCAGCTGAGGCGCTGACCTCTGTGGTTGAGGCAGGGCGCTTACCCTGCCAAGCCCGAAAGCGATCGGTGACCGCTATTTTTCGGTGAGCTATGCGGTGTTCATGGAAGCCGGAAGCTTCCCCGAAGCGTCGCTGCATTTAAAACTTTGCCATATCCAATGGACATAACATCATTCAAATACGCATCGACTGCCCAATCTGCGCATTTATGACGCAGAATTTCTGTGCACTAGCTGGCAAATTGAAGCAATTAGTGCAAAATTTCAAAATCACCAAGCCGCTCAGCCGGACTATCTGACGGATGAGCCACGCCATCTAGCTGAGGCGGGCAAACCCCTCCGCGATGGCCACACGCATATCGTCCAGCGTGCGGGACATAGTCTTGGTGTGAGCGATAATCGGCAGGAAATTCGTGTCTCCACTCCAGCGCGGCAGAATGTGCTGATGCAGGTGATCAGCAATGCCCGCGCCGCCAACCTTGCCCTGATTTATGCCAATGTTGAAGCCGTCATTATGCGACACCTCGCGCAGAACCTTCATGGCAAGCTGCGTCAGCTGCGCAATCTCCATGGTTTCTGCCTCGGTCGCATCGTCATAGAACGGGATGTGGCGGTACGGGCAGACCAGCAGGTGACCGGGGTTATACGGGTAGAGGTTGAGAATCACGAAGGCATGCTCGCCGCGGTGCACAATCAGCGACTCTTCGTCACTGCGGCTGGGCGCGGTGCAGAAGGGGCAGGTCTTCTCGGTGTAGTCCTTCTGGCCACCGCTCACGTAGGCGGTGCGGTGAGGGGTCCACAGGCGCTGGAACTGGTCCGGTGCGCTGGGTAGCTCGAAGGAATCCTGCACCGAGGCTGCGGTGCCATGCTCGGGGGTCGTGTTCTCGCTCATAGTCCCATTCTATAGCCCGCACGCGGCAACGGGAACGCCCCGTCCGTCATGCGTGCCAGATATGAGATAACTCCCCCGGCAGCGCGCTTAGCTGTGCTGCTTTTCCAGGTGAATGATGCGGGTGGCACCCTCAAAGGTCATGGGGAAGCTCAGCACGCCGTCCTCCATGACGAATTCCTTGGTTTCCTTATCGGAGGCGTACGGTGCGTGGCTCAGCTTCGCGTGGTCCACGTGCGAAATGTAGCTGAAGTTGCCGGTCTTCGCCTCGAAAGTGCCAGCCCAGAAGGGGGTTGCCAGCTCTTCGTGGTTCAGGTGGTAGGTGACCTCGATAATGCCGTCGTGAATGACTGCGTCCATGTAGTTCTCAAGGTTGGTAGAGTCCTGCTGAACCCAGGTGCCGTCCATGATTTTCTGCGAGCGCGCAACGGCTGCCGAGGAAGGCATGGGCGCCGCGGTGTATGCGGCAGGCTCCTGGTTGCTCGTGTTGTCCGGCGCGGGGGTCTCAGTGGGCTGGGTCGCAGCCGGGTGAATCGACGGGTCATGCGAGGCATTAACCGCCGCCTTAATTCCGGTGCTGTCATCGCCGGGGGCGGAAACGGCACTAGGCTCGACGGTTTCAAAAGCTGCGGGGTCAACAACCGCACTTGCGGAGGCGTTATTCGGTGCGGGTGCACACGCGGTGAGAGAGAGCGCGCCGAGTAGAGCGAGCGCGCCCAGAGTGGACTTAGGTACCACGAACGTGTCCTAACAGAGTATGTGTTTGAGTGAGTTTGTGAGTTGAGTGGTGCCTCCCCGTGAGTGAGGTGGGGATACGACGACACCCCGTAGCGCATTGAGGCTACAGGGCGTTCGATAACCGGCACGGTAGATAGTTTATAGGCTCTGGCTAGGAGTTTCACCAGTGGCGGCCATTTTTAAAAGATAGTTTGGTCACATTAGATCTTAAGTTGAGGGGTTTTTCGCGCACACGAGCCCCAATTTGCACTCTCCACGGGCTAATTTTGCCTCGACAAGGCGAAATATCCCGCACGGTGGCGTGGGCGGCAATTTTCTTGCCTTCGTCTTGCCTTCGCGTGGGCTCGGCACCCAAACCCACCGCTTCAATAAGTATGCGGTGTGGGTTTGAGCGCCAAGCCTCAACTGAACTGTTATATCTGCGCTGCTATCTGCGCTACCGCAACCGAGCCGCTACAGCCCGGTTACTGTCCGCAGGGTATTTGCGAGCGGACTACTGCTTGCGGGAACGTAGCGAGAACTTCTCACGAATAATCGTGAACGTCTGGCGGGTCTCCTCCAGCAGGGCGACCGGCTCCTGCTCGCGCACCGCAACCTCATGAGATGCCGAGGAGTCGGCAGGTTCACCAGCCCGCGCGGCGCCGGGCGCGGTGTTCGGGGTAGCCTCCGCAGAAGCTGCCGCAGCAGCACCCGGAGCGCCAGGAGTACCAGGGGCAGTAAAGCCCGCGGCGGCGCTGAAACCGGCGCGGCGTGCCGCCTCCGCTTCCGAAGGAACCGGGTGCACACCGTCTTCATCCACGACCTCACGCAGCGTGTAGTCGTGGGCTTCACGGCGCGCATACTCACGAGCCAGCAGGGCACGCAACTCAGAAATCTCCTGGCGAAGATCGTCCACGTCAGCCTTGGTTGCGGGGTACTCCTGCTCCTCCCTGCCACCAAACTTTTCGATAATCCAGCTCGCGAGCGCACCGGTAGCAACCGCGACCAAGCCCCCGCCGTACAGCATGACGATCACGGCGATGACCCTGCCGATACCGGTGACCGGGTAAACGTCTCCGTAGCCGACCGTGGCGAGGGTCGTGAACATCCACCAGTAGGCGGTGGGCAGGTCACGAATCATCGCGCCCGGCTCGGAGGACTCCACCGAATAGATCGACAGGGCAAACATGATGATGAAGATCGCGGTGTATCCGAAGAGCTTCACCGCCAGCTCTGAGAGCCTCTTATATTGGCGGTTGGCGGTCATATAAATCATGGAGAGGAAGCTGACAATACGCCACGCGGGCAGCAGCACAATCGCCAGGTTCATCAGGTTATGCGTGATGAAGTAGAGTCGCCGCGGCGCCAAGTACAGGCGAATGCAGTAGTCGGCGGCGAATAGGCCCCACAGGATCATCTGAATGATGTTGAGGTACGCGTCGTACGGCTCCTGAATGCGTGTGCTCATGATGGGCGCGGCGAACGCGAGCAGGTACAGTACGGACGCCACGAACATGGGCGTGGAGGAGCGTTCCTCCCACGCCGCCAGGTTCTTCTCGCCGCGGTACTTGCTGAGCGTGCGGAACAGGCGGGTGCGCGGGGCGCGACGCGGCGGGTCCGTGACGGTGCGGGTGACCGTGCGGATAGTCGTGGTGTGCGTTTCAGGTTCGCCTACATCAATAATCTCGGCGTCACCATCGGGGTTACCCTGGGTGCCCGCTTTCTGGTCGCCCTTGCTGTGCGGGTGATGCGTGGTGCGGGTGATGCGACGCTCCTCGCGGTGCGTACCGTCCGGCGCGTCGGTGGTGGCGTATTCTTCGACGACCTCTTCGTAGTCGTCGGGGTCCAGGTCGGTGGAGTAGACGGAGTGGGTGCTGTCCAGGCGGGCGCTATCAATCTGCACGGCATCAACCTGTACTGCCTCCATGCCGGGGGCGGTAGCCTCTGCGGGGCTACTTGCTGCAGCACTAGTTTTGGCGGCACTGGATTCTGCCGGTGCCGACTGGGTATAACCAGCCTTCGTGGTATTCTCAGCGGCGGCTTCAGATGCGGTAGTTTCAGATGCAACAGTTTCAGGGCGCGCAGACGCACCCACCGGGCTGTTCCCCGGAATATTGCCCGAGGTATTCCCCGAGGTATTGGGTGCTGTGCCGTTCTTTACCGTGTTGTCTGTCTGGTTCTGTTCTGCCTTATCCATAGTGTGAATGATACTCCACGCCGTTGCGTTTGCGTTTCTATTTCGTTGCACTGTGACCTTGTGCTGTGACCTTTGGGCGGCGGTCTTTACACCGCGGTTTTGTGCACGATACTGTGTCGAAATCGGGCGGCGGTTCGGTTGCGGTGGAGAACCGTTCGGGTGCGAAGATGACGGTGTATTGTGCGGGTGTGGATCGTAAGGAGCGTAGTGTGCCTGCGGGTGGCCGCGTGTTTGTGGAGGATTTGGGGGTGCGTGCTTCGGCGGGTTCTCCCCTATTTTGTGGTGTGGTGACTTCTGATAGTACTGCTAGCTGGAATGTTACGACCCTCGGCGGGCGTGCCTAAGAGCAGCTGCGGCGCTAATAAAGCCTGCACAAGGGAAAACAGGCACCTCTGGTAACGATTATCTTTTGTATTAGAGGTATATTAAGAACGGACTACCCGCCGTTATTAACCAGCCGTTATCAATCAATGGAGATACACCGATGACCGCTCAGTCGCCTGATACCACTGAGGTTGAACTTCCCAAGTTCTACGAATTCATTCCCAGCATTCTTGCTTACCTATCTGACGGCAACTCCCCCACCAATAAAGAGATTTATAGCGCTGTAGCAGAGCGCTACCCGCTTTCTGACGAGCAGCTACTACCCTACCTGCCGAACGGCAAGCGTCCCGTCTATGTGGACCGCATTAGTTGGGGCTTGACCTATCTCAAGATGTTCGGTGCGGTTGATTCCCCTCGCCGCGGTCAGCAGGTTATTTCTGACGAAGGCTTGAAGCTGATTGAGGCTCATCCTGGGGGCATCCCCGATGATGTCGTCGCGCATATCGTTCGTTCCGCCCGCAGCACGCGTGAGCGTTCCCAGTCTGATAGTTCCGAGCAGGACCCGCAGGAAACCCCGAAGACCGCTACCAAGACTGTTGCCGTCACGACTGCACCCTCTGAGGTGTCTGATAGCACCCCGCAGGAACTCATTGATGAAAGCATCACTCAGATTGAGTCCGCGCTGACGCACGATATTTTGGAACGCGTCCGCGCAATGTCTCCGACTGCTTTTGAGCATCTGGTGGTGGATGTTCTGTTGGCGATGGGCTACGGCGGCCCGGCAGGACGCGGCACCGTTACTCCGGCTTCCAATGACGGCGGCGTGGACGGAATCATTGACCAGGATGCGTTGGGTCTTTCAAAGATTTATGTCCAGGCTAAGCGTTACGCCAAGGACAATGTGGTGGGACGCCCTGCCCTTCAGAGCTTTGTGGGCGCACTGCATGGCAAGGCAACGCAGGGAGTGTTCATCACGTCGAGCTCCTATACGTCTGACGCACGCGGCTATGCGGAGGAACTTGGTGGCGGAGTTTCCCTCGTTCTGATTGATGGTGAGCACCTGGCGCGCCTCATGATTAAGTACGGTGTTGGCGTACAGGTGGCACGCACGTACACCATCATGAAGCTTGATGAGGACTTCTTCGACGAAGCCTAAACGTTACACAAGCGTGGGGTGGAAAGCATGTAGCTTTCTGCCCCACGCTTTCTTTTGGGTTAGCCGCCTTTTGGGTTAGCCGCTGGAATGTTACAACCCTCGGCAGCCGCGCCTAAGAGCAACCGCGGCGTTCAGAGTGTGGTGGGTGCGCCTCCGCAGGCCCGGGCGTATTCCCCCGGAAAGCCAGCAAATACGCGGCAAACCACCGCATCAGCACGGTGTATAACCCACCCCCTTTATGGTGACAAGTAGTCGCCAAGCTTAGCCATAGCTAAGCGGAAAAGACGGTGTTCAAGAGCACATACTGAAAGGTAAGACAGTCTCACTAAGGAGATTCATCATGACCACCGTTGTGTCAAACACTTCCAAAGCACTCAAGTCCCCCTACGAGGACACCCTCAAGCGTCTACTCTCCGATGCGCGCGCAGAAGCCGTCGAATCCAGCGTCTCCGAACTCGAGCGCCTGGCAATCTCCCACGACGCATCCCACTACCTGCTCGTGCCCGCCGGCCTGGTCCGCCCCGACTCCGCCGAAGACGTCGCCAACATCTTCCGCGCAGCCGGCGACCTCGGTCTGCCGCTGACCTTCCGCTCCGGCGGCACCTCCCTCTCCGGCCAGTCCAGCGGCGACGGCCTCATGGTCGACACCCGCCGCCACTTCAAGAAAATTGAGGTCCTTGAAGACGGCAAGAAGGTGCGCGTGCAGCCCGGCGCGACCATCATGATGGTCAACAACTACCTGGCACCCTACGGCTACAAGCTCGGCCCCGACCCGGCATCTTGGTCCGCCTGCACCATCGGTGGCGTGGTCGCGAACAACTCCTCCGGCATGTCTTCGGGCACCAAGTACAACACGTACAACACCCTCGACTCCATGGTGTTAGTGCTGCCCAGCGGCACCATCATCGACACCGCCGAGCCGGACGCCGACCAGAAGCTGCGCTCCCTCGAACCTGAACTCCACGAGGGCCTGCTGCGCCTGCGCAAGCGCGTGCTTGAGAACCCCGAATCCATGGCGAAGATTCGCCAGCAGTACTCCATGAAGAACACCATGGGTTACGGCCTGAACTCCCTGGTCGACTTTGAAACCCCCGTGGACATTCTGCAGCACCTGCTGATTGGTTCGGAAGGCACCCTCGGTTTTGTTGCTTCGGCTACCTACCGCACCCTGCCGATTCTGAAGAACATTTCCACCGGCCTGCTCGTGTTCGACAACCTGATTGATGCTGCACGCTCCGTACCCGAGCTGGTTGCCAACAAGCTGGCCACCGTCGAGCTGATGGACGCCACCAGCATCCGCGTGGCTCAGCGTACCGGCCAGGCTGCGGAGGCGCTCGCCGCCATTGACGTGAAGGACCACGCCGCCCTGCTGGTTGAGTTCCAGGGCAACTCCGAGCAGGAGCTGAACGACCTGGCTGCCGCTGCGGCACCCATGTTTAAGAGCCTGCCCGTGGCGTCGCCGGTGTCGATGACCAGCAAGCTGTCTGAGCGTAACGCACTGTGGGCTGCCCGCCGTGGCCTGTACACCACCGTGGCGGGTAACCGCCGTTCCGGCACCAACGCACTGCTCGAAGACGTGGTTGTGCCCGTCGAGGTTCTGGGTAACACCTGTAGCGACCTGACCAAGCTGTTCGATTCGCACGGCTACAAGGATTCCGTGATCTTCGGCCACGCGAAGGACGGTAACATCCACTTCATGCTGAACGAGCAGTTCCGCGACCCGAAGCAGCTGGACCGCTACCGCGAGTTCACCGAAGAAATGGTTCAGCTGATTCTTGCCGCTGACGGCTCGCTGAAGGCTGAGCACGGTACCGGCCGCATCATGGCGCCGTTCGTGAGCCGCCAGTTCGGTGAGGAACTCTTCGACGTGATGCGCCAGATTAAGCGCCTGATTGACCCGAAGGGCTTCATGAACCCGGGCGTTCTGCTGGTTGAGCCGGACACCGACTACGTGACCGACCTGAAGGTCGCTGAAACCGTTGAGGAAGAAGTCGACCGTTGCGTGGAGTGCGGCTACTGCGAGCCTGTCTGCCCCTCCCGTAACCTGACTTTGACCCCCCGTAAGCGTATTGTGCTGCGCCGTGAGATTGCTGCCGCTGAGGCGAACGGCGATCACGAGCTCGCTGAGCGCCTGCGTAAGGAGTACGAGTACTACGGCATTGAGACCTGTGCTGTGGACGGCATGTGCCAGACCCGTTGCCCCGTGAACATCAACACCGGTGACCTGATTCGCCGCCTGCGTTCTGAGAACCAGGACAAGCTGGCCGCTACCGGCTGGAAGATTGCCGCACAGCAGTGGGGCATCATGGATAAGGTTGCCGGTAAGTCCCTGACTGTGGCGAAGAAGCTGCCGTTCCCCGTGGTGCACGGTACCACCAACATTGCCCGTAAGGTCATGGGCGACGATATGGTTCCTTCCTACAAGAAGGACCTGCCGGTCGGTGGCCCGGCACGTAAGCCGCACAAGGACGCAACCGCTGAGATTGTGTTCTTCCCCGCCTGCGTGAACTCCATGTTCGGCGGCGTGGACGGCGACGGTAAGCACGACCCGGTCAACGCAACCCAGGCGTTCATCCGCCTGTGCGAGCGTACCGGCGTGAAGTACCGCATCCCGGACAATATTGGTGAGATGTGCTGCTCCACCCCGTGGAAGTCGAAGGGCTTCACTGACGGCTACTCGATCATGAGCGACCGCGTGCTGAAGTCCCTGTGGGAGGCTACTGACGGTGGCCGCCTGCCGGTCGTATGTGACGCTTCGTCCTGTACTGAGGGCCTTGAGGTGATGCGTGAGAAGGTTATTAAGGCGCTTGAGCACAAGATCGTGAACGGCCTGAAGCCGGGTGAGCCGGACTACTCGCGTCTGCGCATGTACGATGCGGTGCAGTTCGCCGCGGACAACATGCTGGACAAGCTGACCGTGTCCGCTCCCCTGCCGTCGGTCGCTCTGCACCCGACCTGCTCCATGACGCACCTGGGTACTCAGCCTGCGTTTGAGAAGATTGCGAACGCGATGAGTGCCGACGTGTACGTACCGAAGCACTGGGGTTGCTGTGGTTACGCGGGTGACCGCGGTATGCTGCACCCGGAGCTGACTGCGAGCGCTACGGAGGCGGAAGCTGCGGAGCTGAGCGAGCAGAAGCAGTTCGCCGCATACATTTCGGCAAATCGCACCTGTGAGCAGGGCATGACGGAGGCGACCGGCCACAGCTACCAGAACGTGCTGCAGCTACTGGAACGCACCACCCGCTAAAAGCGGTTGAGCGCATAGCAACGGCGTAAACAAAGGGACCCGGCGGGCTATCTTATGTGATAGTCCGCCGGGTCCTTACATTTTTCTTTATACTGAGCGCTCTTCCCCACAATTTGGATATAGCAGTAAAAATAGAAAAAATAAAGTTGGACACAATATCTATCTTAATAAATGACAAATTGACAAGAAGTCTCTCTAAATCACTAAACCCGGTGAATGTCTTATTTAAAGACATCCACCGGGTATATTTACACAAAACTAAATTACATTATTTTTTACCATATAGGTTTTTGAAATAATATCACTTATCAATCGCGACAGTTCATCCGAAGAATTATGAGAGAAAATTACAAGAGCATGCTCATGCTTATTCGCTCCAATCTTCTGCTCAGAGAGGTCACATGTAAAACCTTCCACCCCTCTTTTCAGGAAATCATCGTAGAAATTCGGGTTATCTTCAAGCTGCTTATTTTGCAAACCTAGGTCAATCCTGAAATCTTTACTTCGCAATCTATATTTAATCTCTCCAACCTTTGTGGAGGAAGAGTTGGCTTTAGAATTATCTGAAACATATATAGTAAATTTATATTCGTTTTTCTCCCTCGCGGAATTTGTCCAACCGAAATGAATATTCTCTTGTTTTACTGCATAATCAAATATCCGGTCAAACAACCCAGAAACAGACTCCCCCCATTTTTGCTTCAGGAGATTAGAAAGCTCATTCATTTCATATGTCTCAGGACCAGGAGATACGCTTTCATTTATACCAACTGCCTCCATGGAATAATTAAGGAATATATCTTCTTTTTCCTGATTCCAGCTTTTTTTCAATGAATCAACATGACTCTTTAAACGCCTTGTAAAATCCTCCCTCTTATTTAGAGTTCGAACAGGCATATCGGAGTACTCGGGGTTTTTTTGAATAAATTCAAGAACAACATTATTTGCAATCAAAAGATTATCAACCGAAGCATTTCTCTTAATTTTCTTAATCTCATCATCTAGCTTAAAACTCCTTCGATTACACTCATTCCTTGTATAGTACTTACCAAAAATTATATTGTGTGTCATTAGAGTATGCCACCTCAAGTTCTTATTAAACCTCTTTTCAGACTCATACTGACGGTAAGCATACGCTGCGGAGAAGAAATTAATCGGGTGATTTTCTTCATTAAAAACACGCTCAAGATTTTCTGCGGTCTTAAGCACCTTAACATATCTTGAACTTTTATGCGGCAAGTATAAATATGTCGCTGAATATATAGATAGCATTTTTTCATGCTTTATGACACGTGACTTAATTACACTCTTATCATACGCATATTCATTACTCCGTCGCTCATAATACATATCTTGTTTATCATTATCGCCCCGAATCTCATTAAAGAAATCCTGAACTTCCCTAGCAACAGAAGTCAAAGCATACAGCTGCTCTGAATTTATGCTTGTCTGATTATTAGTTGACTCCACAATTCTTGAAGTCAGCTCACTATTACTAACCTCAATGATTTTAAGAGGGACAGAAACTTCCTTTAGCTTACTTATCAAAGCATCCTTTGATTCACATTCGTCTCGGAGGTACTGATAGTACCTGTACAACATGTTACTAGTCTGACATCCATTAATAATTTGGGGATCATGAACCGCGAATTCTGTGTTTGTATTGTCTGGAATCACTTTCTCTGCAATCATGGTGATACCATTATTGAGGATAAAGAATTTTTGCGCGTCTCCATTTTTGAGGGTATCAAGAATTTTTGAATTAACCTCATTCTTCTCCCCCTGAAAACTTCTAACATTTTCTTCAAAAATTGTTTCATTTAACTTACTATTCCTGTCCTCGACATTAATTTTTTTCTCGCTAGTGAATATAATATTTAAAAATTCATCAAGGCTAGTGTAGGTCATATAGGACTTTGCAATCCCTTCGACTGCTGGCAATGGAAGTGCATCATTAACGCTAAACCTTGCTTTCTGCTGGAATTGAGAATACTTTTTATACATTTCTATCACACCAATTGCACCACAAGGAATAAACCTAAACTCTCCACAGGTATACCCATAATCCCCAATAACATCATTACGGGTTCTTAAAATTTCTGATTCAAATTTTTTAATTTCACCTGAATCAATATTGCTTTTAGCCTGACTCATATAGTACATATAAACATTAATCTTTTCAATGTTTTCTATTTTGTTATCTAGGCACTTTTTAGCCTGAAATCTATCTTGGAGATCCTCATTTCTACTGTAAAGTTCATCGCCCAACATAAATTGCCTGAAACCACTAATCATTTTATGTATACCACTGACCTCAAAACTCTCTGAAGTTTTTGCCTGCGTAAATATAAAATCAACACTGTTAATACTTCTTTCATTATCAAATATACCATCGAGGACTTCTTGTACCTGTTCAGAATTATCTACAATATATTCATTATTAATAACGATAATTACAGAATCTAATCCCATATCATCGCCTCCACCTATGGTCAATGATACTGGGTCATCAACCTTCCTCAATACAAGAGGGGAGAAACTATGTAACGCCAAGAAAGCCGTAAATATTTCAAACTTTTTTGTATACAGAGCGGTATTTTCATACTCTGACAATCTTTCATCTAATTCAAAATCGTCAGAGAATTGATTCATGAATCGTCTAAGGGTGGCATTACTGCTTTGAGTTTTGTGATTTTGGACATTCATTAGCCCAACCTCCTTGCACGGTTAAAATTTATTCAAATTAAAAATTACGCGGATTTCACCATGTTAATCCAATATAATTTTCATTTGAATACGACAACATATTTCATCATTAGTAGACAGAAAATTTCCTTATGTATTTCCCCCTCGAATTTGTAATCAGACGCGTCTCACGGAACATGCACACACATTGTGATTGAGCTCCCCTCAGACGTCCTTATCCGAATCGTACAGTTACCGGCACCTCCGAACGGCAACGAACGTAAGTACCATCATTCACATTAGCACGAAGACACCTACCCGGACTAGGAATAACTCCACCGCAACACAACTTTCTGCGCCCAACCGCACTCCCCCATTCGACCGTCCCAAAGTGCACAAAGAAACCACCCCTCCGTAGCTTGTCGTCGCAAGGGGGGGGGTTTCTATATATAGGCTCGGTGCCAGTTCGCCAGCATAGCTGGTCACAGTCAACCGCAGTCAGCCCGCACCGGCCACACCTACCAGAACGTGCTGTAGCTACTGGAACGCACCACCCGCTAATTAGGTTGAGCGCATAGCGGCGATATAAAGAAGGGACCCGGCGGGCTATCTTATGTGATAGTCCACCGGGTCAGATTTTGTCTGTTACAGCACCTATTTTCGACTATTAGATAGTCCAATAATCAATACTGCTATCGAGATGCCGTAGAGAATTCCAAGCACCATGTCGCTGACATTTGACACTACATTCAAGATAATTGCCAGAATCAAGAACAGCATCCCAACAGGAACATACTTATTCGACTTCATACGCTCGTGCTCCCTCAATAATCAACAGTGAGACATCATTTTCAGGACCATCCAGCTACCCATTTTCTGAATGACTATGGACGTTCACCTTACTACTACGCTAGCACTCTGGAGCTAAAAACTAGCCCGCGACACAACTTTCTGCACCCAACCGCACTCCCCCACTCTCGCTTCCTCAAAGCAAACAAAAAACCACCCCCTCCGCAGCTTGTCACCGCAAAGGGGGTGGTTTCTATATGGCTAGGTTAGAAGCCTAAACCCTTACTACTCAGCAGCTTCAGTGCTGGGCTTGGGGTCTTCGTTCACGCGGTTGCGGATATGCTCCACAATACGTGCCACAGCCTCATCCACGGGCACACCGTTCTCCTGCTTGTTGCCGCGGAAACGGAACGAAACAGCGCCGTGCTCCGCATCCTCACCGCCAGCAATCAGAATGAACGGAACCTTCTCAGTAGACGCGGTACGAATCTTCTTCGTGAAGCGATCCGAACCGTAGTCGACCTCAACACGCACACCGTGCGCACGCAGCTTATCCGCGATCTCAGTCATGTAGTCGTTGAACGCCTCAGCCACCGGCACACCAATGACCTGGACCGGCGACAGCCACGCCGGGAACGCACCCGCATAGTGCTCGGTCAGCACACCCAAGAAGCGCTCAATCGAACCGAACTTCGCCGAGTGAATCATGACCGGCTCCTGCACGGTACCGTCCGCAGCCTGGTACTCCAGACCGAAACGGCTCGGCTGGTTAAAGTCGTACTGCACGGTCGACATCTGCCAGGTACGGCCAATCGCGTCCTTCGCCTGAACCGAAATCTTCGGGCCGTAGAACGCAGCTCCACCGGGATCCGGGACGAGCTCCAGGCCGGTCTCCTTCGCAACCTGCTCCAGAACCGCGGTAGCCGCCTCCCACTGCTCATCAGTACCGATGAACTTATCCTTCTTATCACCCTCAGTGTCGCGGGTGGACAGCTCAAGGTAGAAGTCAGTCATGCCGAAGTCCTCAAGCAGGCTCAGCATGAACTTCAGCAGGTGACGTACCTCGTCCGGTGCCTGCTCCTTCGTCACATACGAGTGGGAGTCATCCTGGCTGATCATGCGCACACGGGTCAGGCCCTGCAGCACGCCGGACTTCTCGTCACGGTACACGGTACCGAACTCGAAGAAACGCAGCGGCAGCTCACGGTACGAACGGCCACGAGAACGGTAAATCTCGTTGTGCATCGGGCAGTTCATAGCCTTCAGGCGGTAATGACCGTTATCCAGCTCCATGGGCGGGAACATGCCGTCCGCATAGTACGGAAGGTGACCGGAAGTGTAGAACAGATCTTCCTTCGAAATGTGCGGGGTGCTGACGTACTGGAAGCCTTCCTGAATGTGGCGGGTACGCACGTAGTCTTCCATCTCGCGCTTAATCACGCCACCCTTAGGGTGAATCACCGGCAGGCCGGGGCCAATGTTCTTCGGGAAGGAGAACAGGTCCAGCTCACGGCCCAGACGGCGGTGGTCACGGCGCTCCGCCTCAGCGATGCGCTCCTTGTACGCCACCAGCTCGTCCTTAGTCGGCCAAGCGGTACCGTAAATACGCTGCAGCATGGGGTTCTTCTCAGAACCGCGCCAGTACGCGCCACCGGCACGCATCAGGGCGTAACCGTTAGCAATCAGCTTGGTGTTCGGCAGGTGCGGGCCGCGGCAGAGGTCCTTCCAGACGGTCTCGCCGGTCTTCGCGTTCACGTTGTCGTAAATGGTGATTTCACCCTCGCCGACCTCCACGGATGCACCCTCGGCAGCATCCGCACCAGAACCGGGGCCCTGGCTCAGGGAGAGCAGCTCCAGCTTGTACGGCTCGTTCGCCATCTCAGCGACAGCCTCGTCGTGGGTGACCACGCGGCGGCGGAACAGCTGACCGGACTTGATGATCTTAATCATCGACTTCTCGATCTTCTTCAGATCTTCCGGGGTGAACGGCTCAGCCACATCAAAGTCAAAGTAGAAGCCGTCAGTAATGTACGGGCCGATGCCCAGCTTGGCGTCCTTGCGGTACTCCTGCACCGCCTGCGCCATCACGTGCGCAGCGGAGTGGCGCAGAACGTTCAGGCCGTCCGGCTCGTGAATGAAAACCGGCTCAACAGAATCGCCAGCAGACAGCTCGTGGGAGAGATCAACGAGCACGCCGTTCACGCGTGCCACAACAATCTTCGGGTCGTCAGCGAACAGCTCAGCGGCAGTCTTCGCGGTAACCTCGCGCTCCTCACCAGAAACGCTAATAACAATTGCTGAAGAATCAGCGGCAGACATAAGTCTCCTTAACTCAGGCGCGCGCGTGCCACTGGGGGCGCCGCGGGTGCGCATACTATTCCGCACTGTACTGGTGCACGGACACACACCATCTTACAACGGCTCCCAGGCAACGCTCAGCTTGAGGGCGGACTAGTCCGCATGATGCTCACGCGTATGCTCATACACGTCAACCACAATGTGGCTAATGTGGTCGTCCTTCAGACGGTAAATGGTGGTGCGGCCCTGCTGCTCACGGTCAATCACGTGCGCCTCACGCAGGATGCGTAGGTGATGCGATGCGAGCGGCTGCGAAATGCCCAGGCAGGTGTGCAGTTCGCTCACGCTGTGCGGGCGGTGCATCAGGTGGTGCGCAATCGCCAGGCGCAGCGGGTTAGCGAGCGCCGAGAAAATTGCGACGGATCCACCGAACTGCTCCTCCCAGTCTTTGGGGCCACTGCCTTCGAGGAGGGGCGCGTTGGCGGGCGCCTCGTGGGCGTGCTCCGCGGTGTGCTCGGCTACGTGCTTCGCTACCTGCTCGGCGGCGTAGTGAGCGTGGATGGTTTCGGTCTGGTCTGTGTGCTGGCTCTGAGTCATAGTATTTTCACCTTATGTACAGGAAAGGGGGCACGTCAAGGAAGTTACGCCTGCGCGGCGTGCTTTCTTGAGCGTGCCCCTCTCCCCTATGTGCACTAATACTGCAGGTGCGTCCGGCTAGCGGTTAGCGACTGCCACCTGCAGGTAACCCTCAGCGGACTTTACGCCCTTGTCGGTCACTGCGCGGTAGCGGACCAGCGGCGCGAAGCCCTGCTTATTCTTAGCAGATACCGCGATGCCCTGGGTGCCGTCGGGCAGGGTCACCACACGGTAAGTGCCGTATTCGTCGCTGTATGCGCTGACGGCCTGGCCGCGCTGGTTGAGCAGCTCCAGCTTCTTCACGGTTTCGCCGCGGCTGTATGCGCCGAAGGATGCTTCGTCGTTGTTCAGGACTGCCACGTTCTGGGTGGTGCCCGAGTACAGGGAGACGGAGTCCTCACGTGCGATGGGGCTGTTCTTGTCGACCACGTGTACCTTCAGCGGGATCGAGTACAGCTGTGCGGCTGAGCCCTTCTTCGCCTTCACATCGGACATGCGTGCGGGTGCCTTGCCGGTGCGGTTCACGGTGATGTTCGTGCCGTTGTCGCGGCGCAGGTCCCAGGTGGTGCCGGTGACGTCGTGGGTGTTCAGGTCGATCGAGTAGGTGCCGGTCTTGCCGTTGGAGGCAAAACGGATGCCGGTCTCTGCACTGGAGAACTGGCCGCCAGCAGTGTTGACCTTCTCCTTGTTGACCCAGCGGCTGGGGCGGAAGTTCGGGGTCTGCTCGATTTCCTGGAAGTTGTAGTCGCGGGCGTAACGGTAGTTCGGGGAAACCTTGTGCGACTGGTGAACGCTCTGCGCGACTGCGGTCTCGCCGGCGTAGACGGTGGCGTGGTGCTCGGCGGGCTGGTAGAACACGCCGGAGCCGGTGCCGGTCTTGCCGTAGGAATCCGAGGGGTACTTGAACTTCACGGCGGAGGCGGTGTTGCCGCTGAATGCTGCCGCCTGGGTGTCTGCGTCGCTGATGCGGTCAGCGTTGGGGGTGCGCACGGCGGAGCGGCGCACGGTCACGGGGCGTGCAATCTTGTGCGCGTCAGCGTTCGAGTTTGCTGCCTGGTTGTTGCTCTGCGGCAGAACCTGGGTGCCCTCGCGGCGTGCGGTGTTCTCAGCGGACTCGGTGTAGTTCACGGGCATCCACTGCACCTGCTGCCAGGGGAACTGGTTGCCGGTGAAGCCACTGGGCACAAAATTCGCGAACATTGCCGCCAGCTGCGGGTCTTCCTTGTACACGTTCTTACCCTGGCGGGCGTAGGGTGCGTAGGAGCTTGCCGCCTCCAGGTTGAATGCGTTGGTGAAGAGGTTGTGGTCCGTGAGGATGAAGCCGTATTCCTTCATGGCGGTCAGGATCATGCGGGTGAGCTGGTCGTCGGCGTGGCCGGTGTTTGCCAGGTGCTCTTCCACGTCAAAGCTTGCGGGCAGGAAGCCGCGCTGGCCAGCGCGGGGCGCGTTCGGGTACTTGCTCATGTCCAGCTTGCCGTCGGTGCCCTTCGCGGGGAAGGAGGAAGTCAGCGCCGCATAGTCAGCCGCGGTGATGGACACCATGTGGTTGATCTTGCCTGCCTTGAGCTCGTCCACACCAATCTGGGTGAGCTCGTTCGCCATACCCACCACGGAGGAGGTGCCGTTCTTGAGGGTCAGCCAGTAGTTGTCTTCGCCCACGCCGCCGAAGTTCGGCTTAGCGAGCATGTAACCGCCGGAAGACACGTGGTAGGTTGCCGGGTAGTCAACCGCAACGGGAATATCCACGGTGCCGCGGGTGCCTGCGGGAATCTTGTAGGTGATAACGCCGGTGTTCGCGTCGATGGACGCGCCGGGTACGTTCTTTGCCAGGCGGAACTTCGCGCCGCGAGCAATCGGGTAGGAGGTGCGGGCATTGCCGGACTTCGCGTCGATGCTCACGGGTGCGTTGATGGTGACGGTCTGACCTGCGTTGCCGCGGCCGACGTTGTCGTACTGAATCTTTGCGCTCTTGGGGGTGGATACGTTGCCGCCACCCACCTGCACGCGGGCGGTGCTGGTGTAGGTCTGTGCGTCTACATCCTTGACGAACTTGAAGTAGGAGCGCCAGATGCCGGTCGCTTCGTCGTAGAGGGCGACGGACTGGTCGCCGGAGAGGCCGTGGTCCTCGGCAAGCCACTTCGGGATCGGGACGCCGCCGGTGAGGATGCGCTTGTTCTCTGCATTGGCGTTGACGCGGTTGTCGCGGGAGACGACCTCGACGTACTCCTGGTGCGGGTTCGCGGAGTTCACGGCGAGGGTCGGGATATTCTCGTGGCCGCCGACGGTCTGGGCGCGGTCCTTCTTCACAGTGCCCGCGTTGATGGCGGTGGTGATGGGGTGGTTACCCGCATCGGCACTGTATTCGAGGAAGGTGCGGCTGATTTCGCTGCTGTTGGGCGCGACGGCTTCGGTACCGGTGAGCTTCTGGGCTGCGAAGGAGTCGCTGGCGAGCTTGCCGCTCAGGGGCGAGGTGTTCTCGGTGGTGGTCAGCTGCGCCTTGGTGAGGGAGGAGTTGACCGGTGCGAGGGTCGCGATGCTCTGTGCCTTCTGGTCGGGGTTCCAGTAGCAGGTCGGACCGGGCGCCACGTTGGTGAGGTTCGCCAGGGTTGGCACGGTGCGGTAGCCTGCGTCGACGCAGGTGGTACCGGCTACGTTGCGGATGGGGGCGGTTGCACCGAAGGTCGCGGGGAGGTTCGCGCCGGTGATGACGGTTGCCAGTGCTGCGGAGGCAGCGATGGTGGCACGGCGGCGGTTTGCAGGGCGCTGTGCCGGGTTTTTGGATGCAGTTGTGGTCATGTTTTTCTTCCGTTCGTGTCGGCTTGTTTGAGTGAGTGCGTTTGTATGAACAAACACGGACGTGAGTGAAATATGCATCTGAGGGTGTGCCCGGGTGGGTCCTGATCTTCTGGCAGGAATTCTCAGGAAACTCTCAGATAATCCCCATACCCTACATAGTCTTTTGGGTGAACGCAAAACGAGTTTGTGATTCAGGGCACTGATTTTTTGCTAAAGGTTCAGGTTTAGAGTCACATCTCCTTGCACCTTCATGCATTTATTGGTGTTTGAAGACGCAGAATTTGCACCGCAGTGTTTAGGGTTTACTCCTAGTCAAGCGAGGGTGACGTGAAGAAAACGAAAAATGCGTACAGGGAACTAAACCTTAAACCTTGAATTTCCCTGAAAGACGCGCCAAAATATCCTGTTGAATTTCTCACACGTGACCACAATCTGAGATTCTGCACTGAGGGTAGATATGGTCTCAATCACTGAAACAGGGGTTTTTGTGAGCCCCATCAACCATTTTCGAGTCGCAATCACCACCGGGAGCACCCCCTTGTTTCACCCCTATAGACCCACAAAACCCACCCAAAACCCTAAAATTTAGGTCAAAGTTTAAAGTTTGCGTGTGTTTAATAGTGTGTAACCATGCATGCACCGCACTCCCCCACGCAGGACGCCCTTCACTGTACATTCCAAGAATTCCAAGCCGCCCACCGGGAGCTTTAGAAAGCATAGAAACACCCCGCATGCGCCTCAAAAACACATACGGGGTGCATAGATATTCATTTGTGGGTGCCTTCTAGTGCACCCAACAGCAGGTGCCGCGCCCGCCTCCGTGGGTTCAGGTGGGTTCAATAGCGGTTACTCACAGAGCTACCGGATAACTACAGCGCGCCCGCCTCCGAGCAGACATTCACCAGCTCACCAATGCCCTCAATACGGGTGCGCACCGTCTGACCCGGCTTCAACCACTGACGCGGATGCAGCGACAAACCAACCCCCGCCGGGGTACCCGTCGCCACCAGGTCGCCCGGCTCCAGGGTCATAAACCGCGAAATATAGGACAGCAGCTGCGCCGGGGTGAACACCATATCCGCCGTCGTGCCGCGCTGACGCACCACACCATCCACCTCACAGACCAGCTCCAGGCCGGCAACCGGGTCAACCTCATCGGGGCTCACAATCACCGGACCGAACGGAGTCATCGCATCCCAGTTCTTACCCTGGAACCACTCCGAGGAACGACCCTGCCAGTCACGCACCGACACATCATTCATGACCGTGTACCCCATCAGAGCCTCAAGTGCCTGCTCCTCCGTGGCGTTACGCAGGCGAGCGCCCACGACCAGGCACAGCTCAACCTCCCAGTCGACCTTCGTGCTACCGGTGCCGTCGGCGGCGGGCATGCGAATCTGCTCGCCGGGGCCAATCAGCGCGTTCGGGAACTTCGCGAACAGCGCCGGATGCTCAGGCACCTCAAGGTTCATTTCCGCGGCGTGGTCGCGGTAGTTCAGGCCGGCGCACACAATCTTGCCGGGCTTATCCAGCGGGCGAATAAAGGGTAGGGAGTTCCACAGCTCCTCGCCGTGGCCCATGACGGTCGCGCCGTTCTCCTTCAGGATCGCCACGGCGTTCTTCGGGTCGCCAAAGTTCAGGCGGAACCGGCTGTAGAAATTCAGTAGCGGGCTGAGCTTCGCCGGAAGCTCGTACACGGTCTCTTCGAAGAAGCAGACCGCGCGGCTGCCCTTCGAGTCTTTAATCTGTGCCCAACGCATGGATGCTCCTTCGCTTCAGGTGGGGATATATCGAATAAGTTACGGATAAAAGTCAGAAATAAAACAACCTAGTGAAAACCGTTTTGGGCGTACACCTCAACGATGGCGTCTTCCAGGTCTTCCATGAGCAGGGCGGGGTTCGCGTCCTGCGCCGCGCCAACCGTGGCGGGGTCCAGCTCCATGCCGAGGGCACGGTACACATCCGCGGTGACCGCCCGCAGCGGCGCAGAATCAGAGACCACGATGCCGGTGCTGAACCACCAGCCGCCGGTCACCACACGCTGGGCGGTGCCGACCAGTTTAATGCGGCCGCCACCTGCGGAGGCGGGAAGTTGCGCGTGCACCGAATACTCGCCGGGGCAGTACTCCCCCGGGATCTCGCCCATGCGCGCATCCACGCCAACCTCGCGGAGCGCCTGCGCGTACATGGAACCGAACAGTTCGTAGCGTAGGGTGTTGCCGCTGCGGGCGTCGGAGGCGGGCTGAAAATGGTCCACGACCAGGCACCCCTGATGGTAGGCGGCGGCGTGCCCGCCGACCTTGCGCACCAGCACCTCGAAACCGTGCTCGGTACACGCCGCGGAGGCCTCCGCGAAGCCGGGGTTCAGTTCGTCACGGCGGCCGAACGCGACCGTCGGGTTCGGCTGATACATGCGCAAGGTGGCTTCACGCTTGCCGGTTGCCACCTCGCGGAGCATCTGCACCGTCTGGTCGTGGTGAATGAGGATATCGCCGGAATCAGGGCCGGTCTCTCGAATAATTTGCACGTTCCTATTTTACGGTTACGCTCGCCACAGCTCCCACGTCTCCCCACAATGCGAAAACGCCCACCCGGGTAGCTAAAACCTAGTAATCCCCCACCCCCTCCGCTAGGGTAGAAGAAAACCCCACAACACCTTGGAGGATGCCGTGCATCAGGACCAGCACATCACCGCCCAAACCACCGCGCTACCCCGCGTCAGCACTGAACAGCGCACCAACCCGGCGCTGACCGAGCCGCAGCCGCTCGGCGCATTCCCTGACGGTTTCCTCTTCGGAGGCGCCACCGCCGCCAACCAGTTTGAGGGCGCCTGGAACGAAGACGGCAAGGGCCCCAGCCTGCAGGATGTACTACCCGCCGGCGGCCTGCACCCGCGCACCGCCGAACCCACCGAGGACAACCTCAAGCTGGAGGGCATCGACTTCTACCACCGCTACCGCGAAGACATCGCCCTGCTCGCGGAGATGGGTTTTAAGGTCTTCCGCTTCTCCATCGCTTGGTCGCGTATCTTCCCCCGCGGCGACGAAGAAACCCCCAACGAGGCGGGCCTCGCCTTCTACGACCGCGTGCTCGACGAGCTCGAAAAGCACGGCATGGAGCCGCTCATCACCCTCAGCCACTACGAAACCCCGCTGCACCTGGTCGAGCAGTACAACGGCTGGACCAGCCCCGAGCTCATCGGCTTCTACGAACGCTACGCCCGCACCGTGTTCGCCCGCTACGGCAAGCGCGTAAAGTACTGGCTGACCTTCAACGAAATCAACTCGATGCTGCACCTGCCGTTCATGTCCGGCGGCATTAACACCCCGGCGGAGCAGCTCAGCGACGCAGACCTGTACCAGGCGATGCACCACGAGCTGGTCGCCTCCGCGCGCGCCACCGCTGCGGCACGCGAACTGGCACCGGGCGCGCAGATTGGTTGCATGATTCTTGCCATGCCCACCTACCCGCTCACCCCCGACCCCGCCGACGTGCTCGCCGCCATGCAGACGGAACAGGCGAACTTCGCGTTCGGTGACGTGCACGTGCGCGGCGCATACCCCGGCTACTTCCTGCGTGCCCTGCGTGAGAAGGGCGTGGAGCTGAACATCACCGAACAGGACCGCGAGGACCTGAAGAACACCGTGGATTTCGTGTCGTTCAGCTACTACATGTCCACCTGCGCGACCGGCGACCCGGCACGAGGCGAGCGCGGCGAGGGCAACATCCTCGGCGGCGTGGCGAACCCGACCCTATCTGCCAGCGAATGGGGCTGGCAGATTGACCCGACCGGCCTGCGCGTGGTCCTCAACCAGTATTGGGACCGCTGGCAGAAGCCGCTATTCATCGTGGAGAACGGCCTGGGCGCCCGCGACGAACTGGTCGAAGTGAACGGTGAGCTCACCGTGGAGGATGACTACCGCATCGACTACCTGCGCCAGCACCTGCACGCGGTACGCGAGGCGATTGAGGACGGCGTGAACGTGCTCGGCTACACCACCTGGGGTTGCATCGACATGATTAGCGCCTCCACCGCGCAGATGTCCAAGCGCTACGGGTTCATCTACGTGGACCGCAACGACGACGGCACCGGCACCCTGGCGCGCTACCGCAAGAAGTCCTTCCACTGGTACCGCGAGGTGATTGCCAGCAACGGCGCGGAGCTGTAACTGGTAAGGCTCTAGAAGTTGTTCCTTATACGGCGAGTCTAGACGCTAAACCTCGCGAAAATCCCTGCACGCTGAACCCCGCGCGGCTAACACGCGAAACTCAGTAAATAAAAGGCCCCCGAGATGCAGAATCTCGGGGCCTTGTGCATATAGCGTCTAGTCTATGGGTAGGTCGTTCAGGCTGGTGGACACGTACTCCCACCAGGTCGGCACCAGCCCGGCGTTCATCGCGACCCTCTGCGAGAGGATGTGCGAGGGGCTCGTACCGTAGAACGGCAGGTACCCTTCCGCCAGGGTCAGACGTGCGGCATCACGCACCAGCACGCTGGCGATGCCGGCGCCGCGCCAGGCGGGCAGCACATCGATACCGATTTGGCGCATTACCGGCGAATCGTCGCTCACACCCACGAGGGCGATAGGGTCTGCGAGCGCAGGGTCGCTCTCCCCCGCCGCGGGTACATCAGCTGCATCCTCTTCCACCGGGTATGCGGCGAGCACCAGCACATCCGGGCGGGTCACGCTAAAGCCTAACGCGTTCGAGTAGCGTTTATCCCCGCGGAAGCGCTCAATCTGCTCAGCGTCCAGCAGCTCCACACGCAGGTGGGTTACGCACGCCTGCGTGTCCTGCGGGTCAACCTCAAGCGCACCCGCGGAGGCATTCGCCTCCCTACGGATGGTGCGCTCGCCGGTGATTTCGGCAAGCAGCGCCGCCTTCAGCTCGGCGGGGTCGACGCGGCGCATCATACCCACACCGGGCACGGCGCACTTCACTTCCTGCGCCTGCACGCCCTCGGGTACGACCGAGTTCAGCAGGGCGCGGCCGGGCGTGTAGTAGACGCTCGTGCCGCTGACCTGCAGCGTGTAGGGGGTGACCAGTTCGTTGAGCTGGCGCAGCGGCGCGTAATCGCCCAGCCAATTCGACTGGTCGCCGAGCATGTAGTCAATGGCCCTGTCCAGCACGCGCGGATGCTTGGCGCAGAGAATGCCGACGCTCGCGTAGTTGGCGACGCGCAACTCCCAAATGTCGTCGTTGCGGCGGCGTGCGGCACCCATCTTCTCGGAGGGCGGCTGCACGGTGGCGAGTAGCGGCAGGCTCTCGGCTTCCGGGTAGTCGCGTAGCTCTTCCAGGGCGCGGCTAATCGAGCCGGGTGCCTGGCAGAAGTCTGCCTCCAGCTGGGTGTGCAGGATATGCCGCGCACGGTCCGCAGTGGTCACAGCACCACGATTCACGGCTCCCCGGTTCACAGCTCCCCGAGTGGGTTCGGTTCCTTGAGTATCAGTCACGTAGGTTTCCTCTAGGTCAAGTTCTTGACTAGTTCAGGATCTCGGCTAGTTCAGGATCTCAGCAAGGAACGCACCGGTGTGCGAGCCCTTCACCTGAGCCACCTGTTCCGGGGTGCCCTCGGCGATGACGGTGCCGCCGCCGCTACCGCCTTCGGGGCCCATGTCGATAATCCAGTCGGCGCACTTGACCACGTCCAGGTTGTGCTCGATGGTGATGACGCTATTGCCCTTGTCCACCAGCGATTGCAGCACGGCGAGCAGCTTGCGGATGTCCTCAAAGTGCAGGCCGGTGGTCGGCTCGTCCAGCACGTAGATGGAGCGGCCGTTGGAGCGCTTCTGCAGTTCGGTTGCGAGCTTCACGCGCTGCGCTTCACCGCCGGAGAGGGTGGTTGCGGGCTGGCCCAGGCGAATGTAGCCCAGGCCCACGTCCACGAGGGTGTTCAGGTGGCGCGCAATCGGGGTGAACGCAGCGAAGAACTCTGCGGCTTCTTCCACGGGCATTTCGAGTACGTCGGCGATGGTCTTGCCCTTGTAATGCACTTCGAGGGTTTCGCGGTTGTAGCGCTTGCCGTGGCAGGTTTCGCAGGGTACGTACACGTCCGGCAGGAAGTTCATTTCAATCTTCAGGGTGCCGTCGCCGGAGCAGTCCTCGCAGCGGCCGCCCTTGACGTTGAAGGAGAATCGGCCGGGGGTGTAGCCTCGCATTTTCGCTTCGCTGGTCTCTGCGAACAGCTTGCGGATGTGGTCAAACACGCCGGTGTAGGTGGCGGGGTTCGAGCGCGGGGTACGGCCGATGGGCGACTGGTCCACGTGAATGACCTTGTCCAGGTGTTCCAGGCCGTCGATGCTCTTGTGGCGGCCGGGCACCTGCTTGGCGCCGTTGAGCTTGTTCGCCAGCGAGGTGTACAGAATGTCGTTGACGAGGGTGGACTTACCCGATCCGGACACACCGGTCACCGCGGTGAACACGCCCAGCGGGAAGGACACGGTCACGTTCTTGAGGTTGTTTTCGCGGGCGCCGCGCACGGTCAGCTGGCGTTCCTTGTCCACGGGGCGGCGGGAGGTGGGCACCTCAATGCTGCGGCGGCCAGCCATGTAGTCGCCGGTAATGGACTTGGTGTTCTTCAGCAACTCCTCAAAACTGCCGGAGTGCACGATTTCGCCGCCGTGCTCGCCGGCGCCGGGTCCTACGTCCACGATCCAGTCGGCTTCGCGCATGGTGTCTTCGTCGTGCTCAACCACGATAAGCGTGTTGCCCATATCGCGCAGCTTGGTGAGGGTTTCGATGAGGCGGCGGTTATCGCGCTGGTGCAGACCGATGGAGGGCTCGTCGAGCACGTAGAGCACGCCGACCAGGCCCGAACCAATCTGGGTTGCGAGGCGGATGCGCTGCGCCTCACCGCCGGAGAGCGTACCGGCGGAGCGTGAGAGGGTCAGGTAGTCCAGGCCCACGTCCAGCAGGAACTGCAGGCGCGCGTCGATTTCCTTGAGGACCTGTTCACCAATCTTGGCTTCGCGGGCGCTGAGCTGCAGGCTACGCACGAAGGCGAGCGCGTCAGCTAGGGACAGGTCGGTGATGTCTGCGATGGACTGGCCGCCGACCTTCACGCCGAGGATGGTCGGGTTCAGGCGCGCGCCACCGCAGGAGGGGCAGGCGACCTGGCGCATGTACTGTTCGTAGCGGTCGCGGGCAAAGTCCGATTCGGTTTCTTCGTGCTTGCGCTTAATGTACGCCTTCACGCCTTCGAATCCGGAGGTGTAGCGGCGTTCGCGGCCGAATCGGTTGCGGTAGGACACCTCAACCTTGTAGTCCTTGCCCTCCAGGATGGCGGCGCGGGTCTTGGCGGGCAGGTCCTTGAAGGGGGTGTTCAGGTCAAAGCCGAGCTCCTCCCCCAGGCCTGCGAGCAGGCGCAGCCAGTATTCGGTGGTTGCTTTGCCCTGCGACCAGGGGGCGATAGCGCCCTCCCCGAGGGTCAGGTCGGGGTTGGGTACGAGCAGTTCGGTGTCTACTTCCAGGCGCGAGCCGATGCCGTCGCAGGCGCTACATGCGCCGAACGGCGAGTTGAAGGAGAAGGCGCGCGGCTCGATGGTGTCGATCTGCAGCGGGTGGTTGTTGGGGCAGGCGAGGTTTTCGCTGAAGGAGCGGGTGCGTTCGGGGTCGTCCTGCTCGCGGTCCACGAAGTCGATGAGTACGCGGCCGTCGGCGAGCTTGAGCGCGGTTTCGATGGAGTCGGTCAGGCGCTGGTGAATACCGTCCTTAATGACGATGCGGTCGACGACCACCTCAATGGTGTGCTTGTACTGCTTGGCGAGCTTGGGCGGGTCGGAGAGCTGCACGGTTTCGCCGTCCACGCGGGCACGCGAATAGCCCTGGGTCAGCAGGTCCTTAAAGAGGTCCACGAACTCGCCCTTACGTGCGCTGACGACGGGCGCGAGAATCTGCAGGCGGGTGCGTTCGGGGTACTCCTGCAGAATGTCCACAATCTGCTGCGGGGTCTGCTGGGTGATTTCTTCGCCACATTCGGGGCAGTGCGGGTGGCCGATGCGCGCCCAGAGCAGACGCATGTAGTCATAGATTTCGGTGATGGTACCGACGGTTGAGCGCGGGTTCTTGGAGGTGGACTTCTGGTCGATAGACACCGCCGGGGAGAGGCCCTCGATGAAGTCTACGTCGGGCTTATCGACCTGTCCGAGGAACATACGCGCGTATGAGGACAGCGACTCGACGTAGCGGCGCTGACCTTCCGCAAAGATGGTGTCGAAGGCGAGGGAGGACTTACCGGAGCCGGAGAGGCCGGTGAAGACGACCATCGCATCACGCGGAATGGTGAGGTCTACGTTCTTGAGGTTGTTTTCGCGGGCACCCTGCACCCGGATACTGGTCAGATCGTTCGCTTTGAGTGCGGTGCTACCGTGTGCCGAGCGGGGTGTCATCGAAAATCCTTTCGTCTTATCTTCGAACTTAAATTCTACACCCTCACGCCTTTCACCAGCGGGATTATGCGGCGGGTGAAGGCATGAGGGTGCAGTACTTATATGAGGCGGACTGTCAGGCGCGGTTTACCAGCCGCGGGTTCCCCAGTCTTCCAGATGGGGGCGCTCGTCGCCGAGGGTGGTGGAGCGGCCGTGGCCGGGCAGTACGATGGCGTCGTCTTCGAAGCCACCGAAGAGCTTTTCGAGCACGTTGGAGAAGAGCTCGCCGAACTGCTGCGGGGAGTCGGTCTTGCCCACGCCGCCGGGGAAGAGAGTGTCGCCGGTGAACAGCAGGGTTGCGGGGGTGCCGTCTTCCCAGGTGGTTTTGAGGGTGTAGACGATGGATCCGGGGGTGTGGCCGGGCACGTGCAGGGCGCGGATGACGGTGTCAGAGAGGTAGAAGTCGAAGCTTTCGCCGCCGGTCAGTTCTTCTTCGACGGTGTAGTCTTCCTGCTCCTTAATAGCGGCTGCATCAGCTGCACCCGCGGAGGTCACGGCACCGGTGAGGTGGTCGAGCTCCTTAATAGCGCGGATGTGGTCCCAGTGGCCGTGAGTAACGAGGATGCCGGTCAGACCGATTGCGCGGGGCCTGATGGAGTTGAAGTCCTCTTCCTTCTCCATGACTCGCACGCGGCGTTCTTCGCCGTCTGCCAGTTCAAGCTGCGGGCAGTCCTTCAGGAGCGCGTCGAGGGTGAATGCATAGAGTTCTTCTGCGTCGTCTGCAGGGTCGATGAGCACCTGCTCGCCGGTGGCGCGCATGGTGATGAGGTAGACGCTGTTGTCCATCTCGGAGACACTGAACGCACGGACGGTCAGTTCGGGGTTCTCAAAGATGAGGGTGGGTTCGGGGTAAGTAGTCATAGTTCCAGTGTAGGGGGTTGTGACCGCACAGCATGCGCCTATGCGGTTCGCTCCCCTATCAGCGCATTCGGCGTTGAACGCGCGGGATACATGTACGGGTTGCATGTGCGGGATGCACAGGGAATAGATTCTGGAGCACGCCCGGTACAGATTAGGCTCAGTACAGATTGGGTTCAGCACGGATTAGGTCCCGGCTGGATTCCGCCTGGCTGAGGGTTCAGTGAAATTCAAAAGTCCGCCGAAATTCAAAAGTTAAACAGAGAAGCGACTGCGCATCGATACACAGTCGCTTCTCATGACACCCAGGGGTATCTATCACTCACTCAAACACAAGCAACCCGAGGACTTTGGAAATCTCACGATTACTTGATGACTCAATAGTAGCGAACTTTTTAGGGGCTGTTTTACCGCCCAATTTGGTACGGAGAGCCGGATTTAGTGACCCGCGCCTCAATGTAATCATTCTGTAATAAAAACAGGTGTTTTTTAGGGTATCCATACGTACCAATTTCATTTTTTTCGAGTTTTAGTGTGACTTATTTCACCCAAAATAATTTTAGATTTTCCCTCATTTGACACTTCAGTGCACCTTTAACCTAAGCTCCACACTCGGCAATCCCAAAGGTTCAATACCCAGTTTTAGCCCGGTATTCTGCGGAAGTAGAGGGTTAAGGTGAAAGTATCTTCAAGTACTTGCAACTTCATGAGCAGGAAAAAATGTACTGCTCACCGTTCAAAATCTGCACAATTATTCGCGCGAGGGCAAAATCAATTGGTCTGTTTTACCCCTGTAGGTACCCCCTAAAGTAGAGGTTTTATTACAAAACAATAACAATACCTCACCCAAAAGGCTCCCTAGAGCCACCCAAAAAAACATCTTTCAAAAAACAAAGTACCTAGTCAATACCATATTTTCACAAAATGCAAGACAGTGTGTCACTAAAAAATCAACCTCTATAGATTGTTTAATAAAACCTGACCTTCAAGCACAAATAGAGCCCAATTATTAACCAGCACGTACCAATTTCACCCTCAAAACAGGCGCCCTAGAAGCCTCAATAAAAGGTTGAAAGACCCCTCCACCAGGGGTTTCAGGATCCTTCACTCCCCCTGGTTGCTGCCTGGTTGCAGCCGGGTTGCAGCCTAGTTTCATTCTGTTTTCAAGAGCTCCGCTCCCCCGCCCTCAAGCGTTGCGCACCTCGTATTCACCCCTCATGCTTCCATGTATCTGGGGCAGAGCACCCCACAAAAGCACCATAGGGCACAGCAAAGGCGGCACCCCTCCTCCGCTGTGGGGAAGGAGCGCCGCCTCCACTAGCTATAGATCAGCTGGCACAGTCACCTTAGGACAAGCCCTTAGGACAGGCCGACCATCACGCCGTTCTCGTCGAAGCCGATGCGCTCAGCTGCGGGGCTCTTGCTCAGACCCGGCATAGTGCGCATGGTGCCGCAGATAGCGTAGACGTAGCCAGCACCTGCAGCCAGGCGAACCTCGCGCACGGGCAGAGTCCAGCCGGTCGGTGCGCCCTTCAGAGTTGCATCCGAAGAGATGGACAAGTGGGTCTTCGCGATAACCACGGGCAGGTGCGAGTAGCCCAGCTCAGCGAAACGCTTCAGCTGCTTAGCGGCGGCGGGAGCGATGGAGATGCCGTCCGCGCCGTAGACCTTGGTCGCGACCTTCTCGATCTTGGTCTCGATGGAGTCCTCAAGATCGTAGGTGTACTTCAGATCCGAAACGTCGTCACATGCCTCAGCAACCACGTCTGCCAGGTCGGTGGTGCCCTTACCACCCTCAGCCACACCGCGGTGGATAGCGACGCGAGCGCCAGCTTCCTCAGCGATACGGCGGATGGTCTCGTGCTCGGACTCGAAGTCGGTCGGGAAGGCGTTGATTGCCACGACCGGCTGAACACCGAAGTTGCGCACAATCTCGATGTGCTTCTTCAGGTTCTCTGCGCCCTTCTCCACGTCGGAGGGGCTTTCCTGCAGCATGCCTTCGGGCAGGGGCTTGCCCGGAACGATCTTGTACAGGCCGGAGTGGGACTTCAGGGAGCGCACTGTTACGACGAGCACTGCTGCGTCCGGCTTCAGGCCGGAGACGCGGCACTTGACGTTGAAGAAACGCTCCGCACCCATATCGGCACCGAAGCCAGCCTCGGTAATCACGTAGTCGGAGTACTCCAGACCAACGTAGTCGGCGACCACGGAGGAGTTACCGGTTGCGATGTTGCCGAAGGGGCCCGCGTGAATCAGTGCGGGGGTGTGCTCCAGGGTCTGCAGCAGGTTCGGGTTGATTGCGTCTGCCAGGATGACGGACATTGCGCCGTCAGCCTTCAGATCGGCTGCGGTGACGGGCTCGCCGTCGTAGTTCAGGCCGATCACAATCTTTGCCAGGCGCTCGCGGAGGTCCTTGAAGGAGGTTGCCAGCGAGAGAATCACCATGATTTCGGAGGCGCTGGTGATGTCGAAACCGGTCTCGCGGACCACGCCGTCCATGCGTTCGCCCAGGCCCACGACGATGTTGCGCAGGGAGCGGTCGTTCATGTCGATAACGCGGCGCCACTCGATTGCGCGCGGGTCGATGCGCAGCTCGTTGCCGTGGTGCAGGTGGTTGTCGATCATGGCGGCAAGCAGGTTGTGCGCTGCGGTGACGGCGTGGAAGTCGCCGGTCAGGTGCAGGTTCAGCTTCTCCATGGGAACGATCTGGGAGTAACCGCCGCCTGCTGCGCCGCCCTTGATGCCAAAGGTCGGGCCCATTGCGGGCTGACGCAGCGCCAGGATTGCCTTGCGGCCGGTCTGTGCGAAGCCCTGTGCGAGGGAGACGGAGGTTGCGGTCTTACCTTCACCGAGCGGGGTGGGGGTGACTGCGGTAACCACGATGTACTTAGAGCCGCGCTTGCGGGCGGTCTCTGCGTTGGTGGTTTCGTCGAGGAGGACCTTAGCGACATACTTGCCGTAGGGTTCAAGGCGATCTTCGCTGATGCCGTTGTCTGCTGCGATCTTATTGATAGGCCAAAGATCGGCGGCAAGTGCGATTTCGAGGTCGGAAGGGAAAGGCTTCTTCGTCATTGTCATCCTTCGAGTTGTACGAATCATGCTCTTTTATTCTATGCCTTGGCTCACTCATTTGTCCCTCACCTCGCCGGAAGGTGGCAAATAAACCCAATTTTTAATGCACTAATCCCCGCAACCGGCACCCTACGCTCACGTGGAGCGACAGGGTCGGTGCGGGGATTAGTAGCGCATACACGCCGGGTTGCCGATACAAGAAGGCACAAGAACCGGCGCTACAGCAGGCTATTACGGCATGGTCAGCAGAACCTTGGTGGCGGTACGCTGGTCCATTGCCTCGTAACCCTTAGCCGCCTCGTCGATGGGCAGAACCAGGTCGAAGACCTTACCGGGCTCAATTTCGCCCTTGTAAATCAGGTCGATGAGGGTCGGCAGGTACTTGCGCACGGGGGCGGGGCCACCCTCCAGGTGAACCTGCTTGCCGAAGAGCTTATCGGTGCCGATGGAGCTGTCGTGCGGAACGCCCACGAAGCCGATGTAGCCGCCGTGGCGTACGCAGCCGAGAGCCTGGTCGAAGGACTGCTGGGTGCCGACAGCCTCCGCAACGCCGTGTGCACCCACGCCGTCGGTGAGCTCCATGACCTTGGCGATGCCCTCTTCGCCGCGCTCTTCCACGATGTGGGTTGCGCCGAATGCCTTAGCGAGCGCCTGACGTTCGGGGTTGCGGGACATGATGATGATCTTCTCCGCGCCGAGCTGCTTGGCGCCGATGACTGCGCTCAGGCCGACTGCGCCGTCGCCAACAACGACGATGGTCTTGCCGGGGCCTGCCTGCGCTGCGTCTGCCGCGTACCAGCCGGTGCCGAGTACGTCGGATGCCGCCATCAGGTGCGGGATCTGCTCTTCGGTGGGGGTTGCGGGGGTCTTGACGAGGGTGCCGTCTGCGAAGGGTACGCGGGCGTATTCTGCCTGGGTGCCGTTGGAGCGTGCGCCGATGAAGGCGTCGCCTGCTGCGATTGCCTTGAGGCAGCGGGAGGGGTAGCCTGCGGTGCAGGTTTCGCATTCGCCGCAGGAGATGCAGAAGGAGCCTACGACGAAGTCGCCGGGGGCTACGGTGGTGACGTCGGAGCCGACCTCTACGACCTCGCCGATGTATTCGTGGCCCATTGCCCGGTGGTCGACGGGCTGTGCGCCGCGATAGGGCCACAGGTCGGAACCGCAGATGCAGGATGCTGCGAGCTTGATGATGGCGTCGGTGGGTTCGAGCAGGGTCGGCTTGTCGACTTCGTTGACGACGACCTTGCCGGGGGCTTCCATAACAACTGAACGCATGATGTTCCTTTCAAATCTGCGTTGATGGTTAGTCGTATCAGAGTACGCCCCACACCCCGATATATCAATAATTTTTTATGCTACGGGGTGAAGGCAAAAATTCCGACAACCGGAACCAGAAAGGAACCAGAAAAACCGCTCCTACTCCCCCGATTCCCGAGCGCTTCCGTGCCAGGTTAAACCGGGGAATCCTGGGCATCCCGGCACGCTAAATAGCCCGGTTAAACGGCGGAACCCCCGCGCATCCACGGTGGACACGCGGGGGTTCCGCTCGGTTTATTCAGCCTTATATCTGAAGGCGAGAAGGGTGCTTAGAAGTCCCAGTCCTCGTCCTCGGTGTTCACGGCCTTACCAATCACGTAGGAAGAGCCGGAACCGGAGAAGAAGTCGTGATTCTCATCAGCGTTCGGGGACAGCGCCGACAGGATCGCCGGGGACACGTTAGTCACGGACGCCGGGAACATCGGCTCGTAGCCCAGGTTCATCAGAGCCTTGTTAGCGTTGTAGTGCAGGAACTTCTTAACGTCCTCACTCCAACCCACACCGTCATACAGGGAGTGGGTGTACGCCACCTCGTTCTCGTACAGTTCGTACAGCAGGTTGAAGGTGTACTCCTTCAGCTCTGCCTGACGCTCCGCGGACTCCTTTGCCAGGCCGCGCTGGAACTTGTAGCCAATGTAGTAGCCGTGCACTGCCTCGTCACGAATAATCAGACGAATCAGGTCAGCGGTGTTAGTCAGCTTCGCGTGCGAAGACCAGTACATGGGCAGGTAGAAGCCCGAGTAGAACAGGAAGGACTCCAGCAGAGTGGAGGCAACCTTCTTCTTCAGCGGGTCGTCACCGGTGTAGTAGGACAGAACAATCTTCGCCTTCTTCTGCAGGTGCTCATTCTCAGAAGCCCAGCGGAACGCCTCGTCAATCTCCTTGGTGGAGGCGAGAGTCGAGAAGATCGAGGAGTACGACTTTGCGTGCACGGACTCCATGAACGCAATGTTGGTGTACACGGCCTCTTCGTGCGCGGTCACAGCGTCCGGCAGCAGGGACACAGCACCGACAGTACCCTGGATGGTGTCCAGCAGGGTCAGACCGGTGAAGACGCGCATGGTCAGCTGCTTCTCTTCCTCGGTCAGAGTCTTCCAGGAGGGCACGTCGTTGCTCAGCGGCACCTTTTCCGGCAGCCAGAAGTTACCGGTCAGACGATCCCAAACCTCAAGGTCCTTCTCGTCCTCAATACGGTTCCAGTTGATAGCCTCGACCACGTGGTCGACGAGCTTCACCTTTTCGCTCATTAGTAATTCTCCGATTCTTAAGGGGCGGTTACGGTGCCACGCGCGGCCAGCCAGTCGCGCAGGCGGTTTGCGTGTTTACCGTAACCGCCCCTTCCAGTCTTTAGTTATAGTGTGCCAGCTCAGGCTGAATGCGTCACAGCATTCGGGCTAGAGCATGCAGGATACGCAGCCTTCAACCTCGGTACCCTCAAGAGCCATCTGACGCAGACGGATGTAGTAGATGGTCTTGATGCCCTTACGCCATGCGTAAATCTGGGCGCGGTTGATATCGCGGGTGGTTGCGGTATCGCGGAAGAAGAGGGTCAGCGACAGGCCCTGGTCCACGTGCTGGGTTGCAACAGCGTAGGTATCGATGATCTTCTCGTAACCAATTTCGTAGGAGTCCTGGTAGTACTCCAGGTTCTCGTTGGTCATGTACGGCGCCGGGTAGTAGACGCGGCCGAGCTTGCCTTCCTTACGGATCTCAATCTTCGAAGCGATCGGGTGAATCGAAGAGGTCGAACCGTTGATGTAGGAGATGGAGCCGGTCGGCGGAACAGCCTGCAGGTTCTGGTTGTACATGCCGTACTGTGCCACGTCAGCAGCCAGCTGAATCCACTCTTCACGGGTGGGGATGTGGTGCTTAGCGAACAGTTCGCGGGTACGCTCGGTCTGCGGTGCCCATTCCTTCTCAATGTACTTTGCAAAGAACTCACCGGATGCGTACTTCGAGTTCTCGAAGCCCTCGAAACGCTGACCGCGTTCCTTAGCAATCTGCATGGAGGCGCGGATTGCGTGGTAGGCAACGGTGTAGAAGTACATGTTGGTGAAGTCTAGTGCTTCTTCGGAACCGTAGTAGACGTGCTCGCGTGCCAGGTAGCCGTGCAGGTTCATCTGGCCCAGACCCACGGCGTGGCTCATGTTGTTGCCGCGCTCGATGGAGGGTACGGAGCGGATGTCGGACTGGTCGGAGACGGAGGTCAGCGAACGAATCGCGGTTTCCACGGTCTTGCCGAAGTCGTCGCCGTCCATGGTCAGTGCAATGTTCAGCGAACCGAGGTTGCAGGAGATGTCCTTACCGACGGTCTCGTAGCCGAGGTCAGCGTGGTAGGTGGACGGCTCAGAAACCTGCAGGATCTCGGAGCACAGGTTGGACATGATGACCTTACCGGCGATGGGGTTCGCGCGGTTGACGGTGTCTTCGAACATCACGTACGGGTAGCCGGACTCGAACTGGATCTCTGCGATGGTCTGGAAGAACTCACGCGCGTTGATCTTGGTCTTGGTGATGCGTGCATCGTCGACCATTTCGTAGTACTTCTCGGAGACGTTGATGTCGGAGAAGGGCACGCCGTAGATGCGTTCCACATCGTACGGGGAGAAGAGGTACATGTCCTCGTTCTTCTTCGCCAGCTCGAAGGTGATGTCGGGGATGACAACGCCCAGGGAGAGGGTCTTGATGCGGATCTTCTCGTCAGCGTTCTCACGCTTGGTGTCCAAGAAGGCGTAGATGTCGGGGTGGTGTGCGTGCAGGTACACGGCACCGGCACCCTGACGTGCGCCGAGCTGGTTTGCGTAGGAGAAGGCGTCTTCCAGCAGCTTCATGACGGGGATAACGCCCGAGGACTGGTTCTCAATCTTCTTAATGGGCGCACCGGACTCGCGCAGGTTGGTCAGGGCGAATGCCACGCCGCCGCCGCGCTTGGAGAGCTGCAGTGCAGAGTTGATGGAGCGGCCGATGGACTCCATGTTGTCTTCCATGCGCAGCAGGAAGCAGGAGACGAGCTCGCCGCGCTGCTTCTTACCTGCGTTGAGGAAGGTCGGGGTTGCCGGCTGGAAACGGCCGGAGATGATCTCGTCGACGATGTCTTCGGCGAGCTTCTCGTTGCCTTCTGCCAGCAGCAGTGCGACCATGCAGACGCGGTCTTCGAAACGCTCCAGGTAGCGCTGACCGTCGAAGGTCTTGAGCGCGTAGGAGGTGTAGAACTTGAAGGCACCCAGGAAGGTCGGGAAGCGGAACTTCACGGCGTAGGCGCGCTTGAACAGGTTCTTGATGAACTGGAAGTTGTACTTGTCGAAGAGTTCCGGCTCGTAGTACTGGTTCTCAATCAGGTACTCAATCTTCTCTTCCAGGTCGTGGAAGAAGACGGTGTTGTTGTTGACGTGCTGCAGGAAGTACTGTCGTGCCGCCTGGCGGTCTGCATCGAACTGAATCTGGCCGTTCTCATCGTAGAGGTTCAGCAGTGCGTTCAGCTCGTGGTAGCTCATACCCTTGAACTTCTCGGGCACGCTCTTGCCGCTGTGGCCCGCACCGAGAGTTTCTAGTGCTGAGGGCAGTTTTGCGTCCAAAATGCTTCCAATCCTTCGTTGACTTTTTCTACATCTGAATCGGTGCCCATGAGCTCAAACTTGAAGAGCACCGGTACGTCGCACTTCTTGGCGACAATGTCTGCCGCGATACCGAAGAGCGGACCAAAGTTGGTGTTGCCGGAGCCAATCACACCGAGCATGTGGTGGCGATTCTGCTCCACGTTCAGGAATTTAACCACCTGCGGGGGAACGTTACCGGCGCCTTCAGGCTTGCCGTAGGTGGGGACGATGAGCACGAACGGCTCATCAAGAATGAGGGTGTCTTCGCCGGTGCGCAGCGGCAGGCGGAGGCGGCGGGCACGGATCTTCTCCACGAACTTGTGGGTGTTACCGGAGATAGAGGAGAAGTACACGATGAGTGGCGCCGTATCGTCCAGTCCGACCTCGGTCGCTCGACCCTCGGAGGCGTTGCGTGCATCCAGAAGGATCTTGCGGATTTCTGCGTGCTCGTCGACGGGGTTGGGCGTGAGGGCGGTACTCAATCTGTACTCCTTATTCTCGTGTGCCGGTGTGGTTCCGTGCCGATTTTCCGTTTGTACGGGTTTCGGCAGGGTTGTTACGCTGCCAGAGCGTTGATCTTGTCGGGCTGGAAGCCGGACCAGTGCTCGTCGCCTGCGATGACGACGGGTGCCTGCATGTAGCCGAGGGACTTGACCATTTCGAGGGCCTGAGCGTCTTCGGTGATATCAACCTTGGTGTAGCTGATACCCTTCGCGTCGAGGGCGCGGTAGGTCATGTTGCACTGGACGCACTGGGGCTTGGTGTACACGGTCACTACCATGGGAGTGCCTCTTACTTTCTCCCGCTCGGGCGGGGCTATCTCGTGAATGAATCTGGCGTGTTTCGTCGGTGTTTCACCACGTATTGTTTACGGCGGGCGCTGTGCCGTCCGCTGCCCCCTCCTAGTGGGGGTGTGGCGGTTTCCTGCGCTGGGGCAGGGCGCCTAAAAGTGCCGTAGTGGTGGAACCGAGTATTAATACTACATCTAGTGTCGAGATTTTTCTGCACCACAAGATGATGTGGTGCGAGGGTCGTGTTTCGTTCGATAAACCCACAGTTGAACCCACTTAAGAGGGGGTGCCTACAGCTTATCCACACCCTGCCGCGGGGCTAGTTCGCCGTATTTTCGCGGGGTGTGCCGGGTTATCCACAGGTGGGGTTTAAGTTGGTCAGGATTTTTAAGGGTTCATTCGCCCGCTGAGTTGAGGTTCAGTTAACCTCATGTATGCGTTTGGGGGCATAAAACCCGGCAGATTCGGGCTTGATTTTAAAGAGATCTTAACTCTCGCCCGTTCTTGCGCGGAACGGCGCGGTTTTAAAGCAGAACGGACTTTCTTAAAGGCGGAGGTTAACCCCCTTCGAGCGGCTTTAAGCTATGTGATTAAGGCTGTAGAAAAGATTTTTAACTCTTTTTGGTGAGCCGGTGTGTCGTGGGTTTAAGTTGGTTAATTCCGCTGAAACACCAAAACCCACCGCATATACCGGCATTTCGCGGTATCTGCGGTGGGTTTACTGGGTATCAGCGCTGGTTTTAGCAACCGGCGAGCAGTAACCGCTTAGAAATCAATCAGGCCCAGCTCGCGCAGCTTCTTGCTCAGCGTTACGCCGTCGGTGGCTTCAATCCACAGCGGCGAGCGCATCATCTGTTCGGCGCGGTAGTCGCTCCACACGCGGCCGGAGGCGAGCATGGTCTCCCCCACGGTCAGGTTGCGGATGACGATTGCCGCCACGTTGTCCGGGTAGCGTACCGCAAAGCCGTTGTAGATGTACGGGTCGCGCTGCCCGTCGTCGCCGACGAGGATCCACTTCATCTGCGGGAATTCCTCGGCGAGTCGGCGCAGGGACTCGACCTTGTGGTTGGTTCCGGAGCGGAACCAGCGGTCGGGGGTGGGGCCCCAGTCGGTGAGCAGGAACGTGCCGCGCGGGTAGCCGTTGCGGCTGAGGAAGCGGCGCAGGGTCGGGGTGATGTTCCAGGCGCCGGTGGATAGGTACATGAACGGCGCATCCGGGTGGCTGCGGCGGATACGGTCGGTCATGACCGCCATGCCGGGGGTGGGGATGCGTGCGTGCTCGTCGAGAATGAAGGAGTTCCAGGCGGCGACGAGGGGGCGCGGCAGCATGGTGACCATGACGGTGTCGTCGACGTCCATGATGACGCCGAGCTTCTGGCTTTCGGGAACGATGTAGACGCTGGTTGCTACGGCGCGGGAGCCGGGCACGTACATGATGACTTCGTGCATGCCGGGGTCCAGGTCGATGCTGAGTTTGACGTCGAGCACGCCGCCGCGGTCGGTGTACGCCTCATATTTGGTGCCGTCGATGACGATGGTGACGGGTGCATCGGACATTGCGGTTGCGGTGAAAGAGCGCCAGCCGCGCATGGGGTTGGCGGTGTCTTGGGTGCCTTCTACAACCTGCAGCAGGCGTTCGAGGTTGACCGTCTTGTAGAGTGCGCGGGCGATGATGCGAACCCAGCCGGGGTTTCCTTCGGAGGCGGCACGGCCGTAGCCTTCGGTGGGCACGAGGATAGGCTCGCGACCGGCGACGATGGCGCGCTTTTCGCGCCACCTGTGCAGCCGGTCTGCAACACGGTAGCCGATGTTGACTGCCTCGTCGGCAGCATCGTTCACAAGGTTGCGCAGTTCGTGAGTGCCCAAATTCTCCATCCCACTAGTGTAGCGGAGCGTTACCGGCTTGCGGCTTTAGGATTTTGTGTTCTTATACGTAGTTTTTATACCTATTAATACTGTGGTGCTGAGCGCAGGGTGTGATGTGCACATTATTTAGGGTGTATTCGCTGTTCAGATTCGTTCCTTGCAGGTGGGGGCGTTATCCTGGAGAGTATGACCCACTCACAGCCTAACCGCCGACTTTTTGTGCTCGGCACTGCTATGCTTCCGCTGATTGCTGCCTGCTCGAAGAAGTCGAATGACTACGACGGCACCAGCGGTAATTTCACTCCGTATCAGGCTGGCGGCGAGACCTCTGCTGCTACTCGCCCCGCACCCACGAATTCGCCGACGGTTGCCGCTGCTGGCAACCCGGTTGATAAGCCGCGCGAATGGCCCGGCATCGGCAACTCCCTCGTTGGTGACGGCAAGTATGTTGCGTGGACTGTTGATGACGGCGCAAGCCCGGAGGCGATTCGCGGCTACGCTGAGTTCTCGAAGCGTACGAATACTCGCCTGACGTTCTTCATTAACGCTTCTTACACCGGTTTTAAGGAGCATGTGTCGTTGCTGCGCCCGCTGGTTCAGAGCGGCCAGATTCAGGTTGCGAACCACACCTACAGCCACGCTGACCTGACCACCCTGGATGCTGAGGGCGTGAAGGAAGAGCTGCAGCGTAACGAAGACGAGATTATGAGCATGTTCGGTGTCTCGTCGAAGCCGTACTTCCGCCCGCCCTACGGCCGCTACAACGATGCGGTGCTGAAGGCTGCCGGTGAGATTGGTTTTACCCGCCCGGTCATGTGGAACGGCACTACCGGTGACGAGGCGAAGACCAGCTCCCGCGTGATTTACATGCGCTGCATCCGCTACATGCTGCCGCAGCAGATTGTGCTGGGTCACCTGAACTACGAGACGATCATCCCGATCCTGGATAAGGTGAAGGGCCTGATTGATGACCGCGGCCTGACTGCGGTGACGGTTCGTGACTACTACGGTGACGCATCCGAGGAAGAGATTAAGGCGGCGGCTCCTTCGCCGACCCCCACCCCGGAGGAGAACACCCCCTCCCCCGAGGCAACTACGGAGGCGCCTACCCCTACCCCGGAGCCGACTACTGAGGCTCCGACTCAGGCGCCGACTACCCGCTATGAGGATGAGGCAGCGGCAAGCCAGCAGGCTACGACCGCTCCGGCGGCAACGACGGCTCCGCCGGCTCGTGCGACCGCCGCACCTGCGGCTACGACTGCTCCCGCGGCTACTGCCACGACCGCACCGGCGGCTGCCCGCCGATAGGGTCGCGTATTTCGCGTGTGCTAAGCCCCCTTGACCCGGTTCCTGTACGGATATTCCTGTGCAGAAGATTCTGTACGAACCGGCGCGAGGGGGCTTTGCCGTACCCGGCGGGAATAAACTCTGGGGAATAGCCGGGAATAAACACGGCAACCGGGGCGTTAGGTGAGCATACAGGCGGCAACGTGCCGCATCCGAGTATGAGAGGAATAGATAACATGCGTATTGATATTTGGTCCGATATTGTGTGCCCCTTCTGCTACGTGGGCAAGCGTAACCTGGAGCAGGCGCTCGCCGAGTTTGAGCACCGTGACGAGGTTGAGGTGGTGTGGCATAGTTTTGAGCTGGACCCGTCGGCTACGGAGCATCCTGCCGGTTCGCTGCCTGAGATGATTGCCGGTAAGTATCAGATGCCGTTGGAGCAGGCGATTGCGAGCCAGGAGTCGTTGGCGGAGCGTGCCCGCGAGGTGGGTTTGGATTTCAATTGGCGTCAGGCGCGTTACGGTAACACGTTTGATGCGCACCGTGTGATTCATTATGCGGCGGAGCAGGGTTTGGCATCGGCGGCGGAGGAGGCGTTTAAGCTGGCGTACTTTACGCAGGGCCGTTCGGTGCAGGATCACGAGTCGATTCTGGATATTGCTTCTGAGATTGGCCTGGATACTGCTGAGGTTGAGGCGGTGTTGAAGAGCGACCGTTACGCGGCGGATGTGCGTGCTGATGAGCAGTTGGCGCGCCAGCTGGGCATTAATGGTGTGCCGTTCTTCTTGATTGAGTCGAAGTGGGCGGTCAGTGGTGCGCAGCCTGCGGAAGTGCTGGTGCAGGCGCTGCGTCAGGTGTGGGAGGAGACTCACCGTGTTGAGTTTTTGAACCCGCTAGCGGGCGCGGCTGGTGATGCTGCAGGTAACAATGCTGCGGAGGCGGGTCCGTCCTGCGATATGAACGGCAACTGCTCCTAGTAGCCGCTGAGAAGTGCGCGGCGGGGGTGCTACTCCCCTAGCGCCCCGGCTAATGCAGCCCCAGGTGTAGCGAAGCCCCCTCGTACTATTTCTAGTACGAGGGGGCTTTACTATGCCCGCACGTTACGTCTTCCCTTGTCAGAAATGTTTGGGGGGCTCAATATTGCCTGCGAATGGGGCCGTTTTCATTTACACTTGAGTGTGTGTTCTACGGTGAACACACTTGTCCACTCACTTTATAAAGGAATATTGTGTTGAAAATTCACACCGCGACCGCTGGTGTTCTTGCGGGTGCTCTGCTGCTGACTGGTTGCTCTTCGTCTGTTCGCGCTCCGAAGCCTGTGCCTTCTGCGTCATCGTCGACGTCTGTTTCTGCTAGCCCTTCGGTTTCAGCTACTCCTAGTTCTTCTCCGAGTGCGTCTGCGACTTCTTCGGAGTCTCCTACCCCGACGGTAACCCCGTCTCCGGTTCCGACTACTGAGGCTCCCATGCAGGCACCGGCGGCTGAGGCACCTTCCGCGGAGGCGCCGGCAGCTCCGGTTTCTGAGGCTCCCGCGCAACAGGCTGAGCCTGTTCAGCAGGCGCCGGTAGCTACGGAGGCGCCCGTCCAGCAGGCGCCCGCGCAGGCTCCGGCGGCTGAGGCTCCCGCTCAGCAAGCTCCCGCGCAGCCGGTTCAGCAGGCTCCGGCGCAGTCGAGTGTTTATTACAAGAATTGTGATGCGGTACGTGCAGCTGGTGCGGCGCCGTTGCATCGTGGCGAGCCGGGTTACCGTCCTGGTCTTGATTCTGATGGTGACGGCGTGGCGTGCGAGCCGAAGAAGAAGCACTAAGCTTCTACCCCCAGATATAGCGAAGCCCCCTCGTACTATTTCTAGTACGAGGGGGCTTCGTCATATCAGCCTCGTTCTGTCAGCTCAGCCGGTGAGGTTAGCGCGGCTGGTAGGCGCGGGCACGCTCAGCACGAGCACGGCGCGCCTCCGCATCCTGCAGGACCGGCACCAGCATACGCACCACCTGGCCCATACCGCGCAACACCAAATTCAGCCACAAACCCACAGACCACACCGCCGCCACACGCGGATGCCCCGTGCGCACCCACCGCACACCCAGAAAAGACAGCGAATAATACAGCAGAAGCAACAGCGACTCACGGAAACGGTGCACCTGCCGAAGAATAGGGTTCTGAGAAAGCTTCATCATGCCTCCCAGTATACCCACCGGAACCCCTCGCCGGGGCTCCCCCGCACTACCCGTAATAGTCGCGAATCGTCACCGTCTTCAACACGCGCCGATCCAACAACGCCCGAATACGGTCCAGCTCAGACACCACACCCCGATAATTCAAATGCCCAATCACAATATGCTGAGCCAACGCATACCTCTCCGCATAGGCATACACCTCAGCCGAAGAAATATTAGACGAATCCGCCAACGACCCGTACCACAGAACCGGGCGCGTAAAACCACACGACGCCGCAGCCGCCAACACGCGCGCATCATAATACCCGTACGGCGGGCGGAAATACGGCTTCGAAGACACCCCAAACAGATGCCTAATCTCCTCATCATTACGGGTCAACTCCTGAATAATCTGCTCATCCGTCAGGCTCGTCAACGCCGCATGACTATACGTATGGTTCGCAATCTGCAACTGACCGCTCTTCACCAGCGGCAACAACAGGTCACGATGCTGCCTAAACGCCGGGTACTGACCGTTGATAAAGAAGGTGAGGCGCGTGCCGGTACGGCGAGAAAACTCCGCGTAGGCGCGTACCACCTCCGGGTCGGCGCCGTCATCGACCGTCCACGCAATATACTTGCCCTCACCGGGCAGGCCGGTCTGCGGGCCGGTCCAGGCACGAGCTTCGGGAACCGGGTTCGACGAGGTCGCAGTCGCAGAAGCGGTCTTAGATGCCGCAGCGGTCGGGGATGGGGTACCCGTTGCGGAGCCAGATGCGGAAGGGGCAGCCGCCGAGCTTGCCGAAGGGGTCGAAGAGGGGCTCGCCGGGGCGCTACCCGACGCACTACCGGACGGGCTGCTCGATGGGGTGTTCGACGGGGTACAACCAGTGAGTCCAAGACCCAGCACACCGAAGCCCACCGCGCCCAGACCAAAGGTACCAACGTGTTGTAAGAGTTCCCGTCGCCCCATGGAGGCGCGGGCAGAAGCACCCGCCACCGCCCGGTCAGCGGTGGGGTCAGTAATAGTGGATTGACGAGTAGTGATAGGGGTTTCTGAGTGTGGAACAGTGTTCATATTACGAGTGTATGATGAGACCGCCGTCAGCTATCGAAAAATTCAAAATATTACTTAATGATTAACAACGGCGCTATTAAAGAACCTTTATACACGTTCAGTCCACTCACTCACCGAAGACCACGCTCAGTACACTAAGCTACCCCCACGCCAGGCAATCCAGGTACGGCTCCAGCTACAGCGCAAGGCGCAATTCTAGGTAAGCACAGCAAGACCCCTCCCCCAGAACACGTTCATAACGCGCCTGGGAAAGGGGCCTCAATATATAAGTTCACACAATCGTACAACCAAGTACGCGGAGAGAAACCTACTCGGACTCCGAAGCTTCCGGCTGCTCCGCCTGAGCGGATTCCAACGCATTCAGCGCCTCCAGAGCCGCAGCCTCCGCAGCCTCTTCGGCGTCCGCCTCAGCCACACGCTCAGCATCCGACTCAGCAGAAGTCACCGCCGCCGGGTTCGTCAGAACCTTCACACCCATGCTGCGCAGCGCATCCGTATTCGTAATCGTCTCGTCATTATCAATCAGGTACACCTTGAACCCGTCATTCCGCAGACGACGCATCAGCTCCAGGAGCATGCTCTGAGCAACCTCATCCACCGCGTACACGCGAGTCACATCCAGGGCAACCTTGGAACCCTCCATCGGGGATTCCACAATCTCACGAATCACGCGCTCCACACCCGCAAAACGGATGCGGCCCTGCAACTGGATCAGGCGCATAGACTCATCGCCCGAACCGATTTGGTAGTTCGCGCGCAACGCCGAACGAGCCACGGTCGGCACGTTCATCACGTGCATGCCCATGTCATCCGAGAACTGCTCGAACAGCTCTACACCGCGCACACTGTTACCGTGACCGTCCAGACGCGGCGAGAACGTCGCCACGCCCAGCTGACCGGGCACCGCACCAATAATGCCGCCGCCCACGCCGCTCTTCGCCGGAACACCCACCTGGGTCGCCCAGTCACCCGCAGCGTTATACATACCGCACGTGAACATGACGCTCAGCACCTGACGCACCACAGTCTTAGGAACCACCTGCTCACCCGTCACCGGATGCACACCGTAGTTCGCCAAAGTCGCCGCCATCAACGCCAAATCCTTAACCGTCACCATCAGCGAGCACTGGCGGGTATAACCCTGCACCGCCACAGTCGGGTCACCGGTCAGGATGCCGTGGCCGCGCAGCATGTGCGCAATCGCGTAGTTGCGGTGCGCGTGCTCCAGCTCAGACTCGTACACGCGCTCATTCACCGACAGGCGGCGACCCGCAAACGCAGACAGACCAGAAATGACGCGCTCCATGCGCTCGCCCTGAGTCGCACCGGGAGGACCAACCAGCGAATGGGTGGTAATCGCGCCCGCGTTAATCATCGGGTTCAGCGGCTTACCGGAGCCGTCCTCCAGGGACAGCTCGTTGAACGGCTCACCGGAAGGCTCCACGCCCACCTTCGCAAGCACGTCATCATAGCCGCGGTCCGCGAGCGCCAGGGCGTACACGAACGGCTTAGAAATCGACTGGATCGTGAACTCCACATCGGAGTCACCGGCGGCGTACTGCTCACCATCAACCATGGCGATAGACGCGGCAAGCTTGTCCGGGTCCACGGCGGCAAGTTCCGGAATGTAGTTTGCCAACTCACCGGAGGTATCAGAAGCGACCGACTCGAGGGTCTCGGTCAGGTAAGTGGCAATAGGTGAATGCATAGTGTTCCGTATCTGCTGCTAATCGTGGTTGTTCTCGTCAAAAATCTATGGATGCGCCCGCCCGCTGTTCCGTTTCAGCTATTCCGTTTCAGCTGGGCTGAGGCGCTCATCGTTGCAGGCTACCGCGGCTACCAAACTAAAGAGCCAGCCAGCGGGCCTGTCAAAGTGTGTGGGTGAGGAGCACCTTTTGCTCCCTAAAGAGTGTATCTTTTGCGTGTTGAAGCCACCAAATATAACGGTCACTTCTCCCCCGCTATTTCAGGCTCTGGTACCTGTTCTGGCTTGCCGTTTTCTGCCGTAATTTACCGCGGCGGGCAGAACTGCCTGCGAAGTCCCGGCAAAACCTACGGGCACAGCCTAGGGGTGGCGAATCGAATCCGGCTCACGACCACCCAGCTCGGCGGTCTCCAGCTGGAAGGTCGAGTGCTCCACCGACACCTCAAAATGGCTCGCCACGCACGAACGGATACGGTCCAGAATCGCCACCGCAGAGCCGTCATGGAAGCACGAATCGGCAACCACCACGTGCGCGGTCACCACCGGCAGACCGGTCGCCACCATCGAGGCATGCACATCGTGCACCTCCACAACGCCGTCAACGCGCAGCATGTGTTCACGCATCGCGTCCAGGTCCAAGCCGTCCGGGGTGAACTCCATGAGCACGGCCGTCGTCTGCTTCATCAAACGTACTGCACGCGGCACAATCAGCGCCGCAATGAATAGACCCGCAAGGGCATCCGCCTGGTAGAAGCCGGTCAGCCAAATCACGATAGCCGCCACAATGACGCCCAGCGAGCCCAGGGCGTCATTGAGCACCTCCAGGAACGCGGCACGCATGTTGAAGTTCGCGTTCCTCGCCGTAGCCAGCACCGCAATGCCAATAGCGTTCGCAACCAGGCCAACCACACCAAAGATCAGCAGTTCGGTGCCGGGCACCTCCGGCGGGGCGAACAGGCGATGCACACCCTCCACCGCCGTGTAGATACCCACCGCCAGCAGCAGCACCGACTGCCCGAGGGCGGCAAGCACCTCAATGCGGCGGAAACCCCACGTACGGCGGGACGTTGCCGGGCGCGTCATCAGCGAAGCCGCCGTGAGCGCCACCAGCAGTCCGGACGCGTCCGTAATGGCGTGCGCCGTATCGGTCAGCAGGGCAAGACTTCCCGTGACCAACGAACCAATCGCCTGCGCCAACACAATAACGACCGCCAAGCTAAACGCAATCAGCAGGCGCGGACGCATCAAGGCGGCGTCCTCCGGGCTCGGTGCATGCGAATGATCATGATGCCCGCCGTGGCCGTGATGTTCGTGCGCTCCCATGTGCTTCTCCTCAACTATGAACTGCGTTGTTGACTATCGAGAGTTATCAGTGGATAGCAAAATCGCCCGATTCACAAGAACCGGGCGACAAGCTCCTCAACCGAGAAAACGTGGAGATAAGGGGACTCGAACCCCTGACCCCCTGCATGCCATGCAGGTGCGCTACCAGCTGCGCCATATCCCCATATTTTGTTATTGACCTCAACGAGGCAACATGAATATATTACACACACCACGGACAGCGATGCAAACCAGCGCACCCAAAACCACAAAAGTTACCGGCGGGTAAGCCAAAGGCTAAGCAAGAAGGGCGGACCCCGCGGCACCATACAGCGCCAACAGAGCCCACCCCTCATCAGCTAAAAATCAAGCAAAAGCTTACGCCTCATCCTGAGCGGGAATGATGCGTGCAGCATCTTCCTCAGTCTCACCCTCAATGTCGAAGGGAGCCTCGTTCTCAACGCCCAGCTCAATACGCGGAGCCTCAGCCCACAGACGATCCAGAGCGTAGAACTCGCGGTCCTCCTCGTGCTGAACGTGCACGACAATATCGCCGAAGTCCAGCAGAATCCAACGACCCGAGGAACGACCCTCACGGCGGACCGGCTTCAGGTCAGCCTGCTCACGCAGAGCGTCCTCAACCTCATCCGCAACAGCGTTCACGAGGCGCTCATTGTGGGCAGAAACCACCAGGAAGCCATCAATCAGACCCATCGCGTCGGATGCATCCACAGCGAACAGGTTCGTTCCCTGCTTCTCCTCCGCCGCGCGGGCGGCAATGCGCAGAGCCTCAATCGAGGACTGTGCAGCAGTCATATTTTCCTTCCTTGCCGGCAGAACACCCGCCGGCAGCACCCCCAACAGGGGTGCATTGTTCACGGCCTACTTAGGGCCAAAAATCATAATCAGACCAACAACGACCAGGGCGAGCAACAGCACAATCCACAGCCACGCCAGGGAGGGCTTCTGCGCAGGCTGCAGAACCTCTTCAGCCTTCTCAACAGCGCTCTCAGAAGCAGACTCTTCCTCAGCTTCCTTCGAAGCCTCAGCAGAAGCAGCCGAAGCAGCCTTCGACTCAGCCGGCTTAGACTCTTCAACCTCAGAGTCCTCTTCGGACTCCTCGGCAGTCTCCTCGACCAGTGCTTCTTCGGGATCCTGACGATCCACCATGCGCTGCAGCAGCTCCTCAACCTCATCCGGGCTCAGAGCAACAGTCGGGTCGCCGTCCACCGAATCCACGGTATCCCCTGCGGAGGCGCTATCCAGCACGCTCAGGTCAAGACCCTGCGCGTCCACCGCGCTCACGCGGGTGGGCAGCTCGTCAGCAGACTCTTCAACCTCAGCAACCTCAACAGTCTCTTCCTCAACGGAAGCAACCTCGGTCTGCTCAGTCTCAACGTCAGAGCTGTCCAGCTCCTCAACCTTCGGCTCATCGCGCACCAGGTACTGGTGCAGCTCGGGTTCCGGTTTCTCCTCCTTAACCACGGCAATGACCGGGATCGAAGAAGTCATCGGGTTATCCACCGCGGAGGGGCTGGTCGCATCCACACGGTTCTGCGCGATCTCTTCGGGGCGCAGAATACGCAGGCTACTGGTCAGAGGAGCAGGCTCGTGCAGCTTCTCCTCATCGTTCGCTTCAGTGTCAATCTTGCCCTGAGCCGCCAGCGCCGCAAAACGACGCTGAACAGCCAGAACCTGCGGGTCAATAGCGTCCGTATAAATCACGGAGCCCATGTTCGCAACAGGCTTCGCGGGCTCACCGCGGCGGTTCGCGCGCAGGTACTCGGCAACTTCTTCACGGTAGCGGGCAAGACGGCGCGGACCCATCACCTTAGTAGGCGGCGGCACCTCAATGCCGTCCTCGGTCACGTACGTCTCGTAGAGGTACGCTTCGTCCTCGCTATAGGGCTTCGAACCCGTAGCTTCACTCATGTGTTCCCTCATTATTCGTCGATTGGGGTGCCTGCCCAGACTCATCCTTCACGCGGGGCAAGCCGTCACGGTACGCCGTCAAGGCGTCCTTCTTGTACAGGCCGTACTTAGCAATGTACTGCACCACACCATCGGGCACCAGGTACCAGATGGGGGCGTCTGCAGCTGCGCGGCGACGAATATCGGTCGAAGAGATCGCCATCGCAGGAATCTTCAGGGTCGTAATATGACGACCCTCAGCCAGCGGCGGATCCAGATCATGATCGGGGCGGGTCACGCCCACAAAAGTTGCCAAATCCCACAGCTTATGGGCATTACGCCAGGTCATAATCTGGCTGATCGCGTCCGCGCCGGTAATGAAGAACAGGTCAGCATCCGGGCGCAGGGCGCGCAGCTCGTTAAGCGTATCAAAGGTGTAGGTGGCGCCGCCACGGTCAATATCAATACGGCTCACCGTAAAACGCGGGTTCGACGCGGTTGCAATCACCGTCATCAGGTAGCGATGCTCAGCGTCACTCACGTGCCGCTCCCCCACCTTCTGCCAGGGCTGACCGGTCGGAACGAATACGACCTCATCCAGGTCGAACACGGCGGCAACTTCACTAGCTGCCACCAGGTGTCCGTGGTGAATCGGATCGAAGGTTCCACCCATCACGCCCAGACGCACCCGACCGGGAGTGCGCGGGGGAATCGACTCGGTGCTCGGAGCACCAAAATCAAGGTGAACAGGCTGGTCAGTCACAAATGCCGTCCTTGCTGGGGACAGAGACCGCACCACGGCAGCTAAAAAGCCACCACAGGCGCGGATGCGGGCAGGTACACAGAAGGTACGCAACACCGAAAAAGGTGCCCGCGTACATTCCCCTCTATGCTACCTGCTTACGGTCAAAAAAACCGAAATGACGGGGGTGAGCTAAGCCGCCAGTGGAATACCCAGCCAGCACGCCCGACCACAGGCTCACCCGCGTGTTCCGACACGCACATCCGGCGCGAGCGGCAACCACAGAACACAAAAGAAAGCACCGCACACAAGAAAGCACCGCGCACCGGAGCCAAACCCCGGTACGCGGCACCACTCACTGTCTATGAAACAGCTGTCTATGAAACAGCTGTCTAGGCAACAGCTGTCTAGGCAACAGCTACGCTTCAGCTACTAGTCGTCGACGTTCGGCATGTCGATATTCTCGTCGACCTTGCCTTCCTTCAACTTCTTGCGGTACTCAACCGACTCGGTCCACACGCCTGCAGCGCGCTCGGACTCCAGCTCGGCACGAGCCTCCGCCTTCGCGTCCATACGCTCCTTGTACTCCACACGCTTCTGCGCACGAGTCGGGCGAATGATCTCTTCCAGACGAGCGTCCGTACCACGCGGGGAGGACAGCAACTCAGCGCCACCGACCATGGTCGGCTCCCAATCGAAGATCACCGAGTTGTCATTCTCACCAATCACCACGGCGTCACCGGCACGAGCACCAGCCTTGAACAGCTCATCCTCAACACCCAGGCGCGCCAGGCGGTCCGCCAGGTAGCCGACAGCCTCATCATTATTGAAGTCAGTCTGCTGAATCCAACGCTCAGGCTTCTCACCAATCACGCGGAACAGCGGCTCAAGGTTACGCTCCTCGCGGCGAATAATGAACTCCTGCTTCTTCTTACCGCGGAAGCCCTTCGGGCGAACCACAGGAGCCTCAACAACCACGCGCTCCGCTTCCTTCTCGGCAGCGGCACGAGCCTCGCGGTCTTCCTCAACGAGCTTTGCCATCGCAAAGATCAGGGACTTCAGACCCTCATGGGAAGCAGTCGAAATCTCGAAGACCTTGAAACCCATCTCCTCAAACTCGGGGCGAACAAACTCAGCCAGCTCACGAGCCTCAGGAACGTCAATCTTATTGAGCACCACAATCTGCGGACGCTCATGCAGCGGCACGGTCACACCCGCAGTCGGGTCAACCTCATAGTTCTGCAGCTCGCCGCGGATTACCTCAAAGTCGCTAATCGGGTCACGGCCCGGCTCCAGAGTCGCACAGTCAATCACGTGCACCAGAGCCGAAGAACGCTCCACATGGCGCAGGAAGCGGTGACCCAGACCGCGACCCTCAGAAGCGCCCTCAATCAGACCCGGAACATCCGCAACGGTATAGCGAACATCGCCTGCCTGCACCACACCCAGGTTCGGGATCAGGGTGGTGAACGGGTAGTCAGCAATCTTCGGACGCGCCGCAGAAATCGCAGCAATCAACGAAGACTTACCCGCCGACGGGTAACCCACCAGAGCCACATCCGCAATGGACTTCAGCTCCAGAACAATATCAGCCTCTTCACCGGGGGTGCCCAACAGAGCAAAACCGGGAGCCTTACGCTTAGCCGAAGCCAACGCAGCGTTACCCAGACCGCCCATACCACCATGGGCAGCAACATACTCGTCGCCCACACGCAGCAGGTCAGCCAAAACATTACCCTCGCGGTCCTTCACCACAGTACCCTGCGGCACGGTCAGAACCAGGTCCTCACCGTTATAGCCGTGGTGCATATCGCCACGACCAATATCGCCATTCGGGGCGTGCTGATGCGGGCTGTGGTGGTACTCCAACAGGGTCGTGGTCTGGTTATCCACGCGCAGAATCACCGCGCCACCATTACCACCGTTACCGCCGTTAGGGCCGCCCAGGGGCTTAAACTTTTCACGTCGCACGGAGACGCAGCCGTTACCTCCGCGACCGCCAGATACATGCAAGACCACGCGGTCCACGAATTCTGCCACGGGTTCTCCTTATCTTGGAAAATCTTCACTTCGCCACCGCACGGCACACACCAATCATGCTGCGGATGCGGCGGCAGGCGCGACCGGGTTGGGGTGCGCCTCATCGTGGAGCCCAGCACGGGCGGGCGTCCACGGCATTCGAGGTCATAGCGAGAGGGGGTAGACTAACGCCTACCCCCTCTGCCCTAGCGGTGAGTATTACTCAGCTGCTGCCAGGATGTTAACGACCTTGCGGCCCTTGCGGGTACCGAATTCGACGGTGCCTGCTGCCAGAGCGAACAGGGTGTCGTCGCCACCGCGGCCAACGTTCAGGCCGGGGTGGAAGTGGGTGCCGCGCTGGCGAACGAGAATCTCGCCTGCGTTGACGGACTGGCCGCCGTAGCGCTTAACACCGAGGTACTGGGGGTTCGAGTCACGGCCGTTACGGGTGGAGCTTGCGCCCTTCTTGTGTGCCATTCTGTATTCCTACCTTAGGGTTGAATTCCGGTCGTTTCGATTACGCGTTGATAGCGGTAATCTTGACGGTGGTCAGCTCGGCGCGGAAGCCCTGACGCTTCTTGTAACCGGTCTTGTTCTTGTACTTCTGAATAACGATCTTCGGACCGCGCAGGTCCTCAACCTTCTCAGCAACAACCTTGGCGGAAGCCAGGGACTTTGCGTCAGCGGTGACCTTGTCACCGTCGACGAGCAGCAGCACGGGCAGCTCGATGGTGCTGCCGGGCTCGCCTGCAACACGGTCAAGGGTAACGAGGTCGCCTACGGAAACCTTCTCCTGGCGGCCGCCAGCGCGTACAATCGCGTATGCCACTATGGGACTCACTTTTCTCGACAACTTGCTTCTTGAATCTCACACGAATGAGCAGCCTGCGCTTTCATTGCTGTGCGCCCTCCCCCGCCAGTCGAATGACCGCGAACAAGGAGGAACGGCCCGTGCGTTCCGGCGGGATTGCCCGCCGAAGCCAACACGCGAGGCTCACCGGTGGTGTCTCTCTCCCGCACGTTTCGACTCAGCCGAATACTCGACCGCGCCGAAGACGATGCGGGTGGGAGCGGTGTCTCCCGCTGGCCCTGCGTCGATAGGGCTTCACTGAGATAAACACCAGTCCTTAAGGATACGGCATGATCTACGCGCCGCGCAATAGATAATTTTGCGGAACACTCGAAGTCGGCACGTGATGCTCCTCTAATACTGCACCGCACTCTTAGTAGCGCCTTTAATAATGACGCAGCACACGCACAGAAAAAAATAGCCTCGGTAGGGAAGTTCCGGCTCGCCCTACCGAGGCTATCTCATATACACACACCATCGGATTTCCGATGATCGGAAGCTAAAGACTAATCGTCCTTACCTTCACGCTTAATGTCGGCAGCGGCAACGCCAATGCCGAACAAGACAGGAGCCGAAGCGTCATCAGCCACCGGAGCCACATCCGCAACAGAAGCGGAAGCAACCACGGAACCCTCAGCACGCTCGGAAGCGTCCACGGTCACGACCTGAGCACCGGCACCGGCGCTCGAAGCCGCACGGCGAGTGCGACGCTTACGCGGGGTCGAACCGGGCACCTGAGCCGCAGGCTTCTGAGCCTCCTCAACCGGAGCCTCAACCGCTGCGGGAGCTGCGCCCACCACGCCGGTCACCGCCGGAGCACCAATCACGCCGGTCACAACCGTGCGAGACTCAGGCTTCTCAACCTTATCAGCCTTTGCGGGTGCCTGCTCGGATGCCACGCTCTGCTCAGCTACCTTCTCGGCGCGCTTCTCATCAGCGGCACGACGCGCACGGCGGCGGGACGCACGCGGAGTCTCACGAACGTCCTCAATGCGCAGGTCCTCACGCTCAACACGCTTGGATTCCTGAGCCTTCTGCTCGGAGTTCGCCTCAGCGTTCTGCTGCTCACGGTCCTGGCGCTTCGCCGCACGATCCTCACGGTTCGAACGGAACGACTCGCCCTCGGCACGGGCAATACGGCCAGCCTTCTGAGAAGCACGAGCCTTCGCCTCACCGGCGCGAATCGCCTCAAAACGATCCGAAGAGCGGCTAAAGCGCGGGTCGAGCTCCGGGTCAACGTGGTGCTCGTCCTCCAGCGCACCCGCGCCGGAATCCTCCACAGCGGCGATATCCGCATCGGTCAGCTCGCGGCGCTTACGGTTACGAGAAGACTTCTTCTCGCCACGCTTAGACGAACGACGCTCCTCAGAACGGTCCTCCGAACGCTCCTGCTCAGAGTCCTGCGAGGAACCCTCAGCGGACTCCTCCACGCGGTCAAACGCGCTCGCCAGCTGCTCCAGGGAGAAGCCGCCCTGCTCACCAATCCAGTTGCCCTCGGTGACCTCAGCGACCTTGTCCTCACGCTGAGCAACCTCCGCGTGAGCCTGCTCGCTGGCAGCCTCGGCAATACCCTGAATCTCCTGCTCAAGCGAAAGCTCAGCGGTCTCCGCGCGGCGCGAACGCTTGCGACGCTTACGCTTCTTGCGGGTCGAAGCAGTCTCCTCCGAAACGTCCTCGCTCTGAGCGGATGCGGCAGCCACAGCAGCCATAGCGTTACGGCGCTCAGCCTTCTTCGACTCCAGAGCATCCTGCTTCTGCTGGTCACGAGAATCCTCGCGGGCAGCGGCACGGCTACGCTTACGGTCATTACGCTCATGGCGGTGGATGTAATCCGACGCGCCACCGCTACGACCGCTCAGCGGCTGATCGTGAACCACCAGGCCACGACCGGCACAATGCTCACAGGGCTCCGAGAAGACCTCAAGCAGGCCGGTACCCAGGCGCTTACGGGTCATCTGAACCAGACCCAGCGAAGTCACCTCAGCCACCTGATGCTTGGTACGGTCACGGCCCAGGCACTCAATCAGGCGACGCAGAACCAGGTCACGGTTCGACTCAAGCACCATGTCAATGAAGTCAATGACGATAATGCCGCCGATATCGCGCAGACGCAGCTGACGGACAATCTCCTCAGCAGCTTCCAGGTTGTTCTTGGTGACAGTCTCTTCCAGGTTGCCGCCGCTACCGGTGAACTTACCGGTGTTCACGTCCACCACGGTCATGGCTTCGGTACGGTCAATCACCAGCGAACCACCCGAAGGCAGGTACACCTTACGGTCCAGTGCCTTCGCCAGCTGCTCGTTGATGCGGTAGTGGTCGAAGAGGTCGTCATCGCCGTCCCACTGCTGCAGGCGGGAAACCAGGTCCGGCGCCACGTACGTCACGTACGCCTCGATGGAATCCCAGGCGTTCTCGCCCTGAACGATCATCGCGGTGAAGTCCTCGTTGAAGACGTCACGCACGGTCTTAATCATCAGGTCGGGCTCCTGGTAGAGCATCTCCGGAGCCAGCACCTTGCGGGAGTTAGCCTTCTCCTGGATCTCTTCCCACTGCGCACGCAGACGGTTAATGTCGTGGGTCAGCTCCTCTTCAGAAGCACCCTCCGCCGCGGTACGAACGATTACGCCAGCACCCTCGGGCAGCTTGTCCTTCAGAATCTTCTTCAGGCGAGCACGCTCAGTGTCGGGCAGCTTGCGGGAAATACCGGTCATCGAACCACCCGGCACGTACACCAGGAAGCGACCGGGCAGGGAAACCTGGCTGGTCAGGCGGGCGCCCTTGTGACCAATCGGGTCCTTGGTGACCTGCACCAGAACCGAATCGCCGGGCTTCAGGGCGTTCTCAATCTTGCGGGGTGCACCGTCCAGACCGGTCACATCCCAGTTGACCTCGCCCGCGTACAGCACAGCGTTGCGGCCGCGTCCAATGTCAACGAACGCAGCTTCCATGGACGGCAGAACGTTCTGAACCTTACCCAGGTACACGTTGCCAATCAGGGAATCCTGCTGGGTCTTGGACACGAAGTGCTCAGCCAGCACGCCGTCCTCAAGCACACCGATCTGGATGCGGCCGTCCTTCTGACGAACCAGCATCTGGCGGTCCACGGACTCGCGGCGAGCCAAGAACTCAGCCTCAGTCACGATGTGGCGGCGACGACCCAGGGAGCGGGACTCGCGGCGGCGCACGCGCTTCGCCTCCAGGCGGGTAGAACCGCGCACACCGGTCACAGTGTTGGATGCGTGAGAATCAGCCAGGCGCGGTGCACGCACCTTGGTGACGGTCTCAACGTCATCATCAACGCCGCCCTCAATCTCAATATCTTCGGTACCGCGGCGACGGCGACGGCGACGGTGGCTCGTCACCTCAGCCTCAGCAGCGGCCTCCTCGCGGCGGCGCTCCATGCGCTCCTTACGCTTCTGCTCCTCGGCAGCGGCGCGGCGTGCCTCACGCTCCAGCTTGGCGGCAACAGCGAGCTCGCTCAGCTCCTCCGGCTCGGGCGCCATGAACAGCGGCATCGCACCCATGGGGGTACGCGAGCGCAGCTCCTGCAGCTTCTCGCGCTGCAGGTCGCTAATGGTCTTCACAGGCTCGGGAGCTACTTCGGGCTCCTCAGCAGACTCTTCTACTGCGGGTGCCTTGAGTGCAGCCTCTTCGGTTGCGGATTCCTCAACAGCTGCAGCAGCCTCGGCGGGCTGCTCTGCGGCAGGCTCTTCAGCGGGAGCTTCAGCCTTCTCAGCCGGTGCGGGGGTTACGACCTCAACCTTGGCGGTCTCTTCCTTCACCTCAACGGCAGACTCGGCAGTGGGCTCAGCCACCTTCTTCTCAGCAACCGGCTCAGCAGACTCAGCGGCAGGGGCAACAACTTCCTCCACCTTCGCGGTCTTCTCAACGGTCTCGACCTTAGCGGCCTTCTCCACGACAGCAGGCTCAGCCGCCTTCTTCTCAGCAGCCTCAAACAGGCTATCCAGAGTAGAAGCAACCTCGGTCTCAGACGCAGCGGGAGCGGCAACCTTCGGTGCCGGCGCGTGCTTAGCCTTAGCGTTACGCAGGTTGGTCAGGCCAGCCGCAATCGCCTCATCCAGGGGAACCTCAGGAGCCTTCTCCTTCTTCGGGCGACCCGGACGGCGGCGCTCAATACCCTGCTGGGCGTCAGAGCTCTCACGAACATTCTTACGCAGAGTTTCACGGGTCTCTGCAGAGGCGTTCTTCTCCTCCGCGAGGGCGTTCAGCGCCTCAAAAACCCCAAGTTCGACGTTCTTCTCGTCAGACATTAATCTTCTTTCGTTACACCCTGCTCCGCACCGCAAGGATTTTAACAGCGCGCATACAGCGCAAAGCCTAGTTGCTGTCACCGCGGCTCAAGCCTCACCCTACGGTGCGCGTTCATCGGCGCTACCGGGCACTATCTCGTTCAGTGCTTCTGCCGTAGGGGGCGAGCGGGCGGAACGCAGAGCGCGCCGCGACGGTCACAGCCACCTCGCTCTCGAGCACGGCACGCTCACACCCTTCCTGGGTGCCCTGCCGGTCTTCGGGTTTCTTCGCCGAGGCGGGCGGCCCGCGCGGTGCGACAGTTATGCTCCGCGGCTTATAGCCGGCGCTCTTCGGGTACTCTCCCTCGATGCGTTGGTGGGGATCTTTATGCGCGTGCGGGGCGCACAAGACACCGTGTTCCATTATACCCGGTAGAGAGTACCTCTAAGCCACCCCACCCATCCTATCTGGGCTCCACCTCCCGGCAGGATGCGCGGGCACATTACTACGGGCACCTTGCAGCAGGCACATTGCTGCGAGCACGCTGCGGCGGGCGCATGGCGGGTACAGCAAAGCCGGGCATGCCACTACGCACCACCCGGCTTCAAAAACTTTCAGAGGAGGGGCTAGTCCAGACCCAGCTCCGCATCGCGCGCCTCACGAGCCTGCTGAGCAAGCTTCGGGTCGGTCGGCAGGTACTCCGGACCGGAACCGGTCGCAAACGGAACACCCAGAATGAAAACAAACGGAGAAACCACCAGCAGAATCACCCACAGCAACGAGAAGTGACCGGCGGTCAGCAACAGCAGGGCAGTCAGAAAAATAACGGCAGCAGCGCCCATTGCGGCAATTCCGGCAGTCTTCACGGTTCTCCTCGAAGGGGTATCAAGAATCTAGTGTCCAGCAGAACGGCAGGCAGTCAACGCTGCGGGTGAAACCCGCGGACGGCTCCGGCTGACGCCGCTCAAGAATATACCTGACCATTATACGCACCCGCGCCGCCTCCCCGCTGACCGCCGCCGGCAAGGTTGCCGGCGCCTCCCCCACTACCCGGAACATTCTTCCCGGCACAATCTGCCTGCGGGTACAGCAACGCCCCGGCACCAACAAGTACCGGGGCGTTGAATGTTCGGGGCATCAGCCCTCAAATGCTTAGCGCATCATATTCACAATGACCTCAAAGAAGCGGATCACAATAATGCCGAAAATCAGGATCAGCCACAGGCTAATCGCAAACCACGACCAGCCGCGAGCGCTCTCACGCATCGACTGCGACGCCGGAATAACACCCGCCGAAATATTGCGGACCGTAGTCTTCACAAAAAGCGTGATGGTCATAACCCACACGATCATGCAGAACAGGCACAGGGCATTAATCTGGAACGTCGTCTGGTACCACAGCCACATGATGAACGCGGTTGCCGCAGCCAGACCAATGTTCATGCACACCCAGAACCACTTCTTAAACTGTGCGCCCGCCATGATCGCGGCACCGATAGTCACCACAATCGAGAAGCCCACCAGACCAATGAACGGGTTCGGGAAGCCGAACGCTTCCGCCTGTGGAGTGCGCATCACCGTGCCGCAGCTGAGCAGGGCGTTGATATCGCAGACCGTGGAGTGGCCGGCATCAATGTAAATCTGCAGGCGCTCATACACCAGAATCGCTGAAGAAATGAGTGCGATCAGGCCGGCGCCAACCAGCCAGAATCCGAGCTGTCGGTCTGAGTAGCCGCCCGGGGTTCCCGCGTGCCCGTGCTGCGCTTCTTTTGCAGCGTGGGTGGGCTCGGTAGTACTCGATGCGGCGGTACTCATACGACTCCTTTAGATAGTGTTTTACGGTGGTACTGTCCCAGCAGCACCGTCTTAAGCTCTGTAGTGTTGAGGGGTGCATGCAACCGTCAACGCGGCAGACGCCGGGGACAGCTGAGGAGGTGCCGGTTAGGTCCCTCAAGGGTGCGCCTCACCTCGTGCAGTAGCGGGTACGTATCGGCGCGGCATAGCCAGCACCCCGGAAGCGGTACCCCATTTATCCTAGCCTCTCACACCGCCAAATGGCACGCCATCAGCCTATATGTTCCGTTTTATGACGTGCTATTTTACACAGGTGGGCGCGTTTTCTGTGCACTTTCGGGGCATTTTCAGGGGCTCATTCCGGGCACTTTCGGGGCGTCTTGAGCACGCGAAACCCCCGGGAGGCGCCCGCAATTCAGCGGCGGGCGGAACCTTCCGAGGGTTTCAACGGGATATTTTCTAGGGCTTTATCCGGGGCATCACTTAGGGCGGTATTACCTAGGGCAGCGGGTGGGTGTACGACTCATCAAAGAACAGCTGCTCCAGCTCCACCGCGCGGCTAAAGAACTCGCGGGCACGCTGCGCATCCGACGGGCCCACACGGTCCAGTTCGCGGCGCAGGAAATCAACCAGCTCACGAAACTCCGGGTAGTCGTGAAGGCTAATCCACTCGTGGTGCACAAAAGATTCAGGACGCTTGGCGGGAGCCTTCGACGCCCAATCCAGGTACAGGCCCTCGCAAACCACCAGCACCGACAGGATCGCCGCGTAGCTGCCGCTAGCCGCCGCGTCGAGGAAGAGACGCTTGAAGCCGGTGGTCGCCTCCGTATCGGGCATGGAATCACGCTGATGCTCAGTCACGCCGAGAGTTTCAAAACAACGCAGGAAGTAGGTGTTCTCATCGCCCGCAATCTCGCCGGCAAACTGCGCCAAGCGCAGGCGACCCGCGAGAGTATCAGCGTTAGCAATCGCGCCACCAATCAGGGCGAGGAAGGTATCGAGGAAACGGTAGTCCTGCACCAGGTACCCCGCCATGACCTGCGGGGCGATCGAGCCGTCAAAAAGCTCAGCAACAAAGCGGTGATTCGTGGCGGAAAGCCAGGTGTCGAGGTTCTCCTGGCGCAGCGTCTCCGTGAACGAATCGGTGCCAATCAAATCGGTGAAGGGTGCGGGCATGATGGGTGCCTTTCACTATGTGGCATACCGTCGCTGGTATGCGTATGTGTGCGGGTGTGTTGGTGCGGCCTCAGGCGTTGGGGCCGGCGCCTCAGCGAATATAGCACCGTGACGCCAAGGCGTGCCCGGTTTTGCGCCCCGGTGCCCGCAAATTTTCGTTCTTTTCGATTTTTTGGGTGGGTGAGGGCGGATGATGCCGGTCAAATTCGGGCGATTGGGGTTAGGTGAGAGCCCATGGGAACACGTGAGAAATCATGCGTTCGAGTGGGAGTATGAGGGCAAAGGCATAAAAAGCGGGGGCACGAAAAAACGGGGTGCCACTCCCCCAGCCAATAAATACTAGAAATACTAGCCGGAGGGCGGCACCCCGCCTCATGTCTGTAACCTCAACAGACCGCTTTAGTTGTCCGAGTCTTCGTCATCACCGAAGAAATCATCGGTGTACGAATCGCCCAGCGGCAGACCCAGCGAATCCTCCAGCGAAGAACCCGCCGCAGACTCGCCACCCAGCTCAGCCATGATGCCGTCCAGCAGCTCATCCGGCTCAGCAGAGGCAGCCGCAGCCGCCGCGGCAGCCAGAGTCGAAGCCGACGCCGCGCCCGCAGAACCCGCATAAGCACCCTCGGCGCCCAGCTCATCCGGCAGCTCCTCAGCCTCAGCGCCGGGGGTCTTCGCCTCCTCATGCGCCGCCAGCAGGGTACGCGCCTCACCAATGACCGTAATCGAACCGGTAATCAGCACACCCGCTGACTCCTGCTCAAAGAGTGCGTTCTCCATGGCGGTGGCAATCGCCTCGTCCAGGTGCTCAAACACCTCAATCGAGTCTTCGTCCAGACCCGCATCCAGCGCCAGCTCGTGTAGACGCTCCGGCGCAATCGCACGCGGCGAATCCGACGCCGCCAAGTACAGGCGGAACGTGCCGTCAGAAGCGTCAACGTACTCTTCGCGCATGGTCTCAAACATGCCCAGAGCATCCTTCTCACCCAAAATACCGACCACGGCGTGCAGGTGGGACAGCTTGAACGCTTCAGTCAGCGCAGCCGCGGACGCACGCACACCGTGCGGGTTGTGGCCCGCATCCAGGATGGTCAGCGGCTCGGTGCGCACAACCTCCAGACGGCCCGGCGAGCGCACCGTCTCAAACGCGGTACGCACCACGTTCTCGGGCAGCTGACGCTGACCGCCGAAGAACGCCTCCACGGCGGCGAGAGCCACCACGGCGTTCTGCGCCTGATGCGCACCGTGCAGGGACAGCGGCACATCCGGGTACTCGCCCGCCAGTCCGCGCAGGGTCAGCAGCTGACCGCCGACCGCAAGCTCACGGGAGACAACGCCGAACTCCACGCCCTCAAAGGCGAAGGATGCTTCCTTCTCGCGGGCGGAGGCGAGCAGCACGTCCGCCGCTTCCGGGTCCTGTGCCGCAGAAACCAGGAAGCCACCGGGCTTGATAATGCCGGACTTTTCGGTCGCAATCTCGGCGAGGGTTTCGCCCAGCATGTCGGTGTGGTCCAGACCGATCGGGGTAACCACGGAAACCACGCCGTCGGCAACGTTCGTGGAATCCCAGGTGCCGCCGATACCGACCTCGAGCACCACCACGTCCACCGGCTCGTCCGCGAAAATCGCGAAGGCAAGCACGGTAACGGACTCGAAGAAGGTCAGGGCGGGCTCGCCGCGGGAGGTCATCTCCGCGTCCACAATCTGCAGGTAGGAGGCGATTTCCTCCCAAATACGCACGAAGGTGGCGTCCGGTACGGGTGCACCGTTAATGCAGATACGTTCGGTGACGCTTTCAAGGTGCGGGCTGGTAAAGCGGCCCACACGCAGGTCGTGGCCGAGTAGCAGCGCCTCAATCATACGGGCGGTGCTGGTCTTGCCGTTCGTGCCGGTGATGTGGATGACCGGCGCGGCACGGTGCACGTCGCCGAGGATTTCGACGGCACGCGCCACGGCGTCCAGGCGCGGCGCCATCTTGTTTTCGGGTGCTCGCGCCAGCAGTTCACCGTAGACCCGCTCCACGCCCTCGGGGTCGGGAATTGCGGGGTAATTCTTCTCGCTCATTGTTCTCCTCACTGGGATAGCCGGCCGGTGCCGGCAGGGGCCCACCGTGCGGCAGGATAACCGTGCGGCGGGATAGACGACGGGCCGCCCCGCCCAATCAAGGGGGCGGGACGGCCGTACGGTTCAGGCGTTTTATGCCTTGGCTACGCTAATGCTCAGCTCGGCTGCTTCGCTCAGCTGCAGGGACACGGCGAGGGTTTCGCCGGTCACCAGTGCTTCGTTGGTGCGCAGAGCTGCCAGAGTTTCCTCCGGTGCCGCGATGCTCAGGTTGATGCGGTCCGCAACGTTCAGGTCGGCGTCCTTACGTGCCTGCTGAATAGCGCGGATGGTATCGCGGGCGATACCTTCGGCAACCAGCTCGTCGGTCAGCTCAATGTTGAGGACCAGGAAGCCGCCGGGCAGAACCGCAGCCGCAGTGTGCTCAGCACCCTCAGCGTCAGCGGCAACCACGGTTGCCAGCTCGTATTCGCCCTCTTCCAGAGCCAGGCCGCCGTCCAGAGCTGCCACGCCGACCAGGACGGTACCGTCCTCGGTCACGGCCCAGTCACCGGACTTGGATGCCTTAATGGCAACCTGCACCTGCTTGCCCAGGCGCGGACCTGCCGCACGTGCGTTGACCTTCAGCTGCTGGGAGATGCCGTAGTCGGCGGGGTCGACGGTGTCGGCGCTGACCAGCTCCACCTGGCGCAGGTTCAGCTCGTCCTCGACGATGTTCGCGAAGTACTCCGCGCCCTTCTCGCCGAAAGCGGTACCCAGCGCAGCGAACTGCTCGGGTGCGATCGCCACGGTCATCTTCTGCAGCGGCTGGCGCACGCGGATCTTCTTCTCCTTGCGCAGTGCCGAACCGGCGGAGCAGACCTCACGCACGGTCTGCATGAGAGCCAGCAGGTCGGACTCATCAGCGAAAGCGGATGCCTCGGGCCAGTCAGCCAGGTGCACGGAGCGTTCACCGGTGAGGCCGCGGTAGATTTCCTCGCTGCTGAGCGGCAGCAGGGATGCGGCGACCTTCGACACGGTCACCAGTGCGGTGTAGAGGGTGTCGAATGCGTCGGTGTCTTCGTTGAAGAAGCGCTCGCGGGAGCGGCGCACGTACCAGTTGGTCAGTGCGTCGGCGTACTGGCGCAGGGATTCGCAGGCGTTCCAGATGTCGTAGGAGTCCATCGCTGCGGTGACCTGCTCGATGAGTTCGCGGGTCTTGCCGAGGATGAAACGGTCCATCACGTGCTGCGAGTCGTACTTGAGCTTTGCGCTGTAGCCTTCACCGTTGTTGGCGGCGTTAGCGTACAGGGCGAAGAAGTGGTAGACGTTCCACAGCGGCAGCATGACCTGGCGAACACCCTCGCGGATGCCCTGCTCGGTCACGATCAGGTTGCCGCCACGCAGGATCGGGGAGGACATCAGGAACCAGCGCATTGCGTCGGAGCCGTCGCGGTCGAGGACCTCGGAGACGTCCGGGTAGTTACGCAGGGACTTGGACATCTTCTGACCGTCCGAGCCGAGCACGATACCGTGGCTGATGACGTTCTTGAACGCGGGGCGGTCGAAGAGCGCGGTCGCCAGTACGTGCAGCACGTAGAACCAGCCGCGGGTCTGACCGATGTACTCGACGATGAAATCTGCCGGGTAGTGGTTCTCGAACCATTCCTGGTTCTCGAAGGGGTAGTGCACCTGCGCGTAGGGCATGGAGCCGGAGTCGAACCAGACGTCGAGCACGTCTTCCACGCGGCGCATGGTGGACTTGCCGGTCGGGTCGTCCGGGTTCGGGCGGGTCAGCTCGTCAATGTACGGGCGGTGCAGGTCGGGTTCGCCGTCCTTGTTCAGGGGCAGGCGGCCGAAGTCTGCCTTGAGCTCTTCGAGGGAGCCGTACACGTCCATGCGCGGGTAGTTCGGGTCGTCCGAAACCCACACGGGGATCGGGGAGCCCCAGAAGCGGTTACGGGAGATGGACCAGTCGCGTGCGTTCTCAACCCACTTGCCGAACTGGCCGTACTTCACGTTTTCCGGGATCCAGTTGATCTGCTTGTTCAGCTCGTACATGCGGTCCTTGAAGTCGGTGACCTTCACGTACCAGGAGGTGATTGCACGGTAGATGAGCGGGGTGCGGCAGCGCCAGCAGTGCGGGTAGGAGTGCACGTAGGACTTCTCGCGGATCAGCACATCGTCTGCCTTGAGGGCGTTGATGATGGTGCGGTTCGCGTCGAATGCCTGCACGCCTGCAATCTCAGCCAGAGCGGTAGAGCCGGAGGCGGTGGGCTCGGCGAAGAGGTTCAGGAACTTTGCGCCTTCGTCGAGGGAGAGGATCACGGGGATGCCGTAGCCTTCACAGACCTTCTGGTCGTCTTCACCGTAGGCGGGTGCCTGGTGGACGATACCGGTACCGTCACCGGTGGTGACGTAGTCGGCGACGAGGATCTGCCAGGAGGTTTCGGTGCCCCACTTTTCGGCGTCTGCGAAGTAGTCCCACAGCGGGGTGTAGCGCACGTGCTCGAGCTGGGAGCCGGTGTAGCGTGCGGTGACGGCTGCGTCTGCGTCCTTTTCGGGCTGGTCGCCTTCGTAGCCGAGGTCCTTAGCGTAGGAGCCGAGCAGGTCGGAGGCGATTAGGAAGGAGCGGCCCTCGAACTTGCCTGCACCGGGTACAACGGAGTATTCAATCTCGGGTCCGACGGCGAGCGCCTGGTTGGTGGGCAGGGTCCAGGGGGTGGTGGTCCATGCGAGTGCTTCGACGCCGTCGAGTTCTGCGGCGACCTTCTCGTCAGCACCAAGGGCGGTGTCTGCGGTGAGGCGGAATGCGACGGTGACGGTCTGGTCCTGGCGGTCCTTGTACACGTCGTCGTCCATGCGCAGCTCGTGGTTGGAGAGGGGGGTCTCGTCCTTCCAGCAGTAGGGCAGCACGCGGAAGCCCTGGTAGGTCAGGCCCTTATCGTAGAGGCGCTTGAACGCCCAGATGACGGACTCCATGTACTCGACGTTCAGGGTCTTGTAGTCGTTTTCGAAGTCGACCCAGCGTGCCTGGCGGGTGACGTACTTTTCCCACTCGTTGGTGTACTTGAGCACGGATGCGCGGGCAGCGTCGTTGAAGTTGTCGATGCCCATTTCGAGGATTTCGCGCTTGTCGGTCATGCCGAGCTGCTTCATTGCCTCGAGTTCTGCGGGCAGGCCGTGGGTGTCCCAGCCGAAGCGGCGTTCTACCTTGTGGCCGCGCTGGGTCTGGTAGCGTGCGACGAGGTCCTTGGCGTAGCCGGTGAGCAGGTGGCCGTAGTGGGGCAGGCCGTTAGCGAAGGGAGGGCCGTCGTAGAAGACGAATTCGTTTTCGCCGTTTTCGCCTGCGGGGCGGTTCTCAACGGATGCGGAGAAGGTGTTGTCCTTCTTCCAGTAGTCGAGGACTGCCTCTTCGAGTGCGGGGAACTTGGGCGATGCGGTGACGCCGCTTCCTGCGGCTTCGAAGGCGCTCGCCTTGGGGTAAACATGGGACATGTGTTTGTGCGCCCTTATCTGTTGTTCTCAACGCTGAGAGGTTGGGGCGACAGGGTACGTAGCACTCGTCGTCCGCACCGTTTCAGCGGGTGAGGATTGACATGACGGGTGCAAGGACGCCTAGGCATCGCTGACTTGCCCGGGTTGTGCCGGGGGTCGGGATGCGGCGCGGTACCACCTTGCTTACTGATTTAACAGCTCAACGCACCGAACCCTCCCGGGGCTAGCGGGGTGTCGCGTGTCCGCGATACCTAGCCACCGGAAGAGCGGCGCGTTGGGCGGGTATCAGTCGCTTATTACAGCTATATCGGGCTTAACCGTCCGGTTCTACTGGGACTACATCTCTTCCGCTAAGACACCCTCGCCGCAGCGATTGGCGGGTGCCCGCAGGTGCGGTCCGTTCTTCCGAATTGCTCGCCGGTGATGGCCGGGTCGTTGCAAACACTAATAGTTTATGTGGCTTTTGTGCCTGTATGCAACCCCGCGGGGTGTGGGTTTGAACAGTACTATTCAGATGCGCCGATGCCGGGGACACAAAACAGAATGGTTCTTCGTTCGGCGATATTTAGAGCGAGTAGGGGGCTTAAGGGGTCTTGCCTCACCCCACGCTCGGGCGTGTTTAAGGATGTATGTTTTTGCATTCCCCCGGTGTTGCTTTAAGTGGGTTTCGATTTTTTCGTGGGAGCCCATGGGATTGCAGTCAGTGCAACCACAAGATATGGGGTGAACACCGATGTAATTCCACTAGATATTCACCCCTGCACGTTTTCATCTCTTCAACACCCCGTGTGGGAACCGGTTTTTCTGAATGATTCAGCAATGCATAGCGGGTGAATAGAGTGCATATTTGGGAATTGTTGAGCGGGTTTCCCCTTGTTGAATCGGGTATTTCTCCTGAACTACTGAAGGCCTCCTCACAACCAGAAGGTTGAGCCAATCCCTCCCCTATCCCCCATTTTTTGCAAACACTGGGACGAGGCTCTTTCGTTTTTTAGGCCATAAATATGATTGAAATCACTTAATTTAACATACGTGCCGCCTCTCACCGAAGCGCCCACTCCCATCAAATAGCTCCCCATCGACAGAGCATAGTCACAATACTTTACGGTGATTGATATCTTGAGTGATCCATAGACTCACAGAGATTACTAAGGTGTATTTTCGTGCATTTTGAGCTCAAAATAGTCTAAAATGAATCGTGCAACACATCAATGAAGATTCGATAGCATCTGCCCTCTCACCGGGGCGCGACCACAGCAATCTCAAAGATGAGTTCACCAGTACCCCTCGCCCACTGCGTGAGGTACGCCCGAGGTCACTTCCGGACAGGGTCTGAAACCACGGCATCTACCCGAAGTTTTCACCCCTTTCACGACCTCACCCAACACGCCATACAACCACGCGCCCGCCGCCGGGTGCCCCGAGCCCGCCTCGGGAATAATCAAGGAGTTCACCGATGCTCTCACCCTCTTCGAGCACCCGTTCCGCCGTTTCCCGCCTTATGAGCCGCCGTACTCTGCTGCTCGGTGGCGCGGTTTCCCTCATGACCGGTTGCGCCTCCGATATTCGCCCGCTGAGCGAAGAAGCAAAAGCTAAGGTAGGCTCCCCCACCCCTTCCGCGAGCGCTTCCGCTTCTGCATCTAGTTCACCGTCTGCTTCACAGTCTGCTTCGGCGACCGCATCAGCAAGCGCTAGGAGCAGCTCGTCCAGCGCGGCACGCGTACCCGTATCTAAGGATGCACTCGTTGAGGGTTGGGAAAAGTACCCCGGTCCCCTGAAGCTGACCGGTGAATACATGGGCGAGTACCAGCCCGCAACGGATTCTTCCCCTGCGAAGAACGTACCTAAGCCCCTCAAGACCGTTCCGCACCGTGAAGAACCGACCTTCCAGGGCGCCTACGAGACGTTGCGTGCCTACTACAGTGCTCAGATCACCGCACTCAAGGATGGCCACTACGCGGATCAGGCGATTGAGCTGACCTACCCGGCAGACAAGAGCGCCATTGATGAGGTCAAGGCGGTCAAGGAACTGTATGAGCAGAACGGCTGGTACATGGACTTCACGTGCAGCATTTCCATGCGGAATACGGAGCCTCGAACCGCCCTGAAGAACGGTGACGGCTACGTAGAAATCATGATGGACGCCAAGTATTCTGCCACCGCCATCCATCAGCCGGACGGCACCGAACGCAAGATACCGGCAATTACCCAGGTAGCCATTCCGCACGTGATGCTCTACACCGAGGGTAAGTGGTGGCGAATCGGCAACGATTATCTGAACGAGCGTCTGAATGGCGGCAAGGGCTCTTCCGACTCTTCTAGTTCAGCTGGTTCCAGTTCCGCAGGTTCTAGCGGTTCTTCGTCCTCGGGCCGAGGCTCCACTAAGGTCTAAATCTGCATGCGCATAGTCCGGCGCGGTCTAAACTAGCCCCGTTTCATCAATTTCATACGCACTAGCCCAAAGTCGTTGAGGCACGGTCCCCCTGCACCTCACCGACTTTGGGTTATTGCGTCTTAAAGACAATGTTCAGGGTTTTTTGACGAAGTTTTAAAACCAGTCTTCTATAGTAAGAAGTGGATACTTCATACCGCCGCAGTTCACGCTCCGGCACACCCGTATCCCGGTACCCCCCCCTGTACCGAGCACCATACAAAAACGATGAGGCGGATCCTTTCGTACGCATCACAGCGTTGTGAAGCGAGCTACCTCGATCAACCACTTTCAGGAGATACCATGTCCTTCCGGCCGAGTGCACACACCAACTTCTCTGCTAACGACCGAAACGGATTGACCCGCCGCACCGTTCTTTTTGGCGGTCTGACCGCCGGCGCTTTCGCCCTGGCAGGATGCGCCTTCAACAAGGATATTCGCCCCACCGGTACCGGCGATACTTTCTCCGGTTCCCCGAGCGCCTCCGCCTCCCCCTCGGCGTCTGCGTCGGCTTCGCCTTCTGAGTCTGCCTCGGCTTCGGCATCCGCTTCGTCTTCGTCTTCGTCAAGCCGTAGTAGCGCGAAGATTATTCCGTCCGACGAGTTCTTGAAGGACTATAAGAAGTACATTGGCGACGTCAAGTACGAGTACAAGCCCGCCATTGCGCACTATGTTGAGCCGACCGACACCTCCCCCGCGAAGAACGTCCCGATCCCGGTCATTGATACGGTGGCTCAGCGTACCGTCAGCCTCGAAGGCGCCTACAAGACCCTGGCTGCTTACCAGAGCGCGTACATTGCCGCGATGTACAGCGGCGATCTGCAGTACCTCAAGGGTCTGGTCCACGGCGCTGACAGCGGCCTGGTCAACAACCTGAAGGCTATTGCTAAGCTCTACGCTGCGGGCGGTTGGACTAAGGACTACGAGAGCAAGCTGAGCATCCGTGATGACAAGGATGCGAAGGCTCTTGCCTCTTCCGATTTGGCTGTTGTGGCGTTCCCCTGCCGGGATGTCGTCAAGGAATACACCATCTACCAGAAGGGCACGGGTGAGCCTCAGAAGGCAAGCACCCTGGAAGTCGTGATCTACGTGGTGTACGCCGAGGGCAAGTGGCGTGTGACCAGCCGCGAGTACTTCGTGTCGGAGTACAGCGACCAATTCCGCAAGGTCTTTGAGGGTCCCTCTGCTTCTGCAAGCAAGTCTAGCGGTGGCGGCTCCGGCAGCTCCGGTGGCTCTAGCTCCGGTAGCAGCAGCGATTTCAAGGTCTAGGCTCTGAGGCTCTAGGATTTGAGACTCTAAGCTCCGAGACTAGGCTCTGAGAGCAATACCCCTGACGAAAGCGGGGCGGGTATCAACTGATACCCGCCCCGCTTTCATATGTTTTTTTGACGCTGTTTTTGCGCCGCGGCATTCCCGGCGCTACTCCGCCTGCGAGCGCCTCAGCCGCCCAACATCTAGCATCTGCACGCACAGCAATAACAGCAGGCACAGCAACAGCCCCGCTCCTTGGCAACTAGGAAAAACCAAGGATGCGGGGCTGCGCAATATTATCTAACGCACCGCGCTATCTAGCGCACCACCTCTAGGAGGTGGAACGCTCACGCAGACGCTCGTGAACCTCGCTCACAAAGCGGTTCTGATCATCGCGAGCATAATGCACGACCTCACCGATGACGGTAATAGCCGGCGCCCTAACCGATGCGCAATCTACCTGAGCGTTCTCAAGGGTCGTGACAGTCACGCGCTCCTTCTCAGAGAAACCGTTCTCAATGGTTGCCAGCGGCGTGTCAGCCTCAATCCCACGAGAGAGCAGAGACGCCACCGTATCGGGCAGGGTACGAACGCCCATCAGCAGCACCACGGTGCCCTGGGCACGCAGGGTCGCCTCAACCGCCGACACTTCGGTCTCCGACAGGCCGGAGTGACCAGAAATGACGGTGAAAATCGAGGATACCTTACGCAGGGTCACCGGAATCGCCGCACGCGCAGGAACCGCGATAGCGCTGGTAATGCCGGGGATGACCTCAGCCTCCAGGCCTGCGGCGATGCACGCATCCAGCTCTTCAGCACCGCGACCGTACACGTACGGGTCGCCACCCTTCAAACGCACCACGGTCTTACCCGAAAGCGCGTAATCAATCATGAGCTGCTGAATGCGGGACTGCGGAACAGCGTGCTTACCGGGAACCTTGCCCACATCAACAATGAGGGCGTTCGGCGCGTACTCACCGTACTCCTGCGGGGCGAGGTGATCCAGAAGAACCACGTCCGCCTCACTCAGGGCACGTGCCGCACGCAGGGTCAGCAGGTCAGCGGCACCGGGGCCGCCACCCACAATGTAGACCTTGCCGGGGTTCTCAGCAGGCTCGCCGGGCAGAAGGATGCCGCGTTCCGTCACGCTATCGTCCAGGGTGTGCCCGGGCGCCCCGCCCGCGAGGATTTCGTCAATAGTGGCGAACTCGCGGGGCGGGAACGGAGGAATCTTCGGGCACATACTACGCTGCCGGGACCGGGTTGAGGTCACTGGGCTTGCCCACGGGAATCTTGGCACCGGTCAGCAGGACGGTGTTGGACTCGCCAGCTTCTGCCGCCGCAATTTCCTCGGGGGTTGCGGGGCGAATCTGCTCGCGCTCCAGCACGTACAGGTGCGAACCCTCGTCGCTGCCGTTGGGCTCGTTAATGAAGGCGCGGAAACGGCGCAGGCGGCGCTCGTCGCGCAGGGTTGCTGCCCACTCGTCCTCGTAGGAGTCAACGTGACGCTGCATGTCGCGCTCCAGGTCCTCGCACACGCCCAGGGAGTCCTCAATGAGGACCGACTGCAGGTGTGCCAGACCGTCGCCGTGCTCCTCATCCAGATCCTCAAGCCAGCGAGCGGTACGCTGCAGCTTGTCCGCGGTACGGATGTAGTACATCAGGTAGCGGTCAATGTAGCGGATGATGTCCTCGCTGGAGGCGTCCTTGACGAAGAGGCGACCGTGAGCGGGGTTCGCACCACCGTTACCGCCCAGGTACAGGTTCCAGCCGTTGGTGGTTGCAATCAGACCAACGTCCTTGCCCTGTGCCTCAGCACATTCACGGTTACAACCGGAAACACCGAACTTGAACTTGTGCGGGGAACGCAGACCGCGGTAACGGTTCTCGAGCTTGACTGCCATGCCGGTCGAGTCCTGAACACCGAAGCGGCACCAGGTCGAACCCATGCAGGACTTCACGTTACGCAGGGACTTACCGTATGCCTGACCGGACTCGAAGCCGGCATCCACCAGGCGCTCCCAAATGTAGGGCAGCTGCTCCAGGCGAGCACCGAACATACCGATACGCTGTGCACCGGTGATCTTCACGTACAGGCCGAACTCGTCAGCGACCTCTGCAATAACACCCAGCTTCTTAGCGGGAATCTCACCTGCAGGAATACGCGGAACGACGGAGTAGGTACCGTTCTTCTGCATGTTCGCCAGTGCGCGGTCGTTGGTCTCCTGAATACCACCGCGGCCTGCGTCCAGGACGTAGGAGTTGCGGAAGGAGGAGAGAATCGATGCAACGGTCGGCTTACAGATAGCACAGCCGTCGCCACCGCGGCCGAAGCGTGCCAGCACGGAGTCGAAGTCGTCCAGGCTGGTCAGGCGCACAGCCTCAGCCAGCTCTGCACGGGAGAAGTCGAAGTGCTCACACAGTGCCTTGGAGACGGTCAGACCCATCTTCTTCATCTGCTGTTCCAGAGTCTTCTGCAGCATCGGGACACAGGAACCACACTGGGTACCCGCGGTGGTGCAGGACTTCAGCGATGCAACATCGTGGTTGCCGTCAACGATAGCCTCGCGGACAGCGCCGAAGCTGATGTTGTTGCAGGAACACAGGATTGCGTCGTCGGGCAGTTCGGTGTCGGGGATGCCGTCGCCGCCGCCAGCTGCGGTCAGGTAGACGTTCGGCTCAGCGGGCAGTTCGCGACCGAGCAGGGGCTTCAGGGAGTCGAAGGGAGCGGTGTCACCGACGAACACGCCACCGAGCAGGGTCTTTGCGTCGCCGCTGGTCACGATCTTCTGGTACATGCCGCGTGCGGGGTCTGCGAACAGAACCTCGAGGCAACCCTCGGTGGTACCTCGGCGATCACCGAAGCCGGCAACCTGAACGCCGGAGAACTTCAGCTTGGTTGCGATGTCGAACTCTTCAACCTGAGCTTCTTCGTTGTCGTTGAGCAGGTTAGCTGCCACAGCGTCAGCCATAGCGTTAGCCGGTGCGACCAGGCCCCAGGTGCGGCCCAGCACGCAGGCAACCTCACCGATAGCCCAAATGTGCTCGTCGGAGGAGTGGCATGCGTCGTTGACGAGAATACCGCCGCGCTCACCCAGTGCCAGGTCAGCGTCGCGTGCCAGCTCGTCGTTGGGGCGAATACCAGCACCGAAGACCACCATGTCGGCGGGCAGGGTGCGGATTTCTGCATCCTCAGAAGGAGAATCTGCGATGGAGACGGAGACGACGTTGCCGTCAGCGTCCTTGTTGATACCGGAGATGTACACGCCGGTCTCAATGTCAATGCCGGTTGCCTTAATCTGGGCGTTCACGGCGTAACCGCCGCCCTGGTCAACCTCAACGGAGAGCAGCCAGGGTGCCACGTCCAGGATGGTGGGCTCTGCGCCCAGGTCCTTCAGACCCTCAGCTGCTTCGAGGCCGAGCAGACCGCCACCGACGACGACACCGCGGGGTGCGCGGCCGAGGGTGGACTGCAGGCGCTTGACCTCGGAGACCATGTTCTTCACGTCGTCAATGGTGCGGAAGACGTGTGCGGCGTCCGAGTTAAGAATGGGGATACGAACCGCGCGGGAACCGGTTGCGAAGACCAGCACGTCATAGGGGTACTCGTTGCCCTCGGTGTCGGTAACAACGCGGCGGGTGCGGTCAAGCTTCTCTGCGTGGCAGTTGTTGACCAGGTTGATGTTCTCTGCATTCCACAGTTCGGGATCACCGAGGGTCAGGTCCTTCTCGGTGTCCTTGAAAATCTTCTCGATAGCAACGCGGTCGTAGGGGATGTAGGGCTCGTCGTTGAGGACGGTGATGGTGTCCGCTGCGCGACCGGCAGCTTCAGCGCCTTCGTGGTACGCGCGTACAAAACGCCACGCAGCGGGGCCTGCGCCGACAACGAGAATGTTGCGGGGAGTGTGCGACATGGATTTTCCTTCCTAGTTGTAATGCAGGTAGTTCATGGCACTTATCTACCCTCAGTGTGCGACTGGATCGTGCCCAGCATTGGAACTCCTAGTTTCCGTACCGTTGGGCTCGTACCTGATGCGTACCGAGTAGTTGAAGCACCCGCTTCTTTAGAATGCATCTGAAAATTACGAAACATTTTTGTGTGGGATTATGTTGTTTTCTTCAGGCAGTCAAAAGGCGTTTTAAACTACGACTTTTATCGTACACTCTAGCGCGGGGTCGAGGCATCGAAAATCCGCATTTTTTGGGAAAATTTTCTAAAAAATCCGCGGAATATCGGGCTGAAATAGGGTATTCTTACCTTACCTGAAATTAAATTAGGTAAGGCTAATCTACAAAATTCAAGGTCGTCTTTTTAGGGTAAAAATAACCTTTAGCACCCTCCGCGTGCCCCATTTCCAAATGTGGGTTTCATAAGGTAAACTCCAAACAAAGAACACACGAACCGCTATTGTGTCCTGCACCCCGCGCGGCGCAGACCACCACTTCGAAAGGAAACCCTCATGGCTGAGAATTGGGTACGCATCTGCGCCGAATCTGACCTCGAAGAAAACTGGGGTGAAGTCGCCCTGGTCGACGGCTACCAGTACGCCATCTACAAGACCAAGCACGGCATCTTCGCCAGCGACCACCTCGACCCGCACAGCCAGGCGCTGGTCCTCGCACGCGGCATCGTCGGCGAGAAGAACGGCAACCCCACCATCACCTCCCCCCTCTACAAGGAGGTCTACGATCTGACCACCGGCGAGTGCCTCTCCGACCCCTCCTACTCCATCAAGGTCTACCCCGTAGAGGTCCGCGACGGCGACGTCTACCTCAAGACCGCCTAAACACTCACACTTCACAACTCAAACACAGCAACACAAAAAACCTCGGGAACATAACGTCCCGAGGTTTTTTGTATGGATTTTCAGAAGCCCCGAATCAGGTGAGTGAACAGCGAGCGCACTAGCCTGATTTTAAGTCATCTAGGCGGCATCCAGCTGGGCAATAGCGGCATCCATGCGGTCAATAAAGCACTCCGCCACCACGGCAGCAGAAGCACCACCCTGCGCGTTCACCAGCGGCGAGGCAACCTTCACCGGCACACCGGTCGACTCAGCATCACGGCGCATCTTACCGGCGAAGAAACCCTCCGCTAGAAGGTAGGTTGCAGCAAACTTAGGCTGATGCTCAGCAACCACCTCGTGGAACTTCGGATCGATAGCGGCAACGAAGCCGTGATGCACCGGGGTGTTCAGTTCCTCAGCCAGCAGCTCAGCGGCACGGCTCATGTCCGCGCGACCATCAGCACGAGAAGAACCCGCAGCACCCTGCACAACAGGGCCGTCGCCGGGAGTCCAACCAGCCTCTTCCAAGCGGGCGCGGGTCAGTGCGGCAAGGCGCGCATCCGGGCCCAGAGACTCGCCAATACTAATACGCTCAATACCGCTATTGCGTGCGGCACGGCGCAAATCCACCTGAGTGTGGAAACCGGTCGACAGCAGAATCGGCACGATCACGCAGGGCTCATCATTGGGCAGAGAGGCTGCGGCATCATCAACGCTGGGAGATTCCACATCCACATATGCGGCGTGGATACGGTACTCCACGCCGTCGTTACGCTGCGCGAGCAGGAACTTGATCTGCTCACGAATCAGCGTAATAGCCTCGCGACCGGCGACCGAGTCGGTGCCGTGCGAGGTTGCGATTACATTCAGAATAGTCATATTTCCATTGTATGAAAGGAACACCCCGCTTCCCCACTCATGAACACGAGTGACGAAACGGGGTGTTGCACGAAGGCTAAATTTTAGCTCTTGCGGCGGCGTGCCACGACCAGTGCGGTACCTGCAGCCAGGGTGATAGCACCAGCTGCTGCTGCGAACATAGCGCCGGATGCGCCGGTCTGTGCCAGCTTCGAGGAGGAGCTACCGGAGGTCGAGGAACCACCTGCGGAAGAACCACCGTTAGAGGAACCGCCGTTGGAGCCGCTCACACCCAAGTTGTCGGAGGCGCCGGAACCTGCGTCAGAACCGCCGTTGGAGCCACCCTTGTGGCCGGCTGCGTTCTGGTCAGCGGTGCTGCTCTCAGAAGCAGAAGCGCTCGCGGATGCAGACTCACTTGCGGAAGCGCTCGCGGACGCGGATGCACTCGCAGATGCAGACTCGCTAGCCGATGCGGTCACCGATGCGCTGCTGGAGCTGCTTGCGGAGCTCGATGCGCTCGCAGAAGCGCTCGAAGAAGCAGACGCGCTAGCGGATGCAGACGCGCTCACCGAGGGGGTCACAGCGGGAACGCTCGGAACCGCGGTCGGGGAAGCGCTCACCGATGCGCTCGGAGTTGCAGAAGCACTCGGGGCTACAGAAGGAGCCACGGATGCGGTCGGCAGAGACGGCGAGGTGGGCTCTTCCGAAGGTGCTGTGGTGGGTTCTGCGGTCACGCTGGGCTCAGCGGTTGCAGAGGGTTCCACGGTCGGCTCAGCAGTCGGTTCTGCGGTGACAGAAGGTTCTGCAGTAGCAGAAGGCTCCGCAGTCGGCTCAGCGGTGGGAGCAACGGTCGGCTCAGCAGAGGGTGCCTCGGTGGGCGCAACAGTCGGCTCAGCGGACTTAGTGGGCTCTGCGGTCGGCGCCTCGGTCGGAGCAACAGTCGGCTCCGCAGTCACGGTAGGCTCAGCAGAAGGCTCAGCAGAAGGCGCGACGGTCGGCTCAGCAGTCGGTGCCACGGTAGGCTCAGCAGACTTAGTCGGCTCAGGTGCCTTAGTCGGTTCAGGTGCCTTGGTCGGCTCGGGTGCCGGGGTCGGTGCCGAGTTCGCTGCCAGGCGGTTCAGCCACAGCTGATCCTCATAGGTGTTCGGGTTCTCGAAGCTGGTCGGGTAGATAATATCGCCGTTGGGCAGCTCGAGAGCGTTGTAGCCGCCGCTCTTGTCGGTCTTGCGCATCGAGGAGAGCACCACCTCGTTCACCTTGTTCAGGTTGTCATCCATGAACACCAGGCGGGAGCCGGATGCGTCCACCACGACCACGTTACCCGCGCGGGTCAGGAACATGGTGGCAACCTCGGTCTTCTCGAAGCCCTCAAGAGTTGCGGACTCGCGGACCACGCTGAAAGTGCCGTTCTCGTACTTGAGGATCTGCACCTTACCGCCGTACCAGTTGTTCCAACGGTAAATGTAGCCCTTGGGGCTAACCAGGGTCGAGGGCAGGGCGGTGGTGTACCCCTCGGGCGAGGAGTTCGGCACCAGGGACACGCCGTTGCTGCTCATGTGCAGCAGGTGACCCTTCTGAACCACCTTTTCGCCGGCCGCATCGTAGATGGAGGTCGACGGCGCGTACACGAAGCTGCCGTCGGGCAGCGGCGCGAGGGTCACGGTGTTGTTGGAGAACGAGTCGCCGTAGTACTCGTCGAGCGAGTAGGCGTTCACAACCTGCGGGTCGATGGAGTCGGGCTTCGGCAGAGCCTGCGAGGTTGCCTTGCCGGATGCGTCAATAATGGTCAGCTTGCCGCCGCCCTGACCGTCAATACTGAGGATGCCCCAGGTGTTGTTGGCGGGGTTGTAGCCGATTGCCTTGACGGTGTTGGCGCCGAGGTCTACGTCGGAGTAGGTACCGGAGGAGACGAGCTTACCCTCGGCGGTCACGGTGTACAGCTCGGGCTTGTTGGTCTCGCTGCCGATGACGAGCATGCGGTTGCCGTCAGCGTCTACCGCGAAAACGCCCTTGATTGCCTTCAGGACGCCGGTGTCGGTCATCTTCAGGTTGGAGCTGGTCAGCACGGTGTAGGTGGTGTCGCCACCGAAGCTCGGGGGTGCCACGTGCACGATGTGGTTCTGACCCAGACGTGCGGTGTTCTGGGGCAGGCTCACGCCCGCGCCGGTGTTGTAGGACTCGGCGACGCTGTAGGCGCTCTTGGGGGTGTTAGCTGCGCTACCGTTGTAGGAGATGCTCAGCGGGTCGAGGCTGGCGCCTTCGTTGTAGAAGTCGGAGAAGGCGTGGTTACCGTCGGCGGTCAGGTTCGCGGAGATGCCGCTGATGCTGACCACACCGTCCTTCTCGCTCTGCTTGGCGGTGCCGGTGCTCAGGGTCGCCATCTTGACTTCCATGGGGCCCTCGAACTTGCCGGAGGCGTAGTTCTTGGTGCGCACGGTCATGTAGAGGGAGCCGGTGCCGTCAGCGAGGTTCAGTTCCACGCGGGGGTTGGAGAAGGTGAGGTTCAGGGCGCAACCAGTTTCGGGGTCCTGACCTTCGGCGCAGTGGCCGGTGAACCAGAGGCGGCCGGCAGCCTGCAGGGTGACCTGCTTGCCGTCTTCAGAGACGGTGGTGGAGGTCGGGGTGAAGGTGAACTGCTTTGCGGTTGCGTCCCAGGATGCGCCGTCGGTCATTTCGCGGGGCATACCGTTGTAGGACAGGAAGGAGGCGCGCACGCCCCAGCCGAAGGATGCGCCAGCAGTTGCCTGGTCGCCTGCAGCGACATTCTGTGCGGCAACGTTCTGGGCAGCGATATTAATGTTCTCGGCGAGAACGGGTGCCAGGGGCAGGGCAACAGCGCCAGCAACGGCGAGGGCGCAGGCTCCCTTGGAGAGGCGGGTGCCAGATGTGAAAATCTTCATTGGTGTGTATCCATACTATCGACACTGTTAGGACAGGCTTACTATATCGACAGTGTGAGTATTTCTCAAGATACACACCAAATGAGCCATTTTATGACAAAACATCTCACAGCACACCGACAGGGCAATACCCCCTCAACATGCAACAGGGGCCGCCACCACCCCCAACTCCTACGCGACTAATCCTTCTTCGAGGTATGCATGCGTGACATGCCCAAAGCACCCAGAATCAGGCCACCACCCAGGGTCACCAAAATCGGCAGAAGAGGCGAGCTCTTATCCATGTTGCGGGTAATCTGCGCCTCCGTTGCCTTCACACCGTTCGGCGATCCAGGCTCAGTACGAACCTGAGAGGAAGAACCGTTCAGAATCGCGGCACGGCGAGACTGCGCCGCCGAATCAGTACCCGAAGGTAGGTTAGATTCGGGGGTCGCGACCTCAACAGGCTGCGCCTCCCCGGTGCGGTACCCCAGCGCCGAGGAAGACGCGGTGGCAGAGCTACCGGTAGCGCGCGGAATAGAAATCGTGGCGTCATTAGTACCCGGAGCCATGGCGGTATCAGCCTGAATACCGCGGGTCTTAGACGTGGAACCCGTAGCGGGTGCATTCGCGCCGGATGCGTCCGCAGTCTCAGAGGTAGATGCGGAAGGTACAGCAACCGGTTTCTCCTCGTTCACAGACGAAGAACCGGACGATGATCCACCGCCCTCAGAAGACGCCTGAGTCACCGTAAAACGCACCGTATTGAGCTGAAGGTTACCGTCACCGGCAGCATCAAAAGCCGCCACCAGGTACGTCCTACCAATCTGTAGGGACGCACCGGGCACACCAATCACCGCCTCGAAAGCGCCCGCAGAAATAGATTCCGGGCCAACGTGCACAATGGCGAGCGCGTCACCCACGGTGTTGCCATTGGAGTCGATTTCCATGACGATCAGGTCGTAACCCTTGTCATTCTGGGGGAAGTTCGTGGCACGGACTGTGACCGGCTTCGTATCATCCTGAGAGTCACCCTGCGAGTCCTGAATGGACAGGTGCGCCTTGCCCTTGCGCTGGTTCATCGGGTCGTACACGCTATTGTCTTCGGAGATAACGTACTGGCCAGAATCTTTGTTCTGCGGGTTGTCTACGGTACGGCGAACCGCGTCACCGTTCGCATCGGTGGATGACGTAGCGGTCGGCGAAGGCAGGTTTACCGCCTCGGGACTTGGGGTAACAGTTGCGTCAGCGGTTTCTGCTTCTTCACGCTCAATATCGACCGGAGGTTCGGTGGGCTTTGCTTTGCCGTTGCGCGGGTCAGCAGCCTCTACCAGGCGGTTCCCCCGCTCGGTCACAAAAAATTCGTAGGAGACACCGTGCGCGGTATCCTCCAGAACAATCACGTACACGACGTTAGAGTCCGTCGCCGGGCTCATCAGGAGGCGAAACTCCCCCTCCTTGGTCCCCTCAGCTAGGGTCGGGCTTTCCAGAACGGAGCCACCATACTCACCGGAAGGGGTGTAGAAGTTCACATCAACCAGAACGCTGGAGGCCTCCAGATCTTCAGGGAAACCCGTCCAACGTAGAAGGTAGCCACCATCCTTGAGCTGCGCCTTCATGGTGATGGTGGAGGCGGCGCCCTGCGTCTCCTGGTTGTCTTCAGCCTGGTTCGTGTTCAAGGTCGCGGTTTTTTGCACGGCAGAGTGGGTCGTGACGGGTGCTTCCGTTGCGACAGAGGGTACAACAAGCCCGCACTGAAGCCCCGCAACCAAAACGGTTGCGGTGACAATACGGTGCTTCGCTGAATAAATACTCATGCAATGCGTCTTTTCATGATGGAATTGTGCGTGCTACTGCCCATTCTTCATGCGCCTCAGGGAGCCTTTCGGGAGCGCCATACACCCGGATTTGTCGTACCATACTCCGCTTCATATTTCAGGTGAAGAAGACCTGACAATAGCTCGCATCTATTTATCGGTTATTTCAACCCTATCACGAACCTTAAGGTTTATTCACGCGAGGGTAGAGTTTTTTTGAACACCCTGAACGCACGACTCGCCCCCGCGATCTGCGCCAACAGATAGCGGGGGCGAGCATTCCTCATGAAACAACGAACATACTATGCGATGCCGCCAAAAAGCACGGATTAGGGGCGTTAGCCGCCGAGGACTCCCCTGCGGTGAGCCATCCACGCGGCACCAACCACCAGCGCCAAACCGGCGCCTCCAAGAGCCCAGAAAGCTACACCGTGCTGCGCAACCTCTTCACTAGCGGGAGACGCCGCCGAAGCTACAGCCTTCACGCCATCCTGACGATCAGCATTCGCGTTGGAGTGCACCTGGGTGGTATTCGAGTTCACCGTAGCGGAACGATTATTAGATTCCGAATGAACCACGGGGGTGAAACCCTTATTGCCATTACCAGAAGCTGCCGACGCCGCCTTTTCTTCATCCGTCAAAGCATCCAGCTTCGCGGTAGCAGCGATAGATGCCGGATCAGAACCCGAACTGTACGCCGAAATCTGATTGGTGCGAGTCGGCTCAAAAGCCGAACGCGGACTCATCGTACGTGCCTGAGCCAAAGCCTGCAGAGCCTGACGCTGACGCTCAGCCTTCGCTTCCTTTGCCTTGGACATGGCGCTCACCGCATCCAGGGTGGAGCGGGGTGCGCTCGCGGCTGACTGACCCGAGCCCGACTGGGTGTCATCAGAACGAGTCGAGACGGCACTAGTAGCAGCCGAGGGGCTACCCTGAGTGGCGCCGGTCGCCTCAGCTGTATTGGCGCTGGGCGTAAGCGATGCGTTTGCATCCTGGCGGGGCGACTCATCCTTCGTCAAGGAGGTTGAGTTGCCGGTCGCCTCGCCACTGACCTTGAATCGCACCGAGACAACTTCTTCCGCATACTCAGTATCGTCCGCACGCACCAGGTAGGCGGTGTACACCGAGCCGGTCTTCAGCAGAGAGCCGGGCATGCCAATCTCTTCTTTGAACGCGCCATTCACAATGCGATCAGAGCTGATGTGCGTAATGGACAGCGCATCACCCTTATGGTTGCCACTCATGTCGGTTTCAACCACGATCAGGTCGTAGCCAGCCGCGTTCGCGGGCACGCGCGCAGCGCTGATAGTGACCGGCTTGGTTTCCTTATCGGAGCGAACCTCAGCATACGCAACCTTCAGTTCCGTAGCACTCAGAGTCTGGGTATCACGCGAAGAGGTGGAGCCGCCGGGGACCTGCTCCAGCTTCTGCGTGTGGGTTTCGAGGTTCAGGTTTTCAGCAGACTCGGAAGGCACCTCAGTCTTAACCTTATCCTTGCTACCCTTCTGATCTGCATCCTGCTGGTTCTTCTGCTCCTCTTCGCGGAGCTTATCCAGCGTCTTCAGCTCGTCAATGGTGGGCACCTGGTGGGCAGCTTCCTTCTTATCCACCATTACCTCGTCAGAGTCGTCCTCTACCGGGATAGTGTGCGGCACGAGGGAGCCCTCAGAGATCATGAATTCGCCGTAGCCAGCATCGGAGGTCACCAGGTCCATGGCGCTCATGGAGTAGTAGCCTTCCTGGGGCATCTGGGGCATCTCAAAGGTGACCAGCATCGAGCCGTCGTCAGCACGCTCAACCTGCAGTGCGGACGGCTCGTAGGTGTCAGATCCGAGCACCGTGCCGGTGGTGCCGTAGTACTGCACTACCAGGTACACCTTGGAGGCGTCGCCCACGTAGCCACCCTCATAGAGGGGCGCGAGCTTAATGGTTGCCTGACCGTCCTTAATGGACTGCACGCGAATCTCGATGGTGTCGATTTCAAGTTCGAGGTCTTCGTAGGGGCAGTTTGAATCAAATTCGCTATTAACCAGAGCCGTCAGGCAATCATTCACGTTAATTGCTTCAGCCTCTACTGCGGAGGCGCCAGGAAGCACAAAAGCGCTTGCGCCTAGAGCGGCAACAAGCGAAAAAGCATGAATGCGTTTCGGAAGTCGAGTGATAGTCATGTGTGCCATTTCGATCGATGTATGCGCAAAGCGTGGACTAGGGACGGCTCACCACAAGCCCGGTGTTTCTATCCAAGTATTTGCGCACCAGTACGTCGGTTACACCCTAGCCTAACACGGATATTGCACTAAATGTTGTATTGCATTCATGTGCTAAAACTTTATGTCGCAATAATTACCGAAATAAAAGGGAATTAAATACTTTACTGAGATATAAATAACGCAAAATTCGAATGCCATAAAATATTCCCAGCAGTGCACTAAAAGAATTTTTTACACCGTCCCAAGGCGCGACAGAACCACTTTATAACAGAGCCACTGTATAACAGGGCCAACGCCCGGGCACACAGAAGGCGCCCCACCAAACACGCACCCACACGGCACGCACTCGACAGAGCGCCTCCCACTCAACAACTCCCCTACGAAGAGCCATGCCTCACAGCGCCAAGAAACGGATGCGCTGATTTACTCAGCACCCAGCTCCTCAGCACCCTCAAGGCGGCGACGATACACATTCACCGCCACAGCAGTACCCACAAAGGCAACCGAACCCAGCAGAGCAATACTCAGCGGCAAGGTACCCTCCGGCAGCGGGCCGTTATCCTGAGCGCTCGCCTCCAGCTTCGAACCGGCAGAATCACCGCGCGACTTCGAGCTACGCGTATAGAAACTACCCGAACCGGCGGCGCCCACATTCTCCTGCGGAGAAGCAACAGTCACCGTCTCCCCCTCAGGAGACTGGTAACCCAGCAGGTTCACCACGGTACGACCCGGTAGCATCACCGCATACCCAGACATCACCATCGTCGAAGGAACCACCGCAGTCTCAGCCACAGAACTACGAGTCTGCGCGGTAATCGCACGAGCAGACTGCTGCGCCTGCACAATATAACCCAGGGCGCTATCCACCGACGGAATCTTAGCAACCGAATCAGTCACCAAATCCTGAGCATCCACCGAGGCATCTGAAGAGTCCACAGCGTTCACACGGCCCGAAGGCGCCGAAGGGCTCACACGCTGATTCACATCAGAAATCACCGGACGAGCAGTAGTATTCGCAGGCTTCGGAGCCGAATCAACAGGAACAGCACGCTGAATCACGCTCACACCAAAAGCACTGGTTGCCATGAGCTTCAGCTCCTCGGCGGAGTCACCACCCACCACAACCACGCGGTAACGCTTACCCGCATGCAAGGAGGTTCCGGGCACCTTCAAATCAGCAGAGAAAGAAGCATCAGTCACCTGTTGCGGGCTCACGTGAGTGGTCGCCAGCGGCGAACCCACCGCACCGCCATCGGCAGGCATTTCAAAGACCATCACGTCATAACCCAGGCCGCTCTCCGCCACATTCCTAGCGCGCACGCTAATCGGCTGCAGCTCATCCGAGCCGCGCAGTTCTGCGGTGGAAATTTCCAGGGTTGCCTCGCGGGTCTCCGCGGGAGCCTGATCGGAACGGGAATGCACCAGCAGACGATCCTCGGTCACCTCCGCGGGCGCCGCATCAGCAGCAGACGCGCTCGCCGAATCAGAGGCGCTGGCGGAAGCGCTCGCGGAAGGACGCGCCGAAACTTTCTGCGATGCAGACGGCGCTTCAGAAGGCGCCGGGGCGACCGTCGGGCGCGGGCTATCCTTCGCGCCGCTCGGGGATGCGCTGGGGCTCAGGGACACCTCTGGGGTGGGATTCGCCTCCACGCGGTTAGCACGGGGAACGCCAGGGGTGTCAGGGAAGAAAATGTTCTGGCGGCTCGCCAGAATCTCGTCAACGGTCGCACCCTGTTCAGGCATGAACTCAACCGAAATAGCATCCTTGGTGCTCAGGTTCTGCACCTCAACCATGTACGGCTGCTCAACGTTCAGGCGCTGGTGAATACTGACCTCTAGCGCACCCTCATCGTTCAGAGAGGCAGTCATCTGGGAGGCAGGCACGGTCATCGCCGCCACGATACCATCGTCAACGGAAATAGCAACCAGGCGAACCCTCAGATTCTCCAAAGAAGTTACACCGGTCAACGACAGCAGGGTGTAGTCATTGCTCTGAGCAACCAGGTCCAGGGTAATGTCGTGGCTAACCATATCGGCGGCAACGGCGATGGGAAGTTCAGGCTTCGGGGTCTGCTGAGTCTGCGCGTGAGCGGCAGAGGCAAAGGTGGCGGGGGCCAGAGTTGCAGGCGCGACGGAGCCGCCCAAACCGAGGGCGGCAGACGCTACTAGCGCCGCGCCGCGAGCAGTTCGCTGCGTGGAAAACATGGTCACCTATTTTCGTGAGTGAGTGTGATGAATCGTCGTGTGACTCCTGCGCCCAAAGGTCGGAAGTAGGCGCAGAATAACGGTTCTCTGATATCGGTGACCGGAGGCGCTTCACAGCGACTCCTCACCCCGGGTGAACGAGGTGATAAAGAGTGATAGTACCGTCTATAACAGCACTCTAAATTATAGGTATAACCTTAGAAAAAGTTAAAGATGCAGGGACGCCCGAATCTTGCATTTCGGACGTCCCTACATCTATATGCGTATTTTGCCTAGTGGGGCAATAATTGACCCGTTTTAGCGGCGAGAACTGAGCTGCATCTCACTACGGCGACGGCGGCTCAAACGCATACCGGCAAGCAGTGACAGCGATCCAGCGGCACTAATGACCAACATATTGGAGGCGCCGGTAGCCGCCAACTGCTCACGCTTCTGCTGGGCATCGGAGGCAACCTTCTGGGAGCCAGATGCCTGTGCTTCGACCTTCTGCGCGTTGCCCTTCTGCGCCTCAGCCTTCTGTGCAGAGGCGTTCTGTGCAGAAACATTCTGCGCGGGAGCACCCTGAACACCAGCCGGAGCGTCCTTCTTCTGCTCAGCACCGCTCTCCCCCGCCTTCTGCTCGGTAACAGAAGCCTGATCAGCCGCAGGCTCAGTAGGCACCGAAGCATCGACCGTGGGAGTCTCGACAGCGGGAGTGTCGGCTACGGGAGCCTCGACAGTGGGCGTATCCTGCTCAGGGGTAGTGGGCAGGCTATCCACGCTATCGCGCTCGACGGTAAAGCCGCCATTGACCATGCGCACAGTACCCTGCTCATCCTCAGCCACAGCGCTCACACGGTAGGTGGCACCGGGCTTGAGCTCCGAGCCGGGAATCTGCACCTGTGCGGTGAAAGCACCGGAGTCGTCAATCTCAGAGACATCAGCCGACGCAATCACGCCGCCGGTAGCCACTCCGTATTCATCGATAGCGCTAACCATCAGGTGCACCGAGCTGACGCCGGTGAAGCCCTCTCCACGCAGGGTCAGGGTCTTTGCGGAATCGTTTTCGGGAACTACGGTTTCTTCTACGTGCAGGCGGGCGGTCATCACGGGGCTAGAGGTGTTGTTCTGTTCTTCAGTGGTGCCGTGGACGCGGTCAAAGACGGTATTGCGCGGCAGGCTGTAGTGGCGGCGCGGGTCATCCTCGGGCAATACGTGGTCGAACTTCTCGGCGGGGCTCACGGCAACTACCTGCTCAGAATCAGCCTGGGCGTTCTGCTCGGGCTGCGCCTCCTCTGCAGACTGCTTCTTCTCGAACTGTGCCTGCTCCGCCATTGCACGCTCAGCGGTAGCAACCGGAGCGGAGCCATTCTGTGCATTCCAACCATTCATGAAGGGAACCTCAACTTCCTGGGCGGTGTAACCATTAGCGGCAGAGGGCGCAACCTCAACGCTCAGCACATAGCGCAGGTCTTCGTGAACAGCCTGCACTTCTTCCAGCCTGGATCCGGGCACTTCAATACCATCCAGGAGGGTGCCGTTCATAACGTCGGCGCGCGCGGGAGAGGCAGCGAGCAGGATGCGGTTACCCTGGCTATCCAGGGCGTAAGCGTAGGTCATGACTTCGAAAGCCTGCGCCTCACCCAGACCGGTGACCTTGTAGACGACAAGGTTCTTATCCTGCGGGATTTCCAGCTGCCCCGAAAGAATCTGAGCATTGAGCGGCTCATCCTGAGTATTTGCGGGCAGCAGCTCCAGCGGTGCGGAGGAGTTGTAGGAGGGGTCCTCGGTTGCATAACCCTTACCGGGGTCGACCACGGCAGTTGCGACGACGTACTGCTGGTTGGGGTCGAGGGTACCTGCGGGCAGGGTCACCTGGGTACTGAAGCGGCCACCGTCCACATCGAGTTCGGGCACGAGGGTCATCGTCACTGCGGAGCCGCGACCCAGTGCGTAGAGGGGGTACTGGCGGTATTCGCTCACGTACACCGCCACACCGTAACGTTCAACGGCACCGCCGGTGAAGCCTTCACCGGTGACGGTAATGCTCTGGGAGCGCGCGGGGTTAATGACAACACCCTGCTCGACGTACACCTGCGGGGAGTTCTGGGTAGCAACGTTTTCGATGGGGGTTGCGTTTGCCGCGGAGGGAGGATTGTCGGATTCCACCGCAGTCGGTGAAGCCATTCCGCCGGTATTCTGCACCTGCACATCTGCGTGCGCAGCACCAACACCGGTGACGGACAGGACGGAAGCAGCAATAGCGGCTGTTGCTCGGGTTTTTGAGTGAGCGGGTTCGGGCATGGAACACACCTTTTCTGTGAGTGTGAACGATACCCTCCGGAGGGCGCCACGGATCGAAGTTGGACGGGTGTCTCTTCGGGATTGAACGCTATAACGTACGGACTAGTCATAACATTCATGTAATGGTGGAAGTTACCGCGAAGGGAATCGCTCTATTTATCGGTAATTCCACACTAACAATACTTTTCTTGTTATTGCTGTAAAGACGCTTTAGGTCCCAACTATTTTCCTGTGCAATAACCCACACAGCATATTTTTTACCCTCCAGAACAGCATCAAGAGCACTCAAACTGCATGGACTAGGTAAAATTTTTCAACTCTCCCTTGAAGCTCAAGGTTTTATTGCATGCATATGCAGTTTTAATGGATTTGAGATAAAAATATTCTGCACATTCATGCATTTAATTTATTTCTTTTAAGTGAAAAAATAGCAGGTCACACCGCTTTTACATGCGCATTGATTACAAGCATGCGTACCAATAATTGCGCGCCAAATAACCCAGCAAAATCATTCCGTTACACCGCCCCGCGCTTCCACCCCGCACCTCCACCACGGAAGAGAACACCCGCGCCTCTCCCCCAGCTTGCCGCACACGCTTTGCCACACCCCCTCCATTTCAAAACAGCTCAACACAAAACTGCCGACACGCAAAAGTGCCGCCAATACCCTTTTCAGAGTATTGACGGCACTTGCCGCACTCACCGTGCGGTGAGCATCAGATTTTCAGAGCCTGGCTATAGAGCCTGAGCTATTAGAGGCTGCGGCGGCGCAGGAGCATCAGTGCGGCACCAGCAATCAGAGCTGCGGCGCCAACGCCTGCGATACCCGCAACACCCTCAGCGCCAGTGTGCGCCAGCTGCTGCTTCGAAGAGGAAGAAGAAGCCGACGAAGAGGTCGAGGTCGAACCCTTGGTACCGGAGGTGCTCAGACCGTGGCCCTTCGAAGAGGTAGCAGCGGATGCGTTGCCAACCTTAGCCTTGGGTGCCTGAGAAGTGGGCATGCGGGTCTCGGTTACAACAACCGAACCATCTTCGCGCATTTCAGCGGTGAAGACGCTGGTGGTGCCGTCGCCGTTATCGCGAACGGTGGTGTTATCGTCCTCGGTAGCTGCCGGCAGGGTCGGTGCGGGGTTGTTCGCATCGCTCACGGTAGCGGTGGTGACTGCCACCTGGTGTACCAGGCCGTTGGGGTCACTGGTTGCCACCATTGCGTAGGCGTAACCGGGCTGCAGCAGTTCAGCAAGAACGCTGACCTTGACGCGGAAGGTGCCGTTCACGATTTCAGAAGCGGGCACATCGTGGGTTGCCAGAGCATCACCGGTGATGTTGCCGTTTGCATCCAGGCGGAAGATAGCGATCTGCACACCGTTAGCGACGGACTCGTGGGTGAAACCGGAGCCGTTGAAGGTCAGAACGTTGTACTGGTCGTTCGGGTTCAGGGAAGCATCCTCGGTGGTGAGGGTTGCGTTCTCGGGTGCCGCGGGCGCCTCAGGAGCGGGGGTCTCGTCAGCCTTGGGGGTCTCAGCCTTGGGGGCTTCCGGAGCAGGAGTTTCTTCCTTGGGAGTCTCAGTCTTGGGAGCCTCGGGTGCCGGGGTCTCGTCAGCCTTCGGGGTCTCGGGTGCCGGGGTTACGGGAGCGGGAGTCTCGTCAGCCTTGGGGGTCTCAGGCTTGGGAGCTTCAGGGGCGGGGGTCTCGTCGGTCTTCGGAGCTTCGGGAGAAGCGGAATCGGTGACCTTGAAGGAGGAGAGAGCCACGAGCTTCTGATCGGGCTGACCCTGCGGGTTGCTGACAGCAACCAGAGCGTAGGATGCGCCTGCGGGCAGCTTGCTTGCCTCAACAGTGAAGGCGGTCTTGAAGGAGCCGTCCTGAATCTGATCTGCAGACACAGAGACGGTAGCGATAGCATCGCCGGTGACCTGCTTGTTTGCATCCAGTGCGTAGATGCTGACCTGAACGCCGGGGCCAACCTTCTCACCGTAGAAGCCGGTGCCAACAACGTTCACGGTGTTGAACTGCGCGTCACCGGGGAAGTGAGCATTCTCAATAATGACGGAGGGATCAGCCTGCTTTGCCTCGGGAGCCGGGGTGGAGGGGGTGGTCGGCTCAGGGGTTGCCGGAGTGGTGGGCTCAGGGGTTGCCGGAGCAGTGGGGGCAGGGGTTGCCGGAGCAGTGGGGGCAGGGGTCTCTGCCTTGGGGGTCTCGGTTGCCTCTGCCTTGGGAGCCTCGGTAGCCTCAGCCTTAGGAGCTTCGGTCTTGGGTACTTCAGCCTTAGGTGCCTCGGTTGCAGGAGCGGTGGGGGCAGGGGTCTCAGCCTTGGGTGCTTCGGTCTTCGGAGCCTCAGCCTTGGGAGCTTCGGTTGCCGGAGCAGTGGGGGTAGGAGCCTCTGCCTTGGGAGCCTCGGTAGCCTCAGCCTTAGGAGCTTCCGCCTTAGGAGCCTGAGTTGCCTCAGCCTTGGGGGTCTCTGCCTTAGGAGCCTCAGTTGCGTTGCCGCCAGGCAGGGAAGAAGTCTGAGCAGTTGCCTTCTGGTCGACAACCTGCTGCTGGTCAGCGGGTGCTTCTGCCGCAAAAGTTGCCGGGATTGCTGCCACGGAACCGGCAGTAAAGGCTGCCGCTGCTGCGATCTTGTAAACGCGACGGGTAGTCTTCGACATTTTTCCTCGATCTCTGATTATCGGTGTTGAGCCTACCGTGGTTCGCCCCCGTCTTTGAAGGTGCAGTAGGCCCACTACATGGGTGTGACTGCTAAAAGGCTAGCATTTGCCCCTGGACGTTTAGCATGCTTACCGCCATCTTTGCCCAACTGTAACGAAATCGTTATAAAACCACCCCTTAAGTTGAGGCTTAATGCAGACCAATCCGGGAATTTTACGCCCATCTACTGACATACGAAGGCATATAACCCTATCTTTTGATTGCATTTGAAGAAAATATAGGGTGTTCCATAGGTGATTTCGACTCACCATTTTCACCCTAATGAACCTTAAAGTCTCACGTACCACTTTATAGTTCCCTCAAGTTCTCCTTCATGCCTCTCCCCCGCTTCTCAACACCCCACGGGCACCTTCATGCATGCCCCCTATGTACGTCTAAGAACGCAGAGAAACACCCCGCCCGCATCCAGATAGGGATGCGGGCGGGGCTACCAAAGTCAAGGCCTCACTAAGGCTCAATCGTCACGGCACACCGCAAGCTCAGCTCTCCTTACGAATCACCTTAAACTGGCTCGGCTGTGCCACCGGGCGAATCGTGATGCGGTCAAGGTTCACGTGGTGCGGAACGTTCAGCGCAAAGGTCACGGTCTGCGCCACGTCCTCTGCGGTCAGCGGCTTCTCAACACCCGCGTAGACGCGCTCGGCGGCTTCCTTGGAACCCAGACGATTTAGGGAGAACTCCTCGGTGTGCACCATGCCCGGGCATATCTCAATCACGCGAACGTTATGTTCCGCTTCTTCCAGGCGGAGCGCCTCCGTCAGGCCGCGAGCGCCGAACTTCGCCGCATTGTATCCGGCACCGCCCTCGTAACCGTGCTCGGCTGCAGTGGAGGTCAGGTTCAGGATCGTGCCGTGACCGTTCAGGCGCAACGCCTCCGCGAAGGCACGCACCATGTGCAGAATACCGAGAACATTCATCTGGTACATCTTCAAATAATCGGTAGGCTTGCCGTCGGCAACCTTATCCACGCCAATAGCACCACCGGCAATATTGACCAGGGCGTCAATGGTGCCCTGCTCCTCCAGGATCTGCTCGGCAACAAAGCGGACGGAATGCTCGTCGGTCACGTCGCAGGTCACCGGGTGAGCGCCGGTTTCCGCGTAGAGAGTGTAGAGGCGGTCGGTGCGACGAGCCAGAGCATAGACGGTCCAGCCGCTTGCTACTAGCTGCTGCACGGTGGCTCGGCCAATACCGCTGGAGGCGCCGGTCACCACGGCAACTTTGCCGTCGCCGGTATGGGGCAGGAAAGGAGATGCAGGAATGTGGGTGTTCTCAGTCATACTTTAATCCTATGAGAAGGATGCCCGCGAGTGCTCTGTTCGAGCAGGCTCGCGGGCATATATTTTGAAATTTTCGATAGTGAGATAGATGCTGGTACCACAACCGCCCGGCGCTCTGTCAGGCTACTTCTTGCGGCGGCGAGGCAGACCCCAACGACTCCTACCGCCGTCACGGAAACCGAGGCGGTGCTCAAAGTACACGGGCGAGCTACTGCCGGTCTTAATCGTATCCGGAGGGACCGCACCCTCACGCGCCGACAACAGGTAAAGAGCCGCGGCGCCGGGCATGAACACAAGCAGGGGTAGCACGAACCGCATGCGCGCCTCGCCGTAGCCGCTACGCACCGTCAAATGCCAGAGGCACAACGCCACCAGCACCAGGTGCAGTATCAGCAGAACGGTTTCAGGCGTACCCAAACCAAAAATACTCAGAGAACTCATTGGCAACTCCTCAAAGGTCGTGTATCTTCAGTCTACGCCGCGCCCGCTCTGCTGAGAAGGATTCGTGGGCATTGATACTGCAGATTTTCGCGCATACACTGCAGGTAATCAGGGGCAGCATATTAGGGGGTCTCTCCCCCATTACCGTTTCCACCGAGTTTGTCGCTGAATCGCCAATTACTCCTCATATAGGGAGCCTCCACATGACAGCAATACCGCACCAGCACATCACCGACCTTAAAGAGCGGCGCCAAGCGCTCCAGCAGAGGGCGCGCACTATCCGTGCCGCCACCGGAACCCCCTACAGTTCTGAGGTGCATCTGCTGCTCGGGCAGAGCTACCTCGACCCCGCTTCCTGGCGGGAACTCACCACCTCCAGCGGGGTACGCGCCGCAGTACACAGGGCACAATTTGCGCGCCGGTACCGGCACCTCCTGGCACGTCTAGAAGCCGCAATCAAGCAGTACGAACAGGCAAGCACAGCGCAGAATTCCCCTGGAGCTGAGAGAATGCCGTGAATATGAGAAAATAGCCGTTATGGCTGAAAACATTTTGGGCTCAGACTCGCCCGTACAGATTAACGTTCCCGACCGCCCCGCCCTCGAAGGCCTCGAAGAGAAGCTCTCGCAGCGCTGGGCCGACGAGAAGACCTACGCATTCGACGAGAACACCACTCGCGAACAGGTCTACTCCATTGACACCCCGCCGCCGACCGCATCCGGCTCCCTGCACGTGGGTCACATGTTCTCCTACACCCAGACCGACGTCATTGCACGCTACCAGCGCATGACCGGCAAGAACGTGTTCTACCCCCTCGGCTGGGATGACAACGGCCTGCCCACCGAACGCCGCGTTCAGAACTACTACGGCGTTCTCTGCGACCCCTCCGTGGCAGACAACGACTCCTTCCGCGACCTGATCACTTGGAAGGCAGACGGCACCCCCAAGCCCGACCGCAGCCAGGCAAAGTGGCCGCGCATTTCCCGCAACAACTTCATCGAACTCTGTGAAGAGCTCGCGGTTGAAGACGAGAAGGTCTTCGAAAACCTCTTCACCACCCTGGGTCTGTCCGTTGACTGGTCGCGCACCTACCGCACCATCGATGCACACTCCCGCAAGGTCTCCCAGCTCGCCTTCCTGAAGGACCTGGAAGCAGGCAACGCCTACATGGCTGAAGCACCGACCATGTGGGACGTCACCTTCCGCACCGCAGTGGCACAGGCTGAGCTGGAAGACAAGGAACGCCCCGGCGCGTACCACCGCATCAGCTTCCACCGCCCCAACGGCGAGAAGGTCTGGATTGAGACCACCCGCCCCGAGCTGCTGCCCTCCTGCGTGGCTCTCGTGGCGCACCCGGACGACGAGCGTTACAAGCCGCTGTTCGGCACCACCGTCACCTCCCCGCTGTTCGGCGTTGAGGTCGAAATCAAGGCGCACCCGCTGGCACAGCCTGACAAGGGTGCCGGTATCGCCATGATCTGTACCTTCGGTGACACCACCGACGTCACCTGGTGGCGTGAACTGCAGCTGGACACCCGCGCCCTCATCGGTCGCGACGGCCGATTCTCCCGCGAAACCCCCGAATGGATCACCTCCGCTGAGGGTCGCGAGCGCTACGAGCGCATGGCTGGCGCCACCGTCTTCACCGCACAGAAGACCGTCGTGGAGATGCTGGTTGAGGCTGGCGAAATGGACGGCGACCCCAAGCCGATTACCCACCCCGTGAAGTTCTACGAGAAGGGCGACAAGCCCCTCGAAATCGTTGCTTCCCGCCAGTGGTACATCCGCAACGGTGGCCGTGACGCTGCACGCCGCGAGAAGCTCATCGAGCGCGGCCGTGAGATGAACTGGTACCCCTCCTTCATGCGTAGCCGCTACGAGAACTGGGTTGAGGGTCTGAACGGCGACTGGCTGATTTCTCGCCAGCGTTTCTTCGGCGTTCCCTTCCCCGTCTGGTACCCGCTGGACGCTGAGGGCGAGCCGGACTACGAGAACCCGATTCTGCCGACCGAAGAGATGCTGCCGGTTGACCCCGCATCTCAGGCTGCTCCCGGTTACACCGAGGATCAGCGCGGCGTAGCGGGCGGCTTCATCGCCGACCCGGACGTTCTGGACACCTGGGCTACCTCCTCCCTGACCCCGCAGATTGCGACCGGTTGGGGTGTGAACCCGGACCTGCACGCGAAGACCTTCCCCATGGATCTGCGCCCGCAGGGTCACGACATTATCCGTACCTGGCTGTTCTCCACCGCCGTTCGCGCGGAGACCCTGGCTTCCTCCGTGCCGTGGTACAACACCGCGCTCTCCGGCTGGATTCTCGACCCGGACCGCAAGAAGATGTCCAAGTCTAAGGGCAACGTTGTGGTCCCCAACGAGGTTCTGGAGAAGTACGGTTCGGACGCTGTGCGCTACTGGGCTGCTTCCGCTCGCCTGGGTGCTGACACCGCCTACGACGAAGGCCAGATGAAGATTGGCCGCCGCCTTGCCATCAAGCTGCTGAACGCATCCAAGTTCGTACTGAACCTGGGCGCTACCGAGAAGTCCGTGATTACTTCTCAGGCTCAGGGTCGCGTGCTGATCAACGCTCTGGACCGTTCCCTGCTGGCTCGCCTGGCGTACCTGATTGAGGAAGCAACCGCAGCGTTCGAGAAGTACGAGTACGCTCGTGCCCTGCAGATTTGCGAGAGCTTCTTCTGGTCCTTCACCGACGACTTCGTTGAGCTGATTAAGGACCGTGCGTACGGTGCTCGCGGCGAGCAGGAGCAGGCTTCTGTTCTGGCTGCTCTGGCAACCACCCTGGATGCTCTGCTGCGCCTGTTCGCACCCTTCCTGCCGTTCGTGACCGAAGAGATTTGGTCCTGGTGGCGTGCAGGTAGCGTGCACCGCGCCGAGTGGCCGCAGGCACTGCCCATTCTGGAAGGTACCCTGCTGGCTGAGTACTCTGCCCAGAACCCGACTGCTGGCATTTCTGCTCAGTGGGTCCTGGCGGACGCTGACCCGGCTCAGATTGAGTCGCTGAAGCAGATCCTGCCGGATGTTGCTGAGGCTCTGGGTGGTCTGCGTAAGGCTAAGAGCGACGCGAAGGTTAAGCAGCGCACCGAGGTTGAGTCCGCAACTATTGCGGCTCCCCAGGCTCAGCTGGATCGCATTGCCGCTGGCATGGCTGATCTGAAGGCTGCCGGTAACGCTCGTGAGCTGTCCCTGGTGGCGGCTGAGGGCGAGCTGGAGGTTCGCGATGTTGTACTCGTTGTGGAAGAAGCAGCTGAGTAATCGCGTCTTAGCGTTCATCGCTTGATTTTATGACGCCACTTTGGTGTTGGTAACGGGGCGGTACTGGTTTTCAGTACCGCCCCGTTTTCTGTGCCTACTGTTCGTTGTAGCTCGCCGGGTGTGAGGCCCCAGCGGCTGACCTCTACGGCTCTGACTATAGGATTTGTCCAAGCTGCGCCCGTGGATGCCTGCTCCAGCCCTCTGAGAATCTTCGCTAGCGGTTCCCCCAACGATATGGGTTTAGCCTGCTAATCTGTGGGGATTCTATGGAATTTCCAACCCCTTTTTATATTCATCAATGTGCAAAGAGCATAATCAACCTTATGAGATTGACTGTCACTTTATGTATGATTGTTGATGCGAGGGTTTTACCATCAGGAACAACCCTCTATTCAACTTCAGCAACAGACAAATCACCGGTACGAGTAACGACATACCCCGACCAACCGCACGACAATAAACCACCCGTCAGGCGTAGCGATGCGTCCTGGCTCTGACCCGCGCCAAAGTAGGCGCACCCATAATTACTATGAATTCACATTCTTCATCTTCCGGATTACCGCAAGAGCCTCAGGCGAGGCAGAGCTCAACCCCGAGCACGCCGCCAGGAGCGCAAACCAACATTTCCCCCAATCAGCTTCAGCACTATCACACGAGCCTGAACGAGTACATCAGCCAGGCACGTGAACATGCCCAGGCGCTGCGTGCCAGCTACACCAACGAAGTGTATGAACTCTGGCTTCAGCATATTTCCACCAGCGCCGCCACCGATGAGGCGAGCATCGTCTCCGGTTCGTTGACCGCTCAGCAGCTTGAGGAACTGACCCGCAAGTGGGTGCGCCTCATGCGTGAAAGCCGCGATATGCTGCACCACGAAAGCTCCATTGCCGCCGCACGCGCCGCTGTGGAGGCTAAGCCCCTCCCCGAGTAGGGTCACCCTTTATTTCTTTCGCGCGGCAACGCCAGCACTCCGCGTTGGTACCGCGTTTTCCGCGGCGGGGCGATCGAGCCAAGCGATTAAGCCCTGCTCGGAATGCGTACTTCACATAACCTGCCCCTTGCTATAGTTATGGATATTCAAAGACCCTAACTATGTTGCAGAAAGGGCGGGAATGTCCCACCAAAAACGCGTCCTACGGCCTATACGTAGCGATGTTGCTCCCCCAGTTACCTCCCCACCGGTCTACCGTGGTGATATTGACGCGCGCGGCACGGCGCAAGACCTCGTCCCGCGCAGCTTGTGGGTCGATTTCTGGGACACTCTCTTCTTTATCTTTGCCGGCATCGCGGCCCTCGTGCTGACCTTCATGATTCTGGCGAATACGGTCGGCCATTCTTTCTGGGGTTTCCCCATTGCCTTCATTTTCTGGGCGGTCACCGCGTACCTGACGCTACCGCGTTTTCACGCGATCATGACCCGCATCTACGTGCCCGACTACTTTATTGGGCGCACCCGCACCCCGGACGGTCTGCTCGGCGACCCGGTCAATATCGGTCTGATTGGTACCGAGGAGCAGATTCACCAGGTCATGCAGGACGCAGGCTGGACCCGCGCTGACAACGTCACCCTCGTCTCTTCCTGGAAGATTATTCTCTCCACCATCACCCGCCGCTCCTACGCGGAGGCGCCCGTCTCCCCGCTGAAAATTTTTGGTAAGACGCAGGCTTTCGCCTACCAGAAGGAAGTGGACGGCAACCCCGAGAAGCGCCACCACGTGCGCTTCTGGAAAACCCCGGACGGCTGGCTTCTGCCGGGCGGTCACCAGGTGGATTGGTTGGCGGCGGGCACGTACGACTCCGGTGTGGGTTTCAGTTTCTTCACTCTGCAGGTCACGCACCGCATTGACGCTGAAACCGACTTTGAACGCGACTACATTGTGGAGTCCATTCAGTACGCCCACCCGGAAACTCACGTTGAGATTCTGCACGATTTTTCCTCCGGCTACCATGCCCGTAACGGCGGCGGTGACGCGATCCGCACGGACGGCGCGCTCCCGGTCATCGTGCTGAACAATGAGGGCCTGGAGCCGCAGGAGCAGGAAGAAATTCACCTCTCCAGTGCGCACGACCTGGCGTACCGCATGCCGCTGAGCCTGCTGGTTGGTTCGGGTATGCTCATCGCTGTGACCCTCGCCGACATTGTCAACAGTGTCATTTTGGCGCTCAGCCGCCCGGCACTTCGCGCCAAGCTGTTGGAGGAAGGTTCCGGCAACGACATTGAGCTGCTGGACCTCTTCGATCAGGTGGATAGCAACGTGCTACTCACCATTACCGGCACCGTGCTGGTGGGTTTTGTAGCAATTTATTCGGCGGTGCACCTGTTCCTGCTGTGGAGTACGTTGCGCGGCTCGTCGAAGGCTCGTCGCCTGGCTCTGCTGTTGACAGCGTTGAACTTCGCGGCGATTACCGGTGGTGTGCTGTGGGGCCATCAGTCCCTGCCGCTGTCCACGATTTTCTTCCAGCTGGGCGTTGCGGTGTTTGCGATGTTGGCGTTCACCTCGGACGCGGCGGTCCAGTACACGGCAACCCGCACCTTCCATATGCGTGATACGAAGATTGTGCAGCGGGCAACGCACCCGAAGGTTCTGGAGCACAGGGCTCAGCGCAAGGCTCAGAAAGCGCTGAAAGCGCAGAAGATGCACAATGCACAGAAGGCGCACAATGCGCAGAAGGCGCACAAGGCGCAGAAGGCGCACAAGGCTACCTCTGCAAGTAGCGCTCACCGCGCGTAGATCGTACGTTTCAGCGCAACATAGTGAATAGAAAAGTACCGCCCGGTCAGTACATGACCGGGCGGTACTTTTTTGCTCTGCAGCCGCAGACTCTACCGAGCCTGCGGGCATGCAGGATTCTCAGCACATTGCAGGCTTCTTAGGCTTCGCCCTTTTCGCCGTGGAAAATCGGGCCCACGTTACGGGGGCGCTTGAGCTCAAAGAAGCCGGGGTAGGAAGCCAGCGCCAGGGCGCCGTCAAAGAGCTTACCAGCCTCTTCACCGGCGGGGCTCGGGGAGATGACCGGGCCGAAGAAAGCGGTGCCGTTAATGGAAATCAGCGGAACACCCACATCGGTGCCGCCCACGGTCTCCAGTGCCAGATCCAGGGAGGCGCGCATCTGCTCATCATACTGGTCGGTGAAGGCGACGTCCACCAGCTCAGCGGGAAGGTTGACCTCCTCCAGCGCCTTGACGATTGCGTCGCGGTAGGAATCAGCCTTGTTCTTGTTGTGGTGAATCTGCTCGCCCAGAGCGTCGTAGAGGGGCTTGATGACCTCGTTGCCGTGCAGCTCACGCACAGCGGTAATGAGGCGGGTCGGCGCCCAGGACCGGTCCATCATTGCCTGGTAGTCGGCGGGCAGGTCGCGGCCCTGGTTGTGCATGGACAGGGAGAAGGGACGCCAGGTCACCTCAACATTACGGACCTTCTGCACCTCGCCAATCCAGCGGGAGGTAATCCAGCACCAGGGGCAGATCGGGTCGAACCAGAAATCAATCTGTGCGGGTGCGTTCTCAGTCATGAGTGTTCCTCTCTCATACGGTTGCGCCAGCCGCTTCTATGAGCCGGCGCTTATTCTTCGGTACACGCTCATCAGGACATGCCAGCGAGAGCAGTACCTGCTAGTGAGCCGTCACCCCGTATAACCGGGGCGACGGCTTCTTTATTCCCTAGCCTGTCGGCTGGAAGTATTCGGTTATGCCGCCTGACGGTCCGCTTCCTTCAGGGAGGCAGCCTTCGCCTCCCCCTTCACGGTGCGGGTGGTCTCGGTTTCGGGGTCGGGTGCCTGCAACACGTAGCGGGGTTCCGCGCCGTTGAGCACGGTGTCCTCACCGATAACGATGGACACCACATCGGTGCGGTCCGGGATGTCGAACATAATCGGCTGCAGAATCTGCTCCATCATGGCGCGCAGGCCGCGGGCACCGGTGCCGCGTTCGGCGGCGAGACGGGCAATAGCCGCGATCGCTGCGTCGTCGAGGACCAGGTCCACGCCGTCCAGGGCGAAGAGGTGGCGGTACTGCTTGAGCAGCGCGTTCTTCGGTTCGGTCAGCACGCGAGCCAGCTCTTCTTCGTTGAGCTCACTCAGGGTCGAGATGACCGGCAGGCGGCCAATCAGCTCAGGGATAATGCCGTAGTGCGCCAGGTCCTCAGGCATGATCTGGTCCAGCGGGTTCTTCACGGAGCCACCCAGGTCAGCACCGAAACCGATACCGCCGGCACCCACGCGGGCTGCGATGCGGTCGTCAATATTGTCGAAGGCGCCAGCCACAATGAAGAGAATGTTCGAGGTATCGATCTCAATATTCGCGTGTGCCGGGTGTTTGCGTCCGCCCTCCGGCGGTACGGTCGCCACGGTGCCCTCAATAATCTTCAGCAGCGCCTGCTGCACGCCCTCGCCGGACACGTCACGGGTGATGGAGAGGTTCTCGCCGCCCTTACGGGCAATCTTGTCAATCTCGTCAATGTAGATGATGCCGCGCTGAGCCTTAGCAATATCGCCGTCAGCGACGTTGATGAGGCGCAGCAGAATGTTCTCCACGTCATCACCCACGTAGCCCGCCTCGGTGAGGGTGGTTGCGTCGACCAGGGCGAAGGGCACATCCAGCTTCTTCGCCAGGGTTGCCGCCAGGTAGGTTTTACCGCAGCCGGTCGGGCCGAGCATCAGAATATTCGACTTGCCCAGCTCCACCTGCTCCCCCGCGGTCGCCGAAAGAATGCGGGAGGTCAGCACCGGGTTATCAATATCGTGGATGCGCTTGTAGTGGTTGTACACCGCCACCGCCAGGGTGCGCTTCGCCGCGTCCTGACCGATGACGTAGTCGTTGAGGTAGCTGTAAATTTCGCGCGGAGTAGCCAGCTGAGATGCAGGCGCCGCCGCGGAGGATTTCACCTTCAGACGCTCTTCAGCGAGGATCTCCTCGCACAGCTCCACGCATTCGTCGCAGATGGAAACATTCGGGCCGAGCACAATCTTGAAAACCTGCGCGCGAGTCTTCTTGCAGAAGGAGCATCGCATGCTGGCGTTGGGCTGTTCGGGAGGCACAATGATGTCTGTGGCCACGAAGATTCCCTTTCGATCGGCGTGGTGAAATCGGTGCAGAAGGGTCAGTGACCTGATGTCTGCGGTGATTTCTTAGGAGGGGCACCGGTGGGTGGTGGGCGCCTTAGTTTGAGTGAGAAACCGGTATGAAATACTCGAATTTTCTCCTTCTCTAAGGCTACCGGAGTTCACCCCGGAACTCAGAATTACGCACCGCAAATGAACGGACTTACCGGGCATATGACAAAGCGCGTCTTTTATGACGGCGGCGAGGCTGATACTCCGGCATATGACGATAGGTATGTGACGCTAAAGCCCGGCAAGAAAGAGCAGGTCAACGCCACATATCAGCTTGGTTCGCCGCCCCCACCCGGCGGGTGCAAAAAGGGCGGCACCGCACCGCGCACCAGCCCGAAGGCTCGCACACGGAGCGATGCCGCCCCTCCCCCGAAAAACGCTCGGGAATATTCCTCAAAACTAAAGTTTAGGTGTGGGAAATAGCGGTGTTGGTCGCAGGCTTACGCAGCTTACGAGACTCCAGCACCTTATCGACCAGGCCGTACTCCAGAGCAGCAGCCGCAGTCAGAATGTTGTCGCGCTCAATGGAACGGTCAACTTCCTCGTAGGTCTTGCCCGAGTGCAGTGCCAGGGTCTGTGCAGTCCACTCACGCATACGCATAACCTCGTTCGCGTGAATCTCGATGTCAGATGCCTGACCGCCCTGCTGGCCGCTCAGCGCGGGCTGGTGAATCAGCACGCGAGCGTTCGGCAGTGCCAGACGCTTGCCGGGGGTACCGGCAGCCAGCAGAACCGCTGCAGCGGATGCCGCCTGGCCCAGGCACACGGTCTGGATCTCGGGGCGGATGAACTGCATGGTGTCGTAGATAGCGGTCATTGCGGTGAAGGAGCCGCCGGGCGAGTTGATGTACAGGGTGATGTCACGCTCGGGGTCCTGTGCCTCCAGCACCAGCAGCTGAGCCATGATGTCGTCAGCGGATGCGTCGTCCACCTGGGTGCCCAGGAAGATGATGCGGTCCTCGAACAGCTTTGCGTACGGGTCCTGACGCTTGTAACCGTAGGGGGTGCGCTCCTCGAAGCTGGGGAGCACGTAGCGGTTGCTCGGCATAGCCGGCGCCGAGGTGGTGATATCGTTCGGCAGGTAGTTCATGTGCATCTCCCTTATGCGTTCTTCGATTCGGGCAGCTTACCGGCGGTGGTCGCAATGTGGTCGAAGAAGCCGTACTCCAGGCCCTCTTCCGCGTTGAACCAGTTGTCGCGGTCGTTATCCTTCAGGATGGTTTCCAGGCTCTTGCCGGTGCGCTCAGCGGTAATCTCTGCCAGGCGCTTCTTCATGTCCAGAATCAGCTCAGCCTGGGTGCGGATATCAGATGCGGTACCGCCAATACCACCGAGGGGCTGGTGCATGAGGATGCGGGCGTTCGGGGTTGCGTAGCGCTTGCCGATGGTGCCTGCGGTGAGCAGGAACTGACCCATGGATGCTGCCATACCGGTCACCACGGTCACCACGTCGTTCGGGATGAGCTGCATGGTGTCGTAGATTGCCATACCAGCGGTCACGGAGCCGCCGGGCGAGTTGATGTACAGGTAGATGTCTGCCTCGGGGTCTTCAGCCGAGAGCAACAGCATCTGGGAGCAGATGAGGTTAGCGTTGGAGTCGCGCACCTCGGAGCCGAGCCAGATAATGCGCTCCTTCAGGAGGCTGTTGTAGACGTAATCTTCCTGGGCACCAACGATGGGGGTTGCCATAGACGGCGCGGGCGCCACGCCGGCTGCCTGGGAGGCGCCGATGGGCAGAGGCATGTAGCTGGACATTCTTCCTCTTCTTCTCTAATGGGTCTTCGCTGCATCTTTGCGCGATTTACGCGCCGGAGCGCACGCGAAAAGTTTCGTTGCTACTACCTTACCGATAGTTGCTCTCCCCCGCTTCCCTTCGGGTTGTTCGTTCGCCAGGGGGTGAAGCCGAGGCGATAACCTCGGTACGGAATAACTTGAGAACGGAATAGTTTGGGGTAAAAAGAGCCTCAGCGGGCACCCAACCGGTAATTCGGTGGATGCCCGCTGAGGCTACACGTTTCAAGCAATCAGCTCACGCCCTCTAGCGGGGTGGCTTCTTGCAGACCGTGGCAGGGATTTAGGCAGCTGCCTCTTCGCCCTCGCCCAGGTACTTGGACAGATCAACAACGTTGCCCTTGGTGTCCTTGACCACTGCGGTCTTCAGCACTGCTGCCAGAGCCTTGGAGCGGCGAACCTCGCCGACCAGTGCGCCAGCCTGGCCGGAGCCGTCCAGCATCTGTGCGAACTGGTTGGGGTCCATGCCGTACTGGGAGCTCATGGTGATGATGTAGTTAATCATCTCAGCCTGGTCAACGGTCACTTCTTCCTTGTCCGCAACAGCGTCGAGAACCATCTCGTTCTTGAATGCGGTCTCGGTGTTCTCGCGAACCTCGGCGCGGTGCTCCTCGGTGTCGTGGCCTGCTTCAGCGTTGGGGTTGTTGAAGTGCTGCTCGAGCTGATCCTCGATAACCTTCTCGGGGACGGGGATCTCAACGAGCTCAACGAGCTTTGCGAGGACCTTGTCGCGTGCCTGGGTGCCCTGCTCGGCAACCTTAGCTTCTGCAACCTGCTTCTTGATGTCTTCCTTCAGCTCGTCGATGGTGTCGAACTCGGAAGCCAGCTGTGCGAACTCGTCGTCAGCTTCGGGCAGCTCGCGCTCCTTGACTGCGGAGAGCTTGACCTTGATGGTTGCCTGCTCGCCTGCGTGCTCGCCGCCGGAGAGCTTGGTCTCGAAGGTCGCGTCCTCGCCAGCGGACAGGCCGGTCAGAGCCTCGTCGATGCCGTCGAGCATGGTGCCGGAACCAATCTGGTAGGACAGGTCGTTTGCTGCGTCAACCTGCTCGCCGTCGATCTCAGCTGCGATGTCGATGGTCACGAAGTCCTTGTCAGCTGCGGGGCGCTCAACGGTCTTCAGGGTGCCGAAGCGCTCACGCAGAGCGTCCAGTGCCTGAACCTCGTCCTCAGCGGTGACCTCTACCTCGTCAACCTCAACCTCGAGGCCCTCGTAGTTGGGCAGCTCGATTTCGGGGCGGACGGTGACGGTGATGGTCAGCTTGACGTCTGCCTCACGGTTCTCGGTGGAGGGCTGGGACTGAACATCCAGCTCGGGCTGTGCCAGGGGGGAGAGTTCGTTCTCGCCCAGTGCCTGTGCGTAGTAGTCGTTCAGAGCGTCGTTCAGGGATGCCTCGACGATGTAGTCGAAGCCCGCACGCTGCTCGATGAGCTGCTTGGGCAGCTTACCCTTGCGGAAGCCGGGAACGCTGATCTGACCCGAGAGGTTCTTGTAGGTGCGGTCCAGGTAGGGCTTGAATTCTGCGAAGGGAACCTCGACCTCAATCTTTGCGAGGGTCGGGTTGAGCTTCTCGACGGCGGTCTTCACGTCCGTGATCTCCTCATATAGTTTCGGTGCGGCACGAATCGTGTGTGCCGCGGTTGCTTAGTGGAAAGAGCGCCACGACCTTGTAGCGTCGCGGCAACCGTTTCACGTCGGGGCGACAGGATTCGAACCTGCGATCTCCTGCTCCCAAAGCAGGCGCGTTAGCCAAGCTACGCCACGCCCCGTGAAACCGACCGTGTTGCACACTTGCGTGTTTAACACAGTCAGTGCCCTAGTTTACCTGTTTTCCCGCTAAATGCCCAACACAGCGGCTCGTGCGCGGTTTATTTCCACTGAGCGCGTACTCCCCTAATAAGGATGGGCAGACCGGCACAAAAAGAGGAGGCGAGCGCCCACAAGAACAGGCAAAGCCAGCACACAAAACCGTGCCAACACGCCAAAGAGTTTGACAGCACAGATGGAACCTCGCTACTATGGTCAAGTTCCATTCCGGGGATGTAGCTTAATGGTAAAGCCTCAGTCTTCCAAACTGATTACGCGGGTTCGATTCCCGTCATCCCCTCCATGAAAAAGGCTCCGACGCAAGCGTCGGGGCCTTTTTGCATTCCGGGGATTCCGGGAATCGCTTCCGGGCGAAAATACATTCCCTCGCGCGCTCGGGATTTTCGCCCTCCAGCCCGTCACCCCCTCGAGAACTATCCTGAACGAATCGTGAGAACCGCTTCCACATGCGGATTTGTTTCCTCGCGCGCTCGGAATCCGCACGCCCCCGTCATACCCAACAATACAGGCCCCCCACCACACTTACCTCACCCCAAAAAACTTCACTCCAGTAGAATAATCGGAGACAAATACGAATATTTGCATCAATGCGGATTATATACCGTAAAATATGGTACACTTATTCGAAGATATTCTATTTTAGATAGGAAAATCCAGTGACCTTGAAGATTAATGAAAAAGCTTTGGAAAAGCTTGTACAGCAACAGATTGCTGCAACGACTCAGAAATATCAGCATGAGTTTGACCGCATCGCCTCAACTATGAAGGGCAAACCGGTGGAGTTGATTCTGCCGGAACTGCAGAAGTTTGTGAAGCAACAGGGTGGAAATGTTGATAATGCACAGCTGAAGGAGTGGGCTCAGCGCCTCTCTAAGGGCGAGAAATTCATCTTCACTTCATAAGCCCTCACAAAATCAGAGCAGTAGAGCTAAGCGAGGAGCCCCAATTTACTATCGAGGACTCCTCGCTTTTCTCGTATCCACAGCCGTGAGTTAGAGCCGAATATCACTAGACCTGGCAGCCGGGGCACCAGTAGAGTTTGCGGCCGGCGATTTCCTCCATGCGGATGGTCGTTCCGCAGCGGCGGCAGGGCTCGCCGTGGTGCATGTACACGTAGTTCGCGTGGTCGGGCCACGCTTCGGTTTCGGGCACGCCGGGGCGGTCTTCGGGCTCGGTGGTGATGATGCGCCCCACGCGCACGCCGATGACCAGCAGGTGCTTATTGTCCTCCCAGAGTCGCTCCAGTTCCTCGTCGCTGAGGCTCTTGCCGGGGCGTAGCGGGTCAATTTCCTGGCGGTACAGCGATTCGGCGCGGAAGATATTGCCCACGCCGGAGATTGCCGCCTGGTCCATCAGAATCACGCCAATCGGGCGGGAGCTCTTACGTGCGGCGCGGTAGAACTGTTCGGGGTCGGCATCCGGGTTGAGCGGGTCGGGGCCGAGCTTGGAGCGGACGGTGCGCACCTCCTCCGGAGTGAGGGTGCGGCAGATAGTCGGGCCCACCAGGTCCGCCCAGCCGTGCTCCGAAACAATACGGCAACGCACCGTACTCTTCCGTTCGGGAGGACCGGCGTAGGGTTCCCCCTCCCCCGCCGCGTATTCTTTTTCGCCGATCTTGCGGGGCGCGCCAATGCTCGAAGCACCCGTGAACGTCTCATCCCCACCGAAGCTCCAGTTACCGTAAATACCCAGGTGCACGTTCAGGGTCAGGTCGTTCTCGAAGGTCACGAACAGGTGCTTACCGTGCGCGTACGCCCCGGTGATGGTGTGCCCATCCAGCAGGGCGGCACCCTCGGCGTAGCGGCCCTGCGGGGAGGAAACCTGCACGCGCTCGCCGGTGAAGACGTCACTGATTTGGCGGGCAATACGGTGGATGGAGTGGCCTTCGGGCACGGGTTCTCCTCGAAAACTTGTCGGCTAGAAATAGTGCGGATTATATGGGGTGCAAAGACGACTGAGGCGCATAGCCTGCACTATGCGCCTCAGATTTTAGAGCTTAGGCAGCGTCAATCTGCTTGCCGGCAATGTCGCCGGTCTGCTCGTACTCAGCCAGCTGACCGATACGGCGTGCGTGACGCTCCTCGTTGGTCCAGGGGGTAGCCAGGAAGACCTTGATGATTTCCAGTGCTTCTTCCTTGCTGTGCTGGCGGCCGCCCACAGCAACGACCTGTGCATTGTTGTGCTCGCGAGCCAGTGCCGCGGTGTCGTGGTTCCACGCCAGAGCCGCGCGGATACCATCAACCTTGTTCGCCGCCATCTGCTCGCCGTTGCCGCTACCGCCCAGCACAATACCCAGGGAGTCCAGGCCAGCCTCGCGGTCACGCTTCACGCCAAGGGCTGCGTTAATGCAGAACGAGGGGTAGTCGTCCAGCGGGTCGTAGTCGGCGGGGCCGTGGTCAATCATTTCGTAGCCCGCAGCGGTGAGGGACTCGATCAGGTAGTGGCTCAGTTCGAGGCCAGCGTGGTCGGTTGCGATGTGTACGCGCATGGTACTCTCCTGGTGATTTGGTGTGACGTGCGTTTGTGCGTTCGTGGGAGGCGCCGGTTCTCAGTTCTGAGCGCCGTTGCTAGAGTGCGCCGCGCATCCATCAGGTGGGATACGCTTCCCCGTTTGGGTTTTTTCTGTCTTAACTGTATCGAATTCGCGCGGGTTCGGGTAATGCGGAACCTTCTAAACCCCCACCTATACGGTAGACTGTGGGGTATGGCACTTTTTGGTGTCCCGATTCGCCGCGCCCAAGCTTGAACGCCTCCAGCGCTACGTATGCAGCGTCGCAGGAGCCGCGCACCTCGGGAACCAGCGCACCATGACAGGGCGTGTCAACACGGCACGCTATTCACATCTAAGGAGAGGGAGCTGTATGCCCGGCCTGAACCTAACCCGCAATGAGGCAACCGAACGCGCATCCATTATTAAGCGCGTGCACTCGTACCGTATTGAACTCGACCTGCCGAAGGACAAAGACGTCTTCTCCTCGAAGGTTGAAATTCGCTTCGACGCTCAGGAAGGTGCCTCCACCTTCATTGACGCCATCACCTCCTCGGTCAAGTCCATTAACCTCAACGGCGAAGAGCTGAGCACCGACCTGGCGGACGGCGAGCGCATCCAGCTGCCGAACCTTGCTACTGAGAACACCCTGGTCATTGACGCAGAGATGTTCTACACCAACACCGGTGAGGGTCTGCACCGTTTCGTGGACCCCGCCGACGGCGAAGTGTACCTGTACTCCCAGTTTGAGGTGCCGGACTCCCGCCGCGTGTTCCCCGTCTTTGAGCAGCCCGACCTGAAGGCTGAGTTCGAGTTTATTGTGCGCGTTCCCTCGCACTGGGTGGTTGTGTCTAACCAGCCCGAGGTGAAGGTTGAGGAGAAGGAGTGCGGTTGCGGCCGTGCGAAGACTTGGTTCTTCAAGCCGACCCCGCGCATGTCTTCGTACATTACCGCGATTGTGGCTGGCCCCTACGAGAAGGTCACCAGCGAGCTGACTAACTCTGAGGGTCGCGTGATTCCGCTGGGTGTGTACGCTCGTAAGTCCCTCATGCCGTTTGTGGATGCTGAGGACATGTTTGAGCTGACCCGTCAGGGCTTCGAGTTCTACGAGGAGCAGTTCAAGACCCCGTACCCGTTCGAAAAGTACGATCAGCTGTTCGTGCCCGAGTTCAACGCCGGTGCGATGGAGAACGCTGGCTGCGTGACCTATCTGGAGACTTACGTCTTCCGTTCCAAGGTTGCGGAGGCTCTGCGTGAGCGCCGCGCTATCACCGTTCTGCACGAGCTGGCTCACATGTGGTTCGGCGACCTGGTCACCATGAAGTGGTGGAACGACCTGTGGCTGAACGAGTCCTTCGCTGAGTTCATGTCGACCCTGGCTGCTGCGGAGAACACCCGCTACGCGAAGGAGGCGTGGGCTACCTTCGCCGCATCGGAGAAGACCTGGGCATACCGTCAGGATCAGCTGTCTTCGACCCACCCGATTGTGGCTGAGATCCGTGACCTTGCCGATGTTCAGGTGAACTTCGACGGCATTACGTACGCGAAGGGCGCTTCGGTGCTGCGTCAGATGGTGGCGTGGGTTGGCCAGGAGAACTTCATGGCTGCTCTGAAGGTGTACTTCGATAAGCACAGCTGGGGCAACACCGTTCTGGACGACCTGCTGGTTGAGCTGGAGCGCACCTCCGGCCGTGACGTGCGTGCGTGGAGCGCTAAGTGGCTTGAGACCGCTGGTGTGAACACTCTCGCCGTTGAGGTTGAGAATGATGAGGCGGGCAACATTTCGAACCTGGGCATCCGCCAGTCCTACGCTGAGGGCTTCGAGACCCTGCGCCCGCACCGTGCCGTGATTGGTTTCTACAACCTGGTGGACGGTAAGCTGACCCGCACCGACCGCATCGAGCTGGACATTGACGGCGAGCTGACCGTGGTTGAGGAGGCTCTCGGCAAGAAGCGCCCCGACCTGTTGCTGCTGAACGATGAGGATCTGGCGTACGCTAAGATTCGCCTGGACGAGCGTTCCATCGAGACCGCTATCAAGCACCTGGGTGACATTGATTCGTCCGTGGCTCGCGGCGTGGTCTGGGGTTCGCTCTGGGATACCGTGCGTGACGCTCAGATGCCGGCGCGTAAGTACGTTGACCTGGTGCTGAACAACATCGGTAAGGAGACCAACTCCACCGCTCTGCGCACCCAGATCAACAACCTGTCCGCTACTCTGCACTCCTTCGTGGCTCCTGAGGCTCGCGAGGAGACCCGCCACCGTGCCGCTGACCGTCTGTGGGAGCTGGCATGCGTTGCAGAGCCCGACTCGGATGCTCAGCTGCAGCTGCTGCAGGCGTTCATCAACCAGACCCGCACCGAGGAGCAGTACGACAACGTGCAGCGTCTCTTCGAGGGTGAGCTGACCCTTGAGGGCCTGGATATTGACGCTGACCTGCGTTGGAACCTGGTGTGCCGCCTGGCTACCGGTGGCCGTTTCTCCGCCGAGCAGATTGCTGCGGAGCTGGAGAACGACAATACCGCGAACGGTCAGCAGTACGCCGCTCAGGCATACGCGTCGATTCCGACCGCGGAGGCTAAGGCTGAGTACTGGAACAAGATCATGGTGACCGGCGAGCTGTCGAACATGATTCAGCGTTACGCTATTTCCGGTTTCAAGTCCGGCAAGCCCGAGCTGATTGCCCAGTACAATGAGCCGTACTTCGAGCAGATTGAGGGTATTTGGCGTTCGCGTTCGCACGAGATTTCCATGCAGATTATTGGTGGCATGTACCCGAGCGAGCCGACCGCTGAGCTGCTGGAGCGTACCGAGGCGTACCTGGCTTCTCTGCCTGAGGATGCTGCGGCTCTGTACCGTCAGATTGCGGAGGCACGCGACGGCGTGGCTCGTGCGCTGAAGGTTCAGGCGGCTGACATCTAACAATGCTTGTGAGCTGAGGCGGGTTCGCCACCTGCTCTCATAAGTTTTTATTCGTCCCCTTCTACCCCGATTCGGGGTGGGAGGGGACGTTTCTATATGGGGGGGTATGCCGGTTCTATTTTGAGTTGTGCCCCAAGTTGCACACCGGTTTGCATACAGGTTTGCACACCGAGTCTAATTCTTGTCACTGCGGTGCATATTTTTTGTTATTTTCATTTGAATATCCCTCAAAAGCTCTCTACTTGGGGTTGCGCCTATCGTATACTGTTGTGCATGCCTTCTATCAAGTCTCCTATCGCGAAAGTTTCTCTGACCGGCACAATCCTTGCTGTGGTTGCCGCCGGTTCCTTTGGCATGTACTCCGCAGGAGGCTTCACCGCGCCCGGTAGCACCGCCGCTACCGCTGCTACGGGCGCCGAGCCTACCCAGTCGGCGCAGGAAAGCCCCAGCGAGTCCCCCTCCCCCGAGCCGACTCCGGAACCGACCACCCCGGCGCAGAAGATGGAACGCACCGCGCAGAACGCCTTCGGCAAGGAGGGCGCGCAGGCAACCGGTGAGATTCAGGCGCCGTTCCCCACCTCCGCTGATGCCGCCGACATGCTGGTTCAGCAGTTCAAGGGTGGCGTGGTCATGTACACCCCCAAGTACGGTCCGGTTGCGGTGGAATCCGGCGTCTACGAGCACTGGTGGAAGCAGCGCGGGTACAGCGACTTTGCCGGTTGGGAGGGTCTGCCGGTGAGCTGGCGATCCAAGAAGGGCGTTCTGTACACCAAGTTTGAGAAGGCTGAACTCTACTGGGATAAGGCGAACGGTCTGCCGCGTAACACCAATGTTCTTGGCGCTAAGGATGCCCTGGTGATTGGTGACTCGCAGGTGACCGCAACCTCCTGGGTTGGTTTGGGTCTGAAGCAGGCAGGTTTCGTCCCGTATCTGTTCCGTTGCGGCGGCATCGGTTTTGTGACTGCCCGCGAGGGTGTGTGCCCTTCCTACTATCAGGGTGTGATGGGTGGCCGTTGGGCGCTGCCAAGCGGTAACCCCGGCGTGATTTACCTGGACGCCTCCGGCAATGACATTTACATTCACGAGGATGAGACGAAGGCGCGCGAGCACGTGAACGCTCACCAGACTCAGGTCATTGAGCAGCTGCGACGTATGTACCCGTCGTCGAAGATTGTGTTCGGTGGTGTGGTGTCTATGGATGAGGCGTCTGCACCGGATAAGCAGGTGGCGCATAAGCGTCACGTGGCAAACGAGGTGGCAAGGCAGGGTGCCCGCGAGACCGGCGTGCTGTTCATGGACACCTCGGGCTGGCAGAGCCTCTACCTGGCTGAGGGTGACATGGCTGATGGCGTGCATCTGAAGGAGAAGGCGCACCATAAGCTGGCGGCACCGTTTGCGGCTCGCCTGCGTGAACTGCTCGGCGCTGCGTAAACTGCTCAGCACTGTGTAAACTAACCGCCTAATCAGCCGAGTACATCAGCTTCGATCAACGCATATAGCATTAGAATGAGGCGCCGGGAGGATTGAATCCTTCCGGCGCCTCATTCGTTTGAGTGGGTTACCCACCGCAGCTCTCAAGTTAGTGTGCGGGTTTTATGCCGCGACGTTTGCCTGGCGTTCCTTCGCCTCGGCCTTCTGGTGTGCGAGCACGCCCTCCGCAAGGCGACGCTTCTGACGCTCACGAGCGGCTTCCTTCTCACGCTGCTCGGCAGCCCAGGCGACCGGGTCAATGTCGATCGACTCGTAGTGCCATTCGCCAATGTAGTCGCGAATCGGGGCGACCCAGGTGACGGGAATGCCGCGGCGCAGGTACACCTCGTGGTCGGTGTCTTCAAAAGCGTGGATAATGCGGTTGCCGTCAGCAATCAGGGACTCAATGACGGAGTCCTTCCATGCGGGGCTGTTGGAGCCGTCGTTGCCGGGCTTAGCGAACACGTGCTTGGGTTCCAGACCTGCGCGGGCGATGAACTGGTTCAATTCCTTCATGTAGGTGCCATCGCGGCCGGTAATTACTACGACCTCTGCGCCGGTGTCTGCCGCGATTTCGCGAACACGGTCGGCAATTTCAACATTGACCGTGGCGTTGCGGATGGCCTTGAAGAATCGGCGGTTACTTGCGAAGAAACCGGTCAGGTACTTGTCCATCTGATCTCGGTTGCTGGCAAGGGTACCGTCAATGTCGACTGCAATCAGATCCATATAGGTCTCACTTTCGATCCGTACGGGAAGAATGCGCCTGGTGAGGGCGCGGCGGAAGAGTTCCCGTGCGGTGTGGCTGGTAATCGGTGTGTCAAAGACGCCCCGGTGAAAGGGCGTAGTCTTTCTAGAATACCCTATTTTCGTAAAGTAATGCCCTATCGAATGTCATTATTACAACTACCCTATTGATGTCATACAGCATAGAAAACCGCTGGTGGCGCAGGCAAAGAGCCCACACCACCAGCGTAAAGAGTCTAGAAATGTCTCGAGGAAAGTTAGAGTAGCGAACCGGACCCGCGGCGCACCAGCACCATACCGGCGGGCGCCACAATGCGCAGCCACTCCTCCGAACCAACATGCGCAGCGAACAGCGGCAGATCGCCCGTGAAGCCTTCCGGGATGAAACCAAACACGCGCAGGGCGAATGCCGCGCCGGTCGGTACAAGCACGGTATCGAACTCAGGTAGGTACTCCAGCACCATATCGGAGGACCAAATACGCGAGCGCACCGTAGAAAGCACAGCAGCGCCGGGGTTCTCGGGCAGGGCGCGTTCTACCGCCTCCAGGCCTTCTGCGGTGGCGCGGTGGAACTCTTCAACCGGGACGGTACCAACCTCGTACCAGCCGCTGAGCGGGGCTGACTTGCCAGCCCAGCTGGCGTTGACGGTCACCGGCGGCATGAACAGCACCAGCTGCGGGTTCTCTTCGTTGCTCTGTTCTTCTGCCTGCTTCTGCAGACGCGCCAGACGGTCCAGCAGCGCCTGCGCCTGTACGGTCATGTCCAGGGTGGAGTCAGCCAGCAGGTGCAGGGCACGCAGACCCATAATGACCGGGGTGTCCGAGGAGGCGTCCTCCGGCTCCAGGGAACAGGCGAATACCGCCACCACGTGGCCGCGCGCGGTCAGGCGGATAGCGGCGTCCGGGTTCACCGCCAGGGCGCGAGAAATGTAGGTGGCAAGGTCCTTCACCACTGCGGCACCCTGCGCGCCGCCGGGCAGAATCAGGAAGGGTTCCTCCACGCCTTCGTGGGGGTTGTACTTGAGTTCAATGGGTGCCGCCGCGTTCGGTGCGCTGTTCTGGTCGGGAGCGTTGTCCTGTGCGGTGTCAGGGGTGGTGTCAGACGGCGTAGTCATTTCTGCTCCTTTTCGGCGTTGGCCTGCTCGGTGGCAAGTTGGTGGGTGATATCGTGCGATGGTGTGTTAGGGGAACGTTCCGGATTGTTCATCCAGATCGATAATCCGGGCCGTTGTTCCTAGTCAATGTTCCGAATCAACCTGTCGTGGTTGTCTCAGAGTATGCTCTCCCACTCTACGCCAGAAACCGGTTCATTGAAAACGTGCGAGAATAAAACCATGACCAAGCCCACTGTGACCCAAAACCTCATGCGGATGCTGGACCTCTCCCCCGTGGAGGCGGCGCCCGCTTCCTTCGGTAGTGATGAAGTGTCTACCGGCGTGACGCTCACCCGCGAGCAGCCGCGTACTTTCGGTGGTCAGGTTCTTGCCCAGTCGATTATTGCCGCCGACCGCACGGTGGAGGGCAAGTACATCCACTCGATTCACGCCTATTTTCTGCGTCCCGGCGATATTGAGCGTGAACTGTTCTTTGCCGCTCAGCGTCTGAATGATAGCCGTTCCTTCTCGACCCGCCGCGTGCAGGTGTTCCAGGATGAGGCGCCCATGTTCTCTGCAATTATGTCTTTCCAGGCGGATAGCCGCGGCCCGGAGCACACCGCGGTCACCATGCCGGAGGTTCCGGACCCCGAGTCCCTTCCGAAGGTCAGCGATTATCTGGGCCAGCTCCCCCACCCCATTGCACAGGCGGTAGCGTGGGAACGTCCGATTGATATGCGCCACGTGGATGCGCCCCTGTACACTCAGCCGGATGCCTCCTCGACACAGCCGCGTGCCTGCGTGTGGTTCAAGACCTTTGACCGCCTGGTGCATGCTGATGGTTCTGAGGCGTCGGAGGCGGAGCACCGCGCCGCTATCGCCTACGCTTCGGATTACCTGCCGCTGGAGCCTGCTCTGCGTCGTCACGGCAAGTTCTGGCTGGAACCGGGCCTCAAGAGCGCCTCGCTGGATCACGCGATGTGGTTCCACCGCCCGGCGCGCGCCGACGAGTGGCTGCTGTACGTGCTGGATTCCCCGAGCGCGCAGGGCGGCAGGATGCTCGCGCAGGGTTCGATTTTCAATCGTTCCGGTGAGCTGGTGGCGACCGTGGCGCAGGAAATGATGTTCCGCCTGCCGGAATATCGATAAAGCAGAGCACCGCTAGGACTACCGGAAGGCGTCAGGCGAACCTGGCAGAGCATACAGAAAGACCGTGTGAGGTGGTTGTCTCACACGGTCTTTCTTATGTTCTAGTGTACGGTCTAGAAGCCGTTTGGAAGCTCTTATTTAGCTTCGCCGTCAATCACACCGTCCGGGGAAATGTGCACGGTGCTCTTGGTGCGGCGGGAAACAAAGAAGTCACCCACGAATACCAGACCGGTCACCAGAAGACCCAGTGCTGCCATCCATACTGCCGCCACGCCGTAGATTATCGGGAACAGCACCACGAGCAAGCCCAGAATAAGGGTACCAATAGCAGAGAGCTGCAGGTGGCGTCCGGCGGCGTAGCTCAGGTATTTCACGCCCTGGGCAGTCATCAGACGAATCAGCGCCCACATAATCATCCACGTACCCACAATGGTCGGGATGAAGGTTGCCTGTGCACCCACCGAGGCAGTCAGCAGAATCAGGCCAGCCACCACGGTCAAGATGCCGTCAACCAGGTCCCAGCCGGTACGTGCCTGCTTTGGCGTGCCGAAGTAACGTACCAGTTCAAACACGCCACCAAGCCACACCGAAATGGAGAACACATAACCCAGAACTACCAGCGGAATAGCGGGATTGGCGAACATGTAGATTGCCGCTGCAATCAGCAACAGACCGGTAACCAAGGACATCCAGTTATATTTTGAAAGCATAATGCTCTTCTCTTCGTAATCACATGTGTCAGTTGTACTTACGCACATACCCATTATAAACCGTAAATATGAAGTCCGCCACGATATATCGGTCGCCACTGAGCGAACTATTTCTACCGGCGAACACGCGACCCTCCCCTCGCCAGCACATACAGCAGCCAACGCGCGCAGCATCCAGTACACACAGCGCGTACGGCATCCAGCGCATATGGCATCTAGCGGGCACAGCAAAGCCCCGCATCCCCACGCTTCAACAGCGCAGGAGGCGGGGCTCGCTACCGAACTAAACCCTATCGGGTCAGCTTGCGGTGCACCACGCGGTGCGGCTTGGCGGCCTCGGGGCCGAGGCGCTCAATCTTGTTCTTCTCGTAGGACTCGAAGTTACCCTCGAACCAGTACCACTGATCCGGGTTCTCGTCGGTGCCCTCCCACGCCAGGATATGGGTTGCCACGCGGTCCAGGAACCAACGGTCGTGAGAGACGACCACGGCGCAGCCGGGGAATTCCAGCAGCGCATTTTCCAGGGATGCGAGGGTCTCAACGTCCAGGTCGTTAGTGGGCTCATCGAGCAGCAGCAGGTTACCACCCTGCTTGAGGGTCAGCGCCAGGTTCAGGCGGTTGCGCTCACCACCGGAGAGCACACCCGCCTTCTTCTGCTGGTCCGGGCCCTTGAAGCCGAACGCGGAAACGTACGCACGCGAAGGCATTTCAACGTTGCCGACCTGGATGTAGTCCAGACCGTCAGAGACGACCTCCCAGAGGCTCTTCTCCGGGTCGATGTTCGCGCGGTTCTGGTCAACGTACGAGATCTTCACGGTCTCGCCGACCTTCAGCTCGCCGCCGTCGAGGGGCTCCAGGCCAACGATGGTCTTGAACAGGGTGGACTTACCCACACCGTTCGGACCAATCACACCCACAATGCCGTTACGGGGCAGGGAGAAGGACAGACCGTTAATCAGGGAACGGCCGTCGAAGCCCTTCTGCAGGTTCTCAGCCTCAATAACGACGTTACCCAGGCGGGGTCCCGGAGGAATCTGAATCTCTTCGAAGTCAAGCTTGCGGGTCTTCTCAGCCTCCGCAGCCATCTCCTCGTAGCGTGCCAGACGAGCCTTCGACTTAGCCTGGCGGCCCTTAGCGTTGGAGCGGACCCAGTCCAGTTCCTCGCTCAGGCGCTTAGCGAGCTTAGCGTCCTTCTTGCCCTGAACTTCGAGGCGGGCGCGCTTCTTCTCCAGGTAGGTGGAGTAGTTACCCTCGTAGGGGTACAGGTTACCGCGGTCAACCTCGGCGATCCATTCTGCCACGTGGTCGAGGAAGTAACGGTCGTGGGTAATCGCGATGACGGCACCCTCGTAGGACTGCAGGTGCTGCTCCAGCCAGAGCACGGACTCTGCGTCCAGGTGGTTGGTGGGCTCGTCGAGCAGCAGCAGGTCGGGCTTCTGCAGCAGCAGCTTGCACAGTGCCACGCGGCGGCGCTCACCACCGGAGAGGTGGGTGACGGGCATGTCAGCGGGCGGGCAGCGTAGCGCCTCCATCGCCTGCTCCAGCTGGGAGTCGAGGTCCCATGCGTTAGCGGCGTCGATAGCTTCCTGCAGCTGACCCATTTCTTCCATGAGGGCGTCGAAGTCAGCGTCGGGCTCAGCCATGAGGGCGGAGATTTCGTTGAAGCGGTCCAGCTTGGACTTGATTTCGCCCACGCCTTCTTCAACGTTGCCCAGAACGGTCTTCTCTTCATTCAGCGGCGGCTCCTGCATGAGGATGCCCACACTGTAGCCTGCGGTCAGGCGCGCCTCACCGTTGGAGGGCTGGTCGAGGCCAGCCATGATCTTCAGGATGGTCGACTTACCCGCACCGTTCGGGCCAACCATACCGATCTTGGCGCCGGGGAAGAACGACATCGTCACGTCGTTAAGGATGACCTTGTCGCCCACAGTCTTGCGGGCCTTGATCATCTGATAAATAAATTCAGCCATAGTTACCTATTTTAGCGTGGATTCGGCTGAGGGTACGAGAGTTTTAGGTTGCGTGCTAGGCGGGGTACCGTGCGGGGCACTAGACTCGAAGCTATGAGCACAAACCCCTCCCCCAAAGTTCTGCGGCCCGAGGACCTGGAGCAGACCCTGTACCGCATCGCGCTCGCCATGCCTCTGGCAACCTCCGACCAGCCGTTCGGGCCCGAGCACACGGTGTACCGCATCGGCGGCAAGATGTTCGCCATGTACACGGAGGGTATCGGCTACCCCATTGTGAACCTGAAGACCGACCCGGAAGAGTCGGAGGTGCTGCGGCGCATCTACCCGAGCATTATTCCGGCATGGCACATGAATAAGCGGCACTGGATCTCTGTGGGAGCCGGCGAGGGTGTCACCGAGCGGGTGCTGGAGGAGCTGGTCGAGGATGCGTACCTGCGCGTCATGTACTCGCTGCCCAAGGCGAAGCGGCCAATCGAGTTCCGCGAGCGCCCGGTACCCGAAAAGCACTAGGTACAGGAACGCTAGGTAACGTATAGTCCAAGTCTGGGACGTGTAAAAGTCGGTTTTAAACAGCGGAGCGGGTCAGCTTCGGTCCGGACCACCGAGTTGCTCACCCGCTAAGCAAAGCACTTTTCTATCCGCGGCTGGGAGGGTCATCAACCACGATGAACGCTCGAACCACCAAGCTCCCATCCCATATATTGCGGGGTCCAGTACCATGCACCACTTGTGTGAATACGTGATAGTTGAGTCGGCTCCCCTGCCAGACCTTCCTATGCAGAGGAGGTACTCACACGGGTGCGCTGAATATTCCCTTGAGTGACTCGGCTGTCTCATGCGATGTAACCGAGAGGGGATCGCTGTCCTCGCCCGAACTACCGGCACGGACGAAGTGTGCTCTCGGGAACAATAATAACCTTTTTGCATTAAAGTGTCACTTTCGGATTGAAGGATTTCAGGGGCATTTATTGACCACAATTCAGGTGTTTTATAGCGCCGAACCCACATATCCAACCACCACGAAATACCTGCAGATTTTATGCCCCGAAAAATCAAGGAGGGGCCGCACCGACCCTTCCCTATATCGCCTCCACATGGGCTAATACCCACTTAAAGCAATATGTAGAAAAGTTAGTGCGGCCCCTCACTATTTGAGATAAAAATGAGATAAACCCCTACTCAGAGCGATTACCGGTGGGGTTTACCTATTAATTCCCCAGAGTGACAGGTTACTCGCCGCGACCGGTTACTCGCTGAACTCCACCTTCTCGAAGCTCATGGTGCCATCAGCGTGAGAGACAACAGTATTCGGGTCACGCTCACGACGAGCCGCCGCATACGCATCGTGGCTTGCCTCATCAACCCAGCGGGTCACCACGAAATAGTCGCCGCCCTCATCCAGGGGGCGCCACAGCTCAAAACCCTCAAAGCCGGGGAAAGAGTCAGCGATGTGGCGGGCAGCGGCAAAGCGCTTCTCCAGCTCAGCACGGTTGTCGCCAACGACAGCCAAACGGTGAACCTTAACAACGGACATGTGTCCTCCTTCTGTTGAGTACATGCTTTCAACGATGAAAGCGGGTTACAACCTCGCACCAGCTATAGGTAAGCTATGTTCTTAGCGAGGGTAACCTCAGAATAACGGGTCGCGGGCACAAAAAATAGGGGTTAGCGCCAACTAACAGTTATATGACGCTAACCCCCATTCAGAGAATCACGAGGCACTCACAGGCACCCGTTCGAAGCTTAGGATTCCGGCTGGGTCTGCACGGTATTAGGCTGCACGGTATTAGACTGTGCAGTATCAGGCTGTGCCGCCTGAGCCGCGCTATCAGCCTGCGGTGCGGGGTTCTTCTTCGCCTTCTTCTGAGCCGCCTTCGCCGGGTTCGCAAAATGCACCCCGCGCTCAGCCAAGAAGCGGCGATCCTTCTTATCCCACTGCTCCACCGGGTACGCCTCCAGCAGGTCCGGGCGGCGCTCCAGGGTGCGCTCAATCTGACGGTCACGACGCCAACGCGCAATCGCACCGTGATTACCCGACAGCAGTACCTCCGGCACCTCACGGTCACGCCACACGGCGGGCTTCGTGTACACCGGATACTCCAGCAGACCGCCCGTATGCGACTCTTCCTCCAGGGAGGCGGGGTTACCCATCGCGCCCGGAATCAGGCGGGTGATAGCCTCAATCATCGCCATGACCGCAACCTCACCACCGTAGAGCACGTAATCGCCCAGGGATACGGGCATCACGCGGAAGCTCTCCTGCGCCCAGTCCAGCACACGCTCATCAATGCCCTCGTAGCGCGCCGGAGCGAAGACAATATGCTTCTCCTCCGCCAGCTTGTACGCCATCGCCTGATCGAAAACGGCACCCGCCGGGGACGGGACAATCAGCAGCGGGCGGGTATCAGCGGCGGGTTCGGCGGGCCCAGTGCCCTCAGACTCGGCACCCTCAGACGCATCTTCGGTAGCGGCGTTTAGCGGGGAGGCGGCAAGCACCTCATCCAGCGCCAAACCCCACGGCTCCGCCTTCATCACCATGCCCGCGCCACCGCCGTACGGAGTGTCATCCACCGTGCGGTGACGGTCAAACGTGTACTCACGCAAATCATGCAGGTGCAGATCCACCAGACCCTTCTCGCGTGCCTTACCCAGCAGGGACAGCTTCAGCGGCTCCAGATACTCGGGGAAAATCGTGACCACATCGTAGCGCACGGACTACTCCCCCGCCTGCTCGGTCGCCTGCGCAGAATCCTGCTCAGCGTCCTCGACCAGGTCAATCAAACCCGCCGGAGGGGTCAGCAGCACAAAGCCGGGCTCATCCTCGGTCGAGGGAACCACCTCGGGCACAATCTCCTCAACAAAAGGAATCATGATCTCTTCACCCGCGCCGGAGGCAAGACGCGGCGAACGAGCCAGCTTAATCAGCAACAAATCCTGAACCGGCATGGTCTGCAGACCGGTCACCTTACCCAGCGGCTTACCCACAGCCGGGTTATCCACGGGGCTCTCACCCTCGGGAACGTCCGCCAGCAGGTACACGGGCAGGTTCACCAGCTCCTGCTCGTAGAAGCCCTCTTCATCGCCCTCATCCTCGGGAACCTCGTAAACCAGGCGGCTACCGCGCAGCTCCTCAGCCTGATTGCGGGTAGTCACCTCATCAAAACGGACCACCAGAATCTTCTTGTTCCAGCGGGCACCGGCAACCGTCAGCTCACCGGTAGGCGCCACCGAAGCGGCAGCAGAGCCGGGCTTAAAATTCTCGATACCGAGCACCTCGCCGCGGGCAAAACGCTCCTGCGGGGCATCAGTAAAGAGCTGAACCGTCACCTCACCACGAATACCGTGAGGCTTACCGATACGAGCCACCACAACCTGCATAATTTTCCTCCGCTGGATACAAGCTAAAAACCTACGCCGTGCACGTGCACGGCTCCCACTATTCTACCGGGCACTTAGGACGGGCGCATTCTGCCGTCTCTCTGCTGCCTCTCCCCCGCCTCCACGGCGGCCGGAGCGAGCGCTCGCACGGATAACTCATGCTGATAACTCGCACTGATAACTCACGCAGATAACTCAGACCGAGAAATCGGGTACGCGAAAGCCCCCGCCTTCCGGAAAAATTCCGGGAGCGGGGGCTTCAAGCGTTTACGAGCTAGCGTCGCTTCTTGTCGGTGTCGATAATGTCGATACGCATCGGCTCGCCATCAGAAATAGCGTCCATCACCAGACGGATGCTCTTGGCGGTACGACCGGACCTGCCGATAACTCGGCCCAGGTCATCCGGATGCACGCGGACCTCAAGGGTCTCACGGTGACGCTGAGTGCGCAGGCGCACCTTCACGTCCTCCGGACGATCGACAATCCCTCGAACCAGGTGTTCGAGTGCGTCAGCCAACATGATTACTCAGCTGCTTCCTCAGCCTCAGCCTCGGGAGCTGCTTCCTCAGCAGCCTCTTCAGCCTTCTCAGCCTTGGGGGTGATAGCCTCGGGCAGGATCACGGAACCCTTTTCGGGAACAACGAACTCAGCCTTAGCCTCGACGGGCAGAACCTTGGACTCTGCCTTCTCGCCCTTGAATGCAGCCCAGTCGCCCGAGAGCTTCAGCAGAGCCAGAACCTGCTCGGTCGGCTGTGCGCCGACGGAGAGCCAGTACTGAGCACGCTCAGAGTTGATCTCGATACGCGAGGGGTGCTCGGTCGGGTGGTAAATACCGATCTCTTCGATGGTCTTACCGTCGCGCTTGACGCGCGAATCAGCGATCACGACGCGGTAACGAGGATCGCGGATCTTACCCATACGCTTGAGACGAATCTTAACAGCCACTTTAGTGGTTACTCCTGTTTCATAATTTGGTGCGAGGCACACGGTTCAGCACCCGTGGGGCGGGCCATTCACGGCGCCTCTATGGACACAACGGCGCGCGAAGAGAGGGGTCGCGCGTCGCCGGGTACTCAGCTAGGGTATCAGAGCCCAAGATTTTAAGCTAGCGACACGGAAAAATAATTGCCGCAGGCACCGAACATCACTTTTAAACAGCGTTCTGTGCCCGGTAGCCCCCCTGCGCAACCGCAGTGTAGCCGCTACTAGTCGAGGTTGCTCATCTCCAGAGTCTCCCCCGTCTCCAGGGCGCGGTAGCACTCACGCAGACGCTCCACCATCGACGGGCGCACGTAGCCCTCCAGGTTCTCCGGAGCAACCCACTCATAGGTCACCAGCTCAGCATCCTGCAGGGTAATCTTCGTATCCGCTGCAATCACGCCGCCGTCATACATGTAGTAGGTCGAATCGCCCCACACACCCAGCGACAAGCCGTGGAAAATCAGCAACACACGACCCAGCTTCACATCCAGGCCCAACTCCTCCACAATCTCACGCTCACAACCGGGCTTGGGCGCCTCGCCAGCCTCCACAGTGCCGCCGGGAAGAATCCAGCCGTCCTTATAGTTCGGCTTCACCAGCAGCATCTCACCGCGCTCATTACGAATCAGCGCGCCCGCCGCCAAACGGCGCGTGGGCAAGGTGGCGATAAAAGCCTTCAGCTCTTCATCGCTCAGATAGGAATCCTTCATGGCTTCTTTCCTTTAGCGGTCGGTTTTCTTTGCAGCGCGCTGCCTGATGCTACGCACTATACCCAGGGCACGCTCACGCAGTCCAGAGGGTGCCTGCTCCGTGGACGGGGCGGCATCCTCCACCGTGCGGTAGTGACCCTCACGCAAATCATCAATCAGAGTGCGCTTCTTGGTCGAGGGTTGTTCCGAGGTAGCATCGCCAGGATGCACCAGCTCAGCATCCGCCACCGGGCGGGCATGCTTCTTCATCTGCGTCTGCTCAAATGAACGCAGAACCGTCGGAATCAGAGCCGACTCAACCGTAGCATTCAGCGCAAAGAGTGCCGCGGCCACCGAGAACTTACGGCTCGCCTTACCCTGAGCACGGCGGCGGCGCGCCACATTCGCCAAGGTCAGAGCGATAGCGCTCTGAGCCGTCACATCCGCACCCAGGACAAGACCCACACGGCGGGTCTTCGCACGAATCTGCTCCGAGGTCAGGCGCTTGCGGCGCAAACGAGGCGCGGGACTCTGAGTGGAAGAGCCCTGAGTGGAGGTGGTCTGCGGTGCGGGGGCCTGGGGTGCAGGACTCTGATCTGCAGAGCTTGAGGAAGCATCGGGCACGGTCTCAACGCTCGGGGCTGCTTCGTTCTGAGGTGCGAGCGCGGCAGAAGGCTCGGGAGCCTGCTGGCTTACCTTTGCCTCGTGCGATGCCTGCTCCTCGGTAGGCGAAGAGTCAGCCTCGTGCAGGGCGCTGTCAAGAGACAGGTAACCCTCTTCGGTCTCCACGAAGGAATCCGGCGCAGAGCCCTCCGGCAAACCCATGTGCGTGTACTCGTAGGGGATGTGCGCGTTGTTGAGAGCGTCCATCCACTCGGAGAGGGTCACGCGGCGACCAGTCGCCACCAGGCGGTAGCTACGGTCCAGAGGCGAGGTGTAGCCGCCCGGGTAGGGTTCAATCTCCTCATCGTCAAAAGAAGCATCCTCGGCGGGAGTACTCTCGGAGAAGGTAGCCTCAGCATCAATAGATTCGGTCGCACCGGCGGGCTGTGCGAGCTCCTCATCCTCGTTGCCAAAGACGCGAGCCGTGCTAATCGACGCCACATCAAAACCGGTGGTCGGAACCAGTGCCAGCTCGGTAGGAACATCCAGCAGCTGCAGCACCGACTCGAGCGCCAGGGTGTTGCTCGTATCGCGCAGGTACGCGTTCAGGCGGCGGCCGGTAATGGAATCAGCCTCCACGCCAAACATCGCCATGACATTAGCGATGCCCTGCTCGATTTCGTCCTCATCGGAACCGAAAATCTTTGAGCCCGAAAGCTCCGGGGCGCTACCGGGAAGCTCTGAGAGCAGATCCTCCAGCACGCCGCCAAAGCGGGCGACTTCCTCGCGGCTGAGGGCACGGTTCAGGCGCTTAGGCACGCGCTGCCAGGTGAACTCCTCCACGATGTTCTCGTAGGGTTCACCGAACGCCTCCAGGTACCACTCCTCCTCCGAGTAGGGTTCGCGGGCGGGCTCCTCGTAGACCACCAGGTGCTGCTGGTTCGCGTTGCCCTCAGCAATCAGGGCGTTGCAGTTCAGCAGACCCAGCAGAGCCATGAGGTCCACCGGATCGGCAGAAATGAGGGTCCACTCCCCCGCCGGCGCAGCAACAACCTGCCGAGTACCGGCAGGAAGGTAGGCCAAAAGAAGCCCGGTAATCATGTCAATGGGCAGGTCAACGAGCATGGCGGCGTCACCGTCCACCAGGAACTCCAGCTCGCCCTGTCCACCGGGCAGCTCCTCCCACACGGTCGCCTCACCCTCCAGGGCGGCACCGGTGACCGGCAGATGCTCCACCAGCTGAGCCACATAATCCTCAACGGGGGTACCCACGTGCAGGTGGCCGTCAGCGACCTCCAGCACGTTCATGTAGCCCTCATCGTCCACCGCGCAGAGCACGTAGAGCTGCACCTGGTGCTCACCCATCTCGTAAGCAATCAGCTCCGGGGAGGCGGCGGTCGCCTCAATGAGGGCGGCAATCAGCTCCTCATCGGTGGTGGAACGAGCCATGATGCGGCGGCGCTGAATCTTCTCCTCCAGCTCCATGGTCTGCTCGATACGCTCATTGCGCTGCTTCTCGGCGGTGCGCTCCTCATCCTGGGCGCGCAGGTATTCGGGGCTATCCGACTCACCGGTTCCGGCAGGCGCGGGGGCACCGTCCCACATGTCGGTGAGCTTATCGACGGTCCACTCTTCGCTCTCCAGGGCGGCGGCGAGGCGGTCAACCTTCGTGCGGTCGTTCCAGGCGCGCTGCGTATCGGGGTCTTCCGCCTTCACCTCCTCGTGCATGCTGCGGGCTTCACGAATGAGGTTCAGGATAGTTGCGGCAACATCGTCGACTGCGGGGTCGTCGCTCTCGCTCGAGTAGACGAGGTCGCCAGCCAGTTCGGCGGAGTGCTCACCGTACTCGAGGGCAATACGCGCCCAGACGGGGGTATACCCGGGAAGGATGTTCGAATCATTGTCGAAGTCGCCCGCGAAGTCACCCTCAAGGTAGCCCGCGAAGTTATCTGCAAGTTCATCTGCAGACTCGACGGCAGACTCGCCGGCAGGTTCCTCTACAGCATCATCAGCGAAGGCGCGCTGAGACCACGGCGTGACCTGCTCATTCAGCTGATCATCCGCGTTCTCTCGATCCCAATTCTGCTCATTCTGAGCCATTGATACCTTCCCTTCACACCCATTCATGCACCCAAACCGGGCACCATACCGGTACGGGTGCGCCCCGTCACCACGTGCGCACCCGTACCACCCCTTACCGGGGCTCATATTTGCTCTTACTGCAGGAACTTCTCAAAGCCCTTCGGCAGGTTCATGCTGGACAGATCCATCTCCTGGTTCTGAGCCTGCTGACCGAATGCAGCACCGGCGCGAGCCTGCTGCGCCTTAGCTGCTGCCGCCTCCTGCGCCGCACGCTTCTGCGGGTTGCCGGAGCGAGCCTTCTTCTTCTTGTTGCTCTTCGCGTTCTTACGAGCGCCACCCGCCGCAGCCGCCATACCGGGCATCTGCATACCACCGGGCATGCCGGGCATCTTGCCCGAAGCGAGCTTCTTCATCATCTTCTGAGCCTGAGCGAAACGCTCCATCAGCTGGTTCACCTCAGACACGGTCACACCCGCACCCTTAGCGATACGGGCACGGCGAGAACCATTAATGATGCGCGGAGCCACACGCTCATGCGGGGTCATGGAGCGAACAATCGCCTCCACGCGGTCAATCTCGCGCTCGTCAAAAGCCTCAAGCTGCTGACGCATCTGAGCCGCACCGGGCATCATCATGAGCAGCTTCTTCATGGAACCAAGCTTACGAATCTGCTGCATCTGAGCCAGGAAGTCCTCAAAAGTGAAGTCTTCCTGATCGATGAACTTCTTCGCCATGCGGTCGGCTTCAGCCTTATCCCACTGAGCTTCAGCCTGCTCAATCAGAGTCAGGATGTCACCCATATCCAGGATGCGGCTTGCCATACGGTCCGGGTGGAACTGCTCAAAGTCAGTGACGTTCTCACCAGTGGACGCGAACATAATCGGCTTGCCGGTCACCGAAGCCACCGACAGCGCTGCACCACCGCGGGCGTCACCATCAAGCTTAGACAGGACCACACCGGTGAAGTCCACGCCCTCGTTGAATGCGTTAGCGGTGTTCACAGCGTCCTGACCGATCATCGCATCGATAACGAACAGAACTTCGTGCGGCTCAATAGCGTCACGAATGTTACGTGCCTGCTGCATGAGCTCAGCGTCAACACCCAGACGACCCGCGGTATCGACAATCACCACGTCGTGCAGCTTAGCGCGAGCCTCAGCCACACCGTCACGTGCCACCTGCACGGGATCGCCGGTGGGTACGTCAAACTCGCTGGTCACACCGGGGTGCGGCGCGTACACGGGCACGCCCGCACGCTCACCAACAACCTTCAGCTGGGTCACCGCGTTAGGGCGCTGCAGGTCGGATGCAATCAGCATCGGGGTGTGACCTTGGCCCTTCAACCAGTGAGCCAGCTTGCCCGCCAGGGTGGTCTTACCGGCACCCTGCAGACCCGCCAGCATGATGATGGTCGGGCCGCTCTTCGCCATGTTGATGCGGCGGGTCGAACCGCCGAGGATGCTCACCAGCTCCTCGTTCACGATCTTGACGATCTGCTGGGAGGGGTTCAGCGCCTCGGAAACTTCCGCACCAAGAGCGCGTTCCTTCACGTGGGCGGTAAATTCGCGGACCACGGGGACGGCGACGTCAGCGTCGAGCAGGGCGCGGCGGATTTCGCGGACGGTTGCATCAATGTCTGCCTCGGAGAGGCGGCCCTTGCCGCGCAGGTTCTTAAAAGTTGCCGTCAAGCGGTCGGAGAGAGAATTGAACACGAGCCGTGATCACTTTCTTAACGTTGAGGTGGCCCCCAGCCGCGAAGGCGAACGGGGATGGTTAGTCAGTCTTTAAGGATACAGGATGCGCGCTTTCTCCCCCGCCTCCACCTGTGGATAAGTGGCACCGGTTCACCCTGAGCTCAGGATTTACACTCAACGTCCCCTCCCGCACCCCTCAGCAAATGTGTGGCAGGTACCAGACTTACCCCCTCATAGAGGCGCGACAGAAACCCTCAGTAGATGTTCCGCGCCCCGCCTCAGCCTGCTCAACACGTCCGATAGATTAGATTTTCTAGACAGCCTGGGTTAGAATTCTAAAGGTGTTACGCACAAATGCGTGATACGCCCGAGTGGCGGAATTGGCAGACGCGCCTGACTCAAAATCAGGTTCTTCGGAGTGTGGGTTCGAGTCCCACCTCGGGCACCAACGCAAAAGCGGCGGGAAAGCCTCAAGCTTTCCCGCCGCTTTTCTGTATCCGCTTATACGCCGCCCGCTGACCGGATGAGGCCCTACACAGACACAAAACCGCCGCCCGGCCGTGAATTCACGACCGGGCGGCGGTTCTACATACCGAGCGTACAAGCGAAGGATTACCCTCAGCTACGCATCGGAAAGATTGGTAAACGGCTTAGCGCTTGACCTCGTTCTCCTCGTAAGGACGCAGAGCCTCGCGCTCGCCCTCAGCACCGTAGACGCGGTGTACCTGAACCATGTTGGTGGTACCTGCGCGACCTGCGGGAGCACCGGCAGCAACGACGACCAGGTCGCCAGCTTCTGCCAGATTATTCTTCAGCAGGTACTCGTCCACGAAGTGGAACAGACCTTCCTGATCGGTGATCATCTCAACCTGCTCAGCCTCAACGCCCCACAACATGGACAGGAAGGAGCGAACCTTCGAGCTGGTGGTGAACGCGACAATCGGGGTCTCGGGACGCAGACGTGCCAGACGACGTGCGGAGTCACCGGACTGGGTGAAGGTTACGATGAGCTTTGCGTCCAGCTGGTCAGCGATGTTCACTGCTGCGCGGGTGATTGCGCCACCGCGGGTGCGGGGCTTGCGGTCCAGCTCGGGCACGCGGTACAGGCCACCCTTTTCGGTATCCTGAACGATTGCAGCCATAGCCTGCAGGGTCAGGATCGGGTACTTACCGACCGAGGTCTCACCGGAGAGCATCACAGCGTCTGCACCGTCGAGGATTGCGTTAGCGCAGTCAGAAACCTCTGCACGGGTGGGGACGGGGTTGTCGGTCATGGACTCGAGCACCTGGGTTGCCACGATGACGGGCTTTGCCCAGCGGCGTGCCATGTCGATTGCCTTCTTCTGGACGAGGGGAACCTCGGAGAAGGGCAGCTCAACACCGAGGTCACCACGAGCGACCATGATGCCGTCGAACTTGTCGATGATGTCCTGCAGGTTCTCAACTGCCTGGGGCTTCTCGATCTTGGCGATGACGGGTACGCGGATACCCTCTTCGTCCATGATCTTGTGGACGGGGTCAACGTCTGCACCGGTACGAACGAAGGAGAGCGCAATAATGTCTGCACCCATCTTCAGTGCGAAGCGCAGATCGTTTGCGTCCTTCTCGGTCAGCGCGGGCAGGGAGACTGCTGCGCCGGGCAGGTTGATGCCCTTGTTGTTGGAGATCGGGCCACCGACGACCACGCGGGTGCGAACGCGGGTGGGAGTTACCTCAATAGCTTCGAGGCGAATCTTGCCGTCGTCGAGCAGGAGCTTGTCGCCGAGCTTTACGTCGCCGGGCAGACCCTTGTAGGTGGTGCCACAGATTTCTGCGGTACCTTCAACGTCTTCGGAGGTGATGGTGAAGTCTGCGCCGGGCTCAAGGTATTCCTTGCCGTTTGCGAAACGCTCGAGGCGAATCTTGGGGCCCTGCAGGTCGGCGAGGATAGCAACGTCCTTACCGAGCTTTGCAGACTGGTCACGGATGGTGTCGTAGCGTGCCTGGTGCTCGGCGTGGTCACCGTGGCTCATGTTCAGACGGGCGACGTTCAGGCCAGCCTTGATTGCCTCGGAGATCTTCTCGGGGGACTCGATTGCCGGACCGATGGTTGCAACGATTTTTGCGCGCCTCATGTACCTAACCTTTGTGTGTTGTTTCATGTGGCCCCTGAGGGCTCACACTGATTTTCCGGGGAAGACTAATGTCAAATTCCCAATTATTCCCACGTGTTCTAACAGGTAACCACATGCCGGATGCGTGGGACTCTTTCTCAATTATAGGGGTTTTGCGCCCTCTTGGGTATGCTTCTCCCAACTCTTTCCACCGAAGAAATTGTGTTTCACGTCGCATTTTGAACGCCACCCCTCTTCCATCGAACACGCCACAGAAAGTCGATTTTCACCCCCACCACCCCCGCCTCGCCCGGAAAGTAAATTAGGGTGCTTTTTACCCATATCTAGCCAGTACTGCGCAATATTTAGTCTCGTTCGAGAACATTCGAGCATATTTCAAAAACATAGAGACACTCAGAGTGGGCTATGAGAAGATAGATGGGGCATCCAAAAGCTGGGCGATTTCACATTTTCGCGCGCCTAGCCTATATTGGAACCCATAATTAGTATTTGAAATGCGAAATATATCTGGAAGGTTCACAGATGACTACTCGCGTGCTGATTATCTTCGGCTCCACCTACGGCTACACCGAACAGTACGCCACCTGGCTGGCAGAAGATCTGCGTGCACTCCCGCAGGCCCCCGAGGTTGAGACTGTCCCCGCCTCCAAGGTCACCCCCGAGCAGGCTGAGGCATTCGACGCTTTCGTCATTGCCGGCAGCGACTACGGTGGATTCCTCAACGGCGCACCGGCACTTCGCAAGAAGATTCTGCCGATTATTGCGCCCAAGAAGAACCGCACCGCATTCTTCACCGTCTCCTTCACCGGTGAATACTCCAAGAAGCTGCTGGACAAGGCCGTCGCCAAGAGCTACACCCCCGAACTGACCGAAGGTCGCCCCGTCTACCACCTGCGTGGCGGCATCGACTTCGACAAGATTTCGCTGGCTCACAAGACCGCCCTGAAGGGCCCGGTGCGCGCATGGCTCATGGCTAACCCGCACCCGAACGAGGGTATTCAGCAGATGCTCGAATGCTACAAGACCGGCAAGGCTGAGTACATCGATCGCGAGACCCTCAAGCCGCTGGTCGAGGACATCGCAAAGTTCCTCTAAGCCTTTCGGGAAACACAAGCTTTCGCCTCTTCCCACCCGTCTCTTTCAGCCGGACATCAGAACCTGAAGGAGCGGGCGGGAAGAGCCGAGATAAACGTGCCAACAGGCACCATATACGTGGTCGATGACTCTTCATCTCTCCTGCATCGACCATGCAACTCCGGGTGCCGGTGCGAGGCCGCGCCAGATACAGTACCCGGAACATGAGGGGTGGGTCTTTGTGTGTGCGGCCCACCCCTTTCCTTATGCCCGCAAGCCAAAGCCCCTGCAGCGTCCCCTCCGACAGAGCAGTCCACAGAATGAAATTCGCAATGCCCCGGCGTGTCACCCACCTAAAATTTTTCGCAAAAAACTGAGCCCATAAATGCACCGACAAGCCGCAAAACTAAACAGGTCCCCCAAAGACCCCAAATTACTGTGCACTCTGCGAAAGATATGCCGCCAGAATGACATGCCAAATCATTGCGCACAGCGGTGCAGGTACCGTACGCTGTTAGCTGTGTCAGCCGCTTGACATACCCGGCAGCCGACACACACATCACTTCAACTACCCCACATATTCACTCGTGTCAGAAGCCCCCACACAGGGCCACATCGACACATCCACCTCTCAAACACAGGCAAAATCTATGAAGAAACTCCAGACTGCCGCACGCTCCGCGGCAGCCCGCTCCATCATGGCGTCCGCAGGTGCACTCTCCCTCGTCGCCGCATCCCTCACCTCCGTTCCCGCAGCCTTCGCCGCCCCCAGCGCGAGCGCAGCCACAGAGGTCAACCTCGGCGCATCCTACGAGGAGCTCAGCTACGCCCCCGCCCCGGATGCATCCCTGGTCGAACGCTCCAACCCCGCCATGGGTGCGGGCGAGCGCGAACGACTGGGCACCGCGAACGCACGCACCGGAGCCACCTCCCCCGCTTCTACCGCAACTCTGAGCGGTATTTCCGCGACCCAGAGCTCCGCGCAGGGTCTGGGAGCTGGTCGAGCTCCGGCAGCCGGTCAGGCACTGGCACCCGGTCAAGCGCTGGCACAGGGCCGCTCCGCATGGACCCCGAGCGGCGGCACCCTCGGCATGGATGTCTCCTCGCACCAGCAGAACGTGGACTGGGCGAGCGCCTACGCCGCAGGTTCCCGCTTCGCCTACGTGAAGGCAACCGAGGGCGGCTACTACACCAACCCCTACTTCGGTCAGCAGTACAACGGTTCGGCACAGGTCGGCATGGTGCGCGGCGCCTACCACTTCGCAAACCCCCGCACCTCCTCGGGCGCCGATCAGGCACGCTACTTCGTGCAGAATGGTGGCGCGTGGACTGCCGACGGCAAGACCCTGCCCGGCCTGCTGGACATCGAGTTCAACCCCTACCCCGCCTACGGCAACACCTGCTACAACATGACCCCGGCGCAGCTGACCGCTTGGACCCGCGACTTCGTGGACACCTACCGTTCGCTGACCGGGCGCAACCCCATGGTGTACACTGCAACCTCCTGGTGGTCGCAGTGCGTGGGTTCGCAACAGTTCGGCACCCTGCCGCTGCATCTGGCGAGTTACTCCACCGTGGTCGGCGCAATTCCGGCAGGATGGAGTGGCTACGACATTTGGCAGTTCACTGACTCGGGCCCGTTCGTGGGTGACTCGAACTTCTTCCCCGGCACCGTGAACGATCTGAAGGTTCTGGCAAAGAACCCCAACGCGGTGCACCGCAACTGGTCGAACGGCCAGGATCGCGCGGTTGAGGACCGTGCGGCAGAAGACCGCGCCGCTCAGGATTCGAACGTGGTGACCACCGCGACCGGTTCGATTGATATTCGTACCGGTATCGGTAACTTCTGGAATAAGAACCGATCCTTCTACGGCGACCCGATCGGTACCGAGTACACCCTGACCAACGGCGTGTATGCGCAGAAGTTCACCAACGGCAAGACCATCTACTGGACGAACTCTCACGGTTCGCACTGGCTGGTCACCAACGGCGGCCTGGATCATAAGTTCCGCTCGGACGTGGCACGATTCCGCGGCCTGACCACCGACGAGGAAACCCGCTCCGACACCATCGCGGTCTCTTTCGCCAACGGTGAGGGTGCCTACTGGTCTGCCGCTACCGGCACCCACATCATCAATGAGCGCGGCTCCATCTACGCGACCTGGCGTGCAGCTGGCATGAGGGGCGTGCCCACCACCGACGAGCAGAACCTGGGCAACAGCCTCATCAAACAGGAATTCACCGGCAGCACCACCTACGTGTGGTCCGCACAGACCGGCACCCACCGCCTGCACACCGGCGGCGCGTTCTACCACCGCTTCCTGCAGCACCGCGGCACCTGGGGTGCACCGGTGACCGACGAAACCGCCACCTCCACGGGTGCTCAGGTGCGATTCGCCTCCGGCAAGGTGCTGCTCTGGTCGGATGCGTACGGTGCGTACGAGACCAACGGTAACGGCGCAATCTTCAAGCACTGGGAGAAGAATACCGCCCGTTACGGTGCGGCACGCGGTGACGAATCCTACGTGAACGGCGTGTACTACATGGACTTTGAGCGCGGCACAATCCGCTGGACCGCGCAGCGTGGCATCTACTCATAACGCGGCAACTGCTCAACCATAAAACGCGCATATAAAAACGAGGGGCACCTGACAGAGGTGCCCCTCGTTCTTTTGCCACAGGGCGCATCTTCTGAACAACACAAAAATCAAGATGCGTTCTGCAGCGGGTGGGTTACCGAGTGAGTAGAGAACCCGGCTATGTTACCCGTGCCGGCAGGTAAATTTAGCCGTGGCGGTAAGAGTCGCCACGAAGTCATGCAATGTCCTAAAAGCCCCGGATTAGTGTGGCGGACATAGTCCCCATTGACCATGTCCGTGGGGCCCACACTAATCGTTGGTGAGACCTCACCCCGAAGGTGTCTAGAGGGGCGCCTGACCGGAAGTAAGGACTCAACGGTGAATAACGGCACGGTACGAAGATGCTGAAATTCACCCGGGTATGGCGTTCCGTAAGAAGGAATCGATATCTAGGAGGGCCGAAACCTTCACGCGTCATATCCCGTTACATATAGAGTAGGTGCAGGCGCGCGCGAAACCTATCTCTTCGGCAAATATTACGCTTCAACCAGTGGTTGAATGTTTACAATACAAATATGCACTTTGAGGTCTTTAGATGTCAAACAAAGCATACTATTGCGTTAGTTTAGTGCGAATTTTGAGATAATCCACCGGATATTTCAAAATAAATTCCCACATATATTACGTTTAGGTGCATTGCACTCACAGAGGTTTCAGGGCGCTGACGATAACGGCTCTCAAAAACTCGGCAACTCTGCAACACCGCATTAAAAACACTAAGGCGCACCCCGCGTCGTATGCACAGCAGAAAGAGTACCCCTACTCCCCCGCCACACGGGATGCGCCTTAGGCGCTATAACCATCGAAGCTACCGGCAGGACCTCAGCCGAGTGAGACCTTAAAGCCCCGCCGGGCGCCTCGACCCATCCGCCAGCTTAGAGGCTAGCGAAGTCCAGAACCATACGGCCGGTAATCTTACCCGCCGCCATTTCCTCGAAGACAGCCGGTGCCTCGTCAACCTCACGCAGCTGAACCACCGGAACCACGATGCCGTCAGCACCGAACTGGAATGCCTCCGCCAGATCCTGACGGGTACCCACCAGGGAGCCCACCACGCGGATGCCGTCCAGAATAATCTTCACAATGGACAGCTCCATCATCTCCGAGGGCAGACCAACAGCCACCACGGAACCGCCCGCGCGTACCGACTCAACAGCCTGGTTGAACGCAACCTTCGACACTGCGGTCACCACGGCAGCGTGAGCGCCACCGCCGGTCAGCTCGCGAATACGAGCCGGAACATCCTCAACCTCACGACCGTTGATGACATGGTCAGCACCGGTCTCACGAGCCAGAGCCAGCTTGTCATCGTTGATGTCAACGGCGATAACCTTCGCGCCGAAAACCTTCTTAGCGTACTGAACAGCCAGGTTACCCAGACCGCCAGCACCGTAAGCAACCAGCCACTGACCCGGGCGAACCAGCGACTCCTTGATTGCCTTGTAAGTGGTCACACCAGCGCAGGTAATGGAGCTAGCCTGTGCCGGGTCCAGACCCTCGGGCACCTTCACCGCGTAGTCAGCGGTCACCAGGGTGTACTCGCTCATGCCGCCGTCAACCGAGTAGCCTGCGTTCTTCACCGAACGGCACAGGGTCTCACGACCCGAGGTGCAGTACTCACAGTGACCGCAGCCCTCGAAGAACCAAGCCACCGACACGCGGTCGCCTTCCTTCAGGGACTCAACGCCCTCGCCAACCTTGACGACACGACCGATGCCCTCGTGGCCCAGAATACGACCCGGAACCTCACCGAAGTCACCGGAAGCCACGTGCAGGTCAGTGTGGCACACACCCGAGTACTCAATCTTCACGAGCGCCTGACCGTGACCGACAGCAGGAACGGGAACCTCACGGACAACAACCGAACCGTCAACCTTCTCAGGAACAACAACAGCCTTCATGGTTTCCTTGCACATGACCTAAAACTCCTTAGTCATTGGTTGCCGCGCTCGGACCCTATACCTAGCGGGGCGGGCGCGCGTATTCTTTACATTTCCACCGTAAAATGATGAGCCGCCAATCTAAAGGACTATCCCCGAATATGACAGAGGGGTTATTTAGGGGTCAGCACGCGAGCAAGGATGAGCTTTCGATAAGGTCTATTCCGACCAATGCGCTAAACCGCCAAAGGTTGATATGACGCTATGACGAAGCAACACAGAAGATGAGAATGCCTCCCAAACCAGTAGCTTGGGAGGCATTCAGAAAAAATTTAAATATTAAGTTTGAGGCGCATACCACCCTAAAGAAAGGGTTCAATCTGCACCTATACGATTCCTAACGGATCTCAGTAGCTCTGCGCGGCAGCCTAGAAGCAGAAAGCAACCTCAATATAGCCGGCACCGCGCTCACCCGGACCATTCGGAGCGTTCAACGCCCAACCCAGATCCGTCACACGCACCGTAGTATCCATGAACGTACCGCCGCCAGCGCCACCGCCAGCCAGCTGCACCGAACCCACTGCATAGCGGGCACGAGCCGCATCATTATTCCACTTCTGCGACACCACACGAGCCGAAACGCTCAACGCAGCACCGGAACCGCCGCCGCCATAACCGGCGCCACCGCCTCCAGAAACCACCGACTGGTAGCCGTTAAACAGCTCGCCAGCGTTCGACGGGCGGTTATCGGTACCCTCCGGAGTCTGATCCCACTGGTACGAATAGCTCGCCACACCATCGGCGCCCTTCGCACGGAAACCGCTCGCACCCACCGCACCGGCAGTCGCAGTGCTCACCAGCTTCTGGGTGGAGGTGCTCGAAAAACCAATCACCGAACCATCGGTGGTCGGCGGGTCCAGCTTCTCGCCGCCAGCACCGCCCACACCACCGGCAGCACCCGAACCCGGGTTCACCGTCAGAATCGGCTCAGACTGCACCTCGTACGAGGTGAAACCAACAAAACCGGGCGAACCGTCGCCGTCACCCGAACCAGCGCCGCCACCGGTGCTGAACTGGTGCTCGCCGCCGGAGCTATCGAGCGAATAGTGCGCGGTCGGGCGCACAGCACCCGCATTCGCGGGGTTCGGCAGAACCGTCGCATACGACGCCAGCACACCGGCACCGCCGCCACCACCGGCAACAATCATCGGCACGCCGTCCACCTCAATAGCGGACGAGCCACCGCCGGACGCCGAATACAGCACAGCGCTCATGCCGCCGCGACCGGTCACGCCGCCAGAAATGCGGGTCAGGTTATTGATCGCAGAAACCACGTTCGCGGGAACCGGCGAAGAAGCCTTCGACGAGCCGCCCACGCCGTAGCCGTCGCCGCCCTCAGCGGGCTTCAGCTCACCATTACCGATACCGCCCGAGCCGGCAGTCAGAGTAATAGTCTGGCCGCCGCGCACAGCCATAGAGCCCTCAACCATGGCGCCGGAACCAGCATCAGCCACAGTGTAGTTCGTGCCGCCAGCACCGCCCACAGCCACAAAACGCATACGCTTAGCACCCGGAGGAACCGTCAGCACGGCAACCTTCTTCACACCGTCACCGGCGGTAATCGTCGTCGAATCCTCAAAGGGGCCGGTGCACTCGCCTTCCTCATCAGACGCCGCATACGCCGGAATCACCGACGACGCCACCACAACCGGGGCAGCCCACGCCGCGCCAGCCACCAGGCGGCGACGCGACAGACCAGGACGGGAAGAAGAAGGAGAAATGGGGCGCGAAGAATCGCCAGAAGAAGAGCTCACGATAAAAATCCTGTAGTTGAGTGGGTGTTTCTAAACGCAGACGCGGCAGGCACCATCGCTCGAAGAGTTTCATACTTCAAAGAGCCTCATACTCCACAGAGCTTCGTATTCCTCATGGGCACCCGCCACACGCAGTATCTCTATTATGCCTTCTCAGCGACCCAAATCCGTACAGGGCGCCAGCACACGCCAGCTGAGGAACATCACACGATACGAAGAGCACCCGAACACAGAAAGCCGGGGCAGAAAACTGGCACAAAAACCGCCGGACGGGGCGCTCCCCATCCGGCGGTTTTCTATGAAATTTAGATTGAGCTAGGAGCTCTTAGCCGAAGAGTCAGATTCGGAAGATTCAGCGTCCTCAGCGGACTCGGTCTTCTCAGCTACCTTCTCGGTTGCCTTATCCTCAGCGTCCTCTGCCTTCTCAGCTGCGGCAGGCTTCGGAGCGAACTCCGCAGGAGCCGGTTCAATACCCGCAGCAGCCTTCGCCGCCGCGCGACGACCAGCTACCACAAAACCAGCGGCACCCAGCAGAACCAGCAGCAGAGCCGTCCACACGTGAATACGAACGCCCCAGAGCATCTCCGAGGTATCAATACGCAAGAACATCTCAATGAAGAGGCGACCCACGCCGTAGTAGAACACGTACAGCCACAGGGTCTGCCCCAGCTTCAGCATGCCCTTCTTGCCCAGCCACAGCAGCAACGCCACACCCAGCAGGTTCCACAGCGACTCGTACAGGAACGTCGGATGGAACAGCGTACCCGCCGGATACTGGGTCGGGAAATTACCGCTCGACGCGCTAATCTCCAAGCCCCACGGCAGAGTCGTCGGCTTACCGAACAGCTCCTGGTTGAACCAGTTACCCCAGCGGCCAAACGCCTGAGCCAGCAGAATACCCGGCGCTACCGCATCCGCAAAAGCCGGGAAATTCATGCCATAGCGGCGGCAACCATACCAGGCGCCCAACGCACCGACCGACACGGCACCCATAATGCCAATGCCGCCCTCCCAAATCTTCAGGAAAGCCCACGGATCAGCAACATTCGGACCGAAATAGCTACCCGGGTCAGTAATCAGCACGTGGTAGGCGCGGGCACCAACAATACCCGCCGGAATAGCCCACATCGCCACGTCAAAAACGCGCTCAGGGGTACCACCCGCCGCCTTCCAACGGCGAGAACCCAACCACAAGCACACCGCCATACCCGCAAGAATACACAGGGCATAGAAATGCACACGGAACGGACCCAGCTGCAGGTACGAAACGCTCGGCGAAGGAATCGAACCCAGCGGAATCGAAGCCAGCACGTTAGCTACCGGCACACTCGCCAGCGACAGCACATCAGACATTAGCCTTCACGCCCCGCCAGCTCACGGGTCAGCTTAGCCACCGCCTCAACACCGCCAGAAGCCAAAGCCTTCACCAGCGCAGTACCGACAATCACGCCGTCCGCATACTCGCCGATATCCTCGACGTGGGCACGAGTCGAAACGCCCAGACCCACGCACGCACGAGGCGCACCGGCAGCCTTAATGTCCGCAACCAGGGTGCGAGCCGCCTCCGACACGGAGGTGCGAGCACCGGTCACGCCCATCACCGACACGGCATACACGAAGCCGCTCGACGCCTTCGCAATAGTCGCCAAACGCTCCGGCGAAGAAGACAGCGCCGCCAGGAAAATACGATCCAGACCGTACTCGTCAGAAGCCTCAAACCACGACGACGCCTCATCAGGCACCAGGTCCGGGGTAATCATGCCCGCACCGCCGGCAGCCGCCAAATCACGCGCAAAATTCTTCACACCGTACGCCAGAACCGGGTTCCAGTACGTCATCACGACAACCACCGCGTCGGTCGCCTCGGTAATGCGGCGGACCGCCTCAAACAGCTGAGGAAGCTTGAAACCGTTCTCCAGCGCCACGCCGGTAGCCTTCTGAATCACCGGGCCATCCATGACCGGATCAGAATAAGGCACGCCCAGCTCAATAATGTCCGCGCCGTTATTGCCCAGAGCAATCGCCGCGTCAATCGACTCGTCCAGGGTCGGGAAGCCCACCGGCAGGTAGCCAATCAGCGCCGCACGGCCCTGCTTCTCGCACTCAGCCAGACGAGCCGCCAGAGGCGACTGCGCATTCGGAGCGGGGAAAGAACCATCCAGCACCGTAAAAGGTGCCGCCTGAGAAATAGCGTCCTGGTAGCTCATTACTTAGCCTCACTTTCAGCCTGTGCGTTCTGTGCAGCGGATGCGGCAGCTTCCTTATTACCGGTCATCAGGGTCGAGGACGGAATCGCCTTACCCAGACCGAACCACTTCAGCGCGGTCTCCATGTCCTTATCGCCACGACCCGACAGGCAGACAATCATCGTCTTCTCACGTGCCGCCTCCGGATCCTCAGCAACCCAACGCTGGCACACGCGCAACGCGCCCGCCAGAGCGTGCGAGGACTCAATCGCCGGGATAATACCCTCGGTGCGGCAGAGCAGACGCAGAGCGTCCATCGCCTCGGTGTCAGTCACCGGCTCGTAGGTCACGCGACCAATATCGGACAGGTAGGAGTGCTCAGGACCCACGCCCGGGTAATCCAGACCAGCAGAAATCGAATGGGACTCAATGGTCTGGCCGTCCTCATCCTGCATCAGGTAGGTCATCGCGCCGTGCAGCATGCCCGGGCGGCCCAGAGTAATGGTCGCCGCGTGACGGCCGGTCTCCACGCCGTCGCCGCCAGCCTCGAAACCGTAAATCTCGACCGAAGAATCATCCAAGAACGCGTGGAACAGACCAATCGCATTCGAACCGCCACCCACGCAGGCAGCAATACCATCGGGCAGGCGGCCGGTCTCCGCCAGAATCTGCTCGCGCGCCTCCTCACCGATAGCGTCGTGGAAGAAACGCACCATCGCCGGGAACGGGTGCGCACCCGCAGCGGTACCCAGCAGGTAGTGGGTGTTCTCAACGTTCGCAACCCAGTCGCGCAGCGCCTCATTAATGGCGTCCTTGAGGGTGCGGGAACCGTTCTGAACCGCAATCACCTTCGCGCCCAGCAACTGCATACGAGCCACGTTCAGCGCCTGACGCTCAGTGTCTTCCTCGCCCATGTAGACCACGCACTCCATGCCGAAGAGCGCAGCCGCGGTCGCAGTCGCAACACCGTGCTGACCCGCACCGGTCTCAGCAATCAAACGGGTCTTACCCATACGCTTAGCCAGCAGAGCCTGACCAATCACGTTATTAATCTTGTGGCTACCCGTGTGGTTCAGGTCCTCACGCTTGAGGAACACACGCGCACCAGCATGCTCAGAGAACTTCGGAACCTCAGTCAGCAGCGACGGACGGTTCGAATACTCAGCAGAAAGACGCTGGAACTCAGCAATGAACTCGGGATCGTTCTTCGCCTCGTTAAAGGTTGCCTCCAGCTCATCCATGGCGGCAATCAGCGACTCGGGCATCCACCGCCCGCCGTACTCACCAAAATAGGGGCCGGGGGCATTCTTCAACGACTCGCCGTTGAGGAAAGCATCTGCCAGGTTCTCGCTCATCACTATTCCTTCCCTGGATGGTTGCCGCCGGATGCACGCCGCGGGTAGGGCGGGGCATCAGGCCTGATCACAACGAAACACCACGCTAACCGCAAATAGGTGGGCGGTGTTCGCACATATCCCCCTATAGTACCCGGGCGCAGGCGGTGACCTGTACCCCGGAGTGCACATGACCATTCCTAGGACATGTGACGTTCGCCGGGGTGGGTGCGCCCGCGGGTATGGACGGCTCGCATGGGAAGGTTTAAACGCTGGGAAGGCGCGGCGGACTACAGCAGCTCGCGCAGCTCCTCCATCTGCTGAGAAAGCACCGTCGACACGCCACCGCGCATCGACACCCCGTACAGGGTCTCCGCAATCTGCATCGTGCGCTTCTGATGCGTCACCACAATCAGCTGCGAACGCTCCCCCAGCTCACCAATCACCTGCAGCAGGCGCGAGAGGTTGCGGTCATCCAGCGCCGCCTCAACCTCATCGAGGGCGTAGAACGGCGACGGGCGAGACATATAAATCGCAATCAACAGCGCCAGCGAAGCGAGCGAACGCTCACCGCCGGACAGCAGCGACAGGCGCTTAACCTTCTTACCCGCCGGGCGCGCGTGAATCTCCACACCCGAATTCAGCGGATCGGACGGGTCGTCCAGCTCAAGGTGGCCCTCGCCTCCCGGGAACAGGGTCTCAAAGATGCGGCGGTAGTGGGTGTTAATGTCCTCCATCGCGGCGGTGAAAACCTCCGCAATGTGGCTGCTGACCTCGTCCATGACCGTGTTCAGGTCGCGGCGGGTCGCCTTCAAATCCTCAATCTGCTGGTTCAGGTAGGCGTGACGTTCGGACAGCGCCTCGTACTCCTCCAGCGCCAGCGGGTTAATGGCGCCCAGCGCCTCCAGTTCGGCGCGGGTTGCCTTGAGGCGAGCGCGGACGTTCTCGGTGGAAGCTTCGGTAGTCTCTGATGCCGTTTCGGTAGCAGTATTTTCGGAAGCGGTGTTTTCGGTGGCGTCGTTTTCGGAAGCCTCGTCTGCGGGCACGTCAACCGGCAGCTGCTCGGAGTACTCCTCCTCCAGCTGCTCCAGGGTCAAACCGGTCACCAGGCGGGCACGCTCAGCCAGCGCCTGCACACGCTCCTGCACGCGCGCCGCCTCCGTCTGAGTGCGCGCCAACAGGGTCAGCGCCGCCGCGTGCGCCGCCAGCAAATCCTGCACCTCGTCGTTCGTGCTGGTCAGACCCGCCTGGGCGTTCTTCAGGGCGCCGCTCAGCTCGTGCAGCTGCTGTTCACCCTCGCTCACCTGCTCGGCAAGCACCTCACCCAGACGCTGGGCACGGCGCTCAATTGTCGCCGCGGGAGCCTGCTCCCCCGTGCCCGCCATGTAGGAATCCTCGCGGGTGCGCGCCGACTCGTAGGCGGTGCGCGCTTCGGCTACGGATTCCTCCGCGGCGGTGAGGCGCTCGTTCAGGCGGGCGCGCTCATTCTGAATGTTCTGCGCGGAGGCTTCCAGGGACTCCGCCTGGGCGCGGGCGCGGGCATGCTCGGCGCTCGCCACGCCCGCCGCCTTCGCTGCCTCGCGTTCTGCTTCGACCGCCGCTTCTGCCGCGGTCTGAGCCTGCTGAACGGCCTGTTCGGCTTCATCTAGTTCGGCGCGGGTGCGGGTCACAACCTGGGAGGCGGCGCGGTATGCGGCAGCAAGTTCCAGGGGGCTGGCGCCCTCAGCCGGGTAGAGCAGGCTGTAGCGGGTGTGCTCGGTGCCTGCGGGGTCAAAAATACGCCACATAGTCCGCTGACCTGCGAGGGTATTCTCTGCGAGCAGGTGCAGGGCTTGCTCTGCGGAGGCGGCATCCGGCGCGAACAGCACACCCGCCAGGCGCTCACCCAGCGCCGCGGTGACGCGCGCCAGGGCGTGCTCGTCAATGCCGGCGAGAGCGGCGGCATCCTCACTGAGTGGTTCAATGATCTCGGTTGCGGGGCGGATACCCAGTTCGCGTAGCTCGGTGGCGCAGGATTCGGGCAGGATGGTTTCGGGCAGTGCAGATTCGGGCAGGTCCGCGGCAGATCCGTCACTTTCACCACGCAGCTGCGACACCTCGGCGCCCTCAATCGGCGCACTCAACGCCGCGGTCGCGAGCGAGGTCAGCGCCGCAGACGCCGCGCGGGCATACTCGGGGTCAATCTGCACGGCATCCAGCACGCGCAACAGGCTCGCGCCCTCGCTCGAAGGATCCATGAGCTCGCCGGTCTCGGGGTCGAACACCGCCTCGGCAGATTCAGTGCCGGGCTCGGCGGGCGCCTCACCCAGGCTCTGGCCCAGCGCCTCACGCAGGGTTGCGGCACGCTCGGCCGCCGCCGCGTAGGCGCGGGTCGCCTCCACTGCAGCGGCGCGGGCGGCATCCAGCCGGGCCTGCGCGCGGGCACGAGACTGCGCCGCCTCACCCGAGGCGCGCTCAGTCTGCGCCACCTCGGACGCCGCCTTCTCAACGTTCTTCAGCGCCGCATCGTAGCGCTCCTCAAAGCTGGCGTAGCTTTCCACCGCGCGCTCTGCCTCTTCGCGGCGTTCTTCCAGCAGTTCCAGGGCGCGTTCGTATCCGGCGCGGGCGGCGGCGGTCGCCTCGGTCAGTTCCACGCGGTAGGTGCGCACGCGCTCGGTGGCGATGGACTGCACGGTGCGCACGCGCGCAGCGGACTCGCGCAGGGTCGACACGGCCTTCTGGCAGGCGGTGACCTCGGCGTTCAGGCGGTTCTGCTCCTGCTGATGCTTCGCGGACGCTGCACGCGCCGCCTCCAGCTGTTCTTTCAGGGTTTCGGCGCGGCGGGTACCCTCCGCTTCGGAGGCGAGAGCCTGCGCCTGCTCAGCCTGCAGAACACCCAGCTGACGAGCCAAAAGCACCGCCTCCAGCTGGCGGATGCGCGCCTGCAACTGGCGCGCGGTCGCGGCGGATTCTGCTTGCTCGCTCAGCGGCTGCAGCTGCGAATCCAGCTCGGCAACCAGGTCACTCAGGCGGGTAATGTTCGATGCCACAGACTCCAACTTGCGGCTGGTCTTCTCCTGGCGACGGCGGTACTTGACCACGCCCGCCGCCTGCTCGATCATGTCGCGGCGCTGCTGCGCGGTGGCGTGCAGGACCGCATCCAGCTGTCCCTGGCCGACAAGCACGTGCATCTGCTGACCCAGACCCGCCTCCGAGAGCAGGTCCTGAATGTCGGCAAGGCGCGCCGGGGAGCCGTTAATCTCGTACTCGCTGCCACCGGAGCGGAACATGGTGCGCGAAATCTGCACCCGATCAGCGGGAATGCTGAGGGTGCCGTCAGAATTATCGAAAGTCAGGGTGACTTTGGCGCGGCCCAGGGGTGCACGCTGGGCGCCGTCGCCCGAACCCGCTTCGCCGGAGCCCGCGAAGATAACGTCCTTCATGCTGCCGCCGCGCAGGCTCTTAGCGCCCTGCTCGCCCATAACCCAGGCGAGCGCATCCAGCACATTGGACTTGCCGGAGCCGTTGGGGCCGACCACCGCATTAATGCCGGGGGTGAACTCAAAAGTGGTGGCGGAGGCGAAAGACTTGAACCCGCGCAGGGTCAGCGACATCAGGTGCACAAGGGGCCTTTCTGCAGAAGAACTGGTGTGTGCCGGGCACGTTCTGTGGTGCGTGGCGGCATCCCTCTAGTGTACGCGGTGCGGCAGGCGAGCGGCGTGAACGTGCACGGGGTGAAGGGGGTTCAAAGTTCCTCATTGTGCATCATCTTACGCGCGGGGTGAACGGGCGCGTTCATATTGGGTCTACGGATACGGGTTCGCCCGGTCGGTGCGGTAGATTGGAATGAGCATCACGAATTCTGCGGGGCCGCTGTTCGCATCCCCGCGTTTTTCTATGTATCCCACTGACTTCTATTTTCAAGGGCCACACCATTGATGAATGCATCCGCCGATAAGGTCGGCACGAACTCTGACATTCGCCACGCTAATGCAGCTCTGCTGTCTATTACCCATGAGCTGCCTCCGGAGGTCGTCACGAGCGACTACTTCGATGAGCAGCTGGCCCAAACCTATAAGCGTCTGCGCATGCCGAAGGGCCTGCTGGAGCGTCTTGCCGGTATTAGCACTCGCCGCGGCTGGGCTGAGGGCCAGACCTTTGAGGACGGCGTGGTTGCCGCAGCTGAGAAGGCTATCGAACAGGCGGGTATTGACCGTTCGCAGATTGGTCTGCTGATTAACGCTTCGGTGACTCGCGATAACTTTGAGCCCGCCGTTTCGGTGGGTGTGCATGACCGCCTGGAGTTGCCGCGTCACGCCCTGAACTTTGACATTACGAACGCCTGCCTGGGCTTCGTGAACGCGATGACCGTCGCCTCCACCATGATTGATGCGGGCGCTATCGACTACGCCCTCATCGTCGCCGGTGAGGACCCCTCCCCGTGGCACCGTACCGCGGTGCGCATCCTGAATAACCCCGATTCGACCCGCGAGGATGTGCTGGCTCAGTTTGCGACCCTGACCCTCGGTTCGGGTGCGGCGGCGGCTGTGATTGGTCGCGCTGACCGCCACCCGGAGGGCCACCGCATCGTCGGTTCGGTGTCCCGCGCGGGCACTGAGCACCGTAACCTGTGCATCGGTGGCGAGGCGGATCAGGGCATGAACACTGACGCCGAGGGCCTGCTCAAGCACGGCCTGGAGCTGGTGGCGCAGGCGTGGGAGCAGGCGCATCAGGACGGCTGGGAGTGGAACGACATGACCTCCTACGTGACCCATCAGATTTCTAACGCCCACACGAACGCCATTATTGAGGCGGTCGGTATTGAGCGTGAGCGCATCCCCTTGACCTTCCCGAAGTGGGGCAATGTGGCTGCGGCGGCTCTGCCGATGACTCTCGCCGAGTGCGCGCCGACCTACACGGAAGGCGACCGTATTCTGTGCATGGGTGTGGGTTCTGGCCTGAACACTGCCCTGCTTGAGATTCAGTGGTAACCCGGTAGCCAGCAGCCTTTAGCCGGTAACCCGTTAGCTTTTGCGGTAGACATTCACCGATTCGATCCGGAAGGATTCCCAGCATGCGCCATTTGAACTTCCCTAAGGCTCAGCCCCCGTATAACCCGGAGGAATGGGCGGGCGTGAACCCGCGCTACTCCCACCTTCTGGAGGTGCCCACCTCCGCCCCCATTGAGCAGCGGGCGCAGCAGGCTGGCGCGCGCCGCTGGCACTACCTGGATAACCTTCCGGTGCTGGTCGAGCAGGGTTTGGAACCGATTGGCACGATCCTGTGCGTGCACGGTAACCCGACCTGGTCGTACCTGTGGCGTACCGTGCTGGATGCGGGCGTGAATGAGCGCGCCCCATGGCGTGTGGTTGCGGTTGATCAGATTGATATGGGTTATTCGGAGCGCACCCACCTGGATTTGGAGGGTGAGCGCCGTAGCCTGGAGGACCGTATTGCCGACCTGGGGGACTTCACGAAGGCGCTCGGTCTGGATGAGACCGATAAGCCGGTCGTAACCCTCGCCCACGACTGGGGCGGGCTGGTGTCCTTCGGTTGGGCGCTGGAGCACCGCGAGATTCTTTCGGGCGTGATGCTGACGAACACCGCGGTCTACCATGACGGCATTGAGAATATCCCTGCCGCCCTGCGCCTGGCGTTGGGCGTGCACGAGTGGGGTACTCACGATTCGACCGCGTTTATTGATGTGACCTTGGGCCTGGCTCAGAATGAGGGCCGCCTGCCCGCGCCGGGTTCTGCCGGTGCCGGGGCGCTTGATGGTGCCCTGCCGCAGCCGGTGGGTCAGCAGCCTAAGCGCCTGTACCCGAGCCCTCTGAACGAGGCGATTTACCGTACGTACCGTGCGCCGTACGCTCATTCGGCGTGGCGTGAGGGTGTGCGTAATTTTGTGGGCGATATTCCGACCGGCACCGATATTCCTTCCTATACGCCGATGCAGCGTATTGCCGAGCAGATCCGTGACCTGGACGTGCCCGCGTTCTTCCAGTGGGGCACGAAGGACCCGGTGTTCCAGCGCCGCTACCTGTTCGACCTGATGGAGCGCATGCCGCAGGCGAAGGTGCACCGCTACGAGAAGGCCTCGCACCTGGTCATTGAGGATTACGATATTGCCTCCCCCATGATTTCGTGGCTTGCGCAGACCTTCGGCACGCTGGAGGACGGCGTGCTGGTTCCGGCGCGTAATGCGGAGGCGGAGCATCGTGCCGCCCGCGCGCGCCGCCACGGTCTGACTACCGGCGAGGGCGCTACCGCTGAGGGCGCTGTTCCCGCGGCGTTCCGCCCCATGCTCGCAGCCCTCACCGAACGCGCCGACGACGCCTCCACCGCCGTGGTGGACATGGACCCCAAGGGTGACGGCACCTCCGTGTCCGTGACCCTGACCTGGGCTGAGCTGAACCAGCAGGTCAACGCCGCCGCGACCCGCCTACACGCCCTGGGTGTGCGTCCGGGCGACCGCGTGAACCTGATGGTGCCTCCGGGTGCCCGCCTGACCACCCTGATTTACGCCTGCATGAAGCTGGGCGCTGTCATTGTGGTGGCTGATACCGGTCTGGGTATTCCGGGTCTGACTCGCGCGTTGAAGGGCGCTAACCCGAGCTTCCTGGTGGGTATTCCCGCCGCGCTCAGTGCTGCCCGTACCCTGCTGTGGCCGGGTGTGCGTATTTCTGTGGAGCCGCTGGGTTCGGTACAGGAGAAGCTCTTGGGTGTTGCCGGTTCGGTGTTTACCGCGCCCGCCGCTGACGGTACTCCGGGTGCGCCGGTGCCCACCCCGACCGTGGTGGAGTTCCCCTCCCCCGTGCCGGATGCTGATGCGGCGGTGCTGTACACCTCCGGTTCGACCGGCCCGGCTAAGGGTGTGGTGTACACGCAGCGTCAGCTGGCGGGTATGCGCGACGCTATTGCGAATACGTACGGTTTTGCGCCCGGTAGCGGCCTGGTGGCTGGCTTCGCGCCGTTTGCGCTGTTGGGCCCGGCGCTGGGTGCTACCAGCGTGACCCCGACGATGGATGTGACCCGTCCGAAGACCCTGACGGCTTCGGCATTGGCGTCGGCTGCGGCGGCTATTGATGCGTCGGTCGTGTTTGCTTCCCCCGCCGCCCTGGTGAATGTGGTGGCGACCGCCGATGAGCTGAACGCTGAGCAGCGTGCGGCGTTGGCTAAGGTTCAGACCGTGCTGAGCGCTGGCGCGCCGATTCCCGTGCCGCTGCTGGAGGCGCTCTCCGCCCTGGTGCCGAATGCCTCCCTGCACACCCCGTACGGCATGACCGAGGGTCTGCCGGTGACCGATGTGTCTTTCGAGATGATTCGCCAGGCGATTGCTGAGGGCACCCCGAATGCTGCCGGTGAGGTGCTTGACCCGTTCGCCCGTGACGGCGTGTGCGTTGGTTTTGCGGTGTACGGTGCGGCGGTGGCTATTGCGCCGCTGCTGCAGGACGGTTCGGTGGCGGATGAGCTGACCCATGAGCCGGGTGTGACCGGTGAGATTCTGGTGTCGGCACCGCATGTGAAGGACCGCTACGACACCCTGTGGGTGACTGAGGAGCAGTCCATTAGCACTCCGGGTTGGCATCACACCGGTGACGTCGGGCACTTGGACGCTTCGGGTCGCCTGTGGGTTGAGGGCCGCCTCGCCCACGTGCTGCTGACCTCCCAGGGTGTGCTGACTCCGGTTGCGGCTGAGCAGTCCGCCGAGTCCCTGCCCGAGGTGCGCCGCGCCGCCCTGGTCGCGGTGGGCCCTGCAGGTACTGCCGCCCCGGTGCTGGTCATTGAGGCGTCCGCGAATACTGCCGCTTTGGAGGCGCGCCAGTCGGCATCGGGTCTCAAGCGTGCCCTGCTCGATCGCGTGCCCGGCGCTCGCCGCTTCCCCATTGCGGAGGGTGTGGCGCCCTTCGAGCTGTCGCAGCTGGTGCGTCAGAAGGTTGCCGAGGATACCGGCGTGGAACTTGCCGCGGTGCTGGTGGTGCACGAGCATCCGACCGATATTCGCCATAATTCGAAGATTGACCGCCCCGCCCTGGGTGAGTGGGCGTCGAAGGTCCTTGCGGGGGCGTAAGCGCCTGCCGGATCTCTAAGTCTAAGGAGTATGATGTCCCCTCATTCTTCGCGTGAGTCCTCTTCCCACGAGCCCGCATCCCGCCTGTCTGCGCCCCGCCCGTCTGGTCACCGCCTGTCGACTTCGCATGCGGTGACTTCCCCGACGGCTCGGTTCCGCAAGCCGGCGCAGCCGTTGGCGGCACGCTACGCCGACCCCGCCCCGCGTTCGTTGCGCCCGGTTGAGGAGCCCGATTTCGCGCCGCGTATTGGCGAGCGCATCCTCTTTACCGGTGCGAGCGGCTTGCTGGGTCGTGAGAGCGTGCTGGCGTTGCTGCGTGCCGGCTACGATGTGCGCGTTTTTCAGCGTGGCGATTCGGGTATTGCGGCGCTTCTGCCCGATTCGATTCGCCCGCGTTTTGAGCAGGTGCGCGGCGATATTACGAACGCGCAGGCGGTGGCTCTGGCGATGACCGGCGTGAACGGCGTGGTGCATGCCGCGGCGAAGGTTTCGGTCAGCGGCGAGTGGGCTGATTATGAGCGCATCAATATTAAGGGCACCCGCACCCTGTTGCAGGCGGCGCTGAACCATTCGGTGGGTTCTTTCCTGTACATTTCCTCGCCGTCGGTGGCTCATGCCGGTGCGGCGATTGTGGGTGATGGTGCCGGCGTGGCGTCCCCGGAGCACGCGCGCGGTAACTATGCGCGTTCGAAGGCTGCCGCTGAGCTTCTGGCGCTGGAGGCGAACGGCACTGCCCTGCCCGGTGGCGGGGTTTTGCGCGTGGGTGCGTTGCGTCCTCACCTGATGTGGGGTCCGGGCGATACCCAGCTGGTCGAGCGTATTCTGGAGCGTTCCGCCGCGGGCCGCCTGCCGCTGCTCTCTGGCGGTACGGGCCTGATTGACACGCTCTACATTGATAACGCCGCGGATGCCGTGGTGCGCGGCTATCAGCGCCTCGACGCTTTTGCGGGCCGGGCGCTGGTGGTGACAAACGGTCAGCCGCGCACTATCGCTGAGCTACTCGGTGGTTTCTGTGAAGCGGTGGGTGTTCCCGCCCCGCGTTTCTCGGTTCCGGCGAAGGTTGCGGCTCTGGCGGGTAAGGTCATTGAACGCGTGTGGGAGCATCTGCCGAAGAACGTGACCGCCGGTGATGAGCCGCCGATGACGGAGTTCCTCGCGGAGCAGCTGTCGACCGCGCACTGGTTTGATCAGCGCCGCACCCGTGAGCTTCTGCAGTGGGAGCCCTCCGTGTCGATTGAGGAAGGCTACGAGCGTCTGGGCCTGTTCTACGGGGATAGGTACAGCCGCTAAGTCGCTTCTTTTTGGGTCGGTTCCCCCAGCCCCTTTCTCAACCCAGCTGTAAACGAATGACGGCGTAGCTACATCCCCCATGGGAGGAACGTAGCTACGCCGTCATATGCATAACTAGCGTGAGCTTGTACCTATCGTAAGCCTTCACCTAGCATGAGCCTTTATCTAGCGAGAACGCGGCGCCCGCTGGCAGTGCGGGCAACGGTAGGACGAACGGTTCTGGAACGGTTCGCGCACCATCAGGGTTGTGCGGCCCGCCTCCGCGCAACGGTGGCAAGGCTCCCCGGCCCGGCCGTAGGCGTTCAGCGAGCGCTCAAAGTAGCCCGACTCGCCCAGCACGTTCACGTACAGGGCGTCGAAGCTTGTGCCGCCCGCCGCCAGGGACTCGCGCAGCACCTGCGTGACCGCCTCCAGCAGTTCGCGGGTTTGGGCGGCGCTGAGGGTGCGTGCGGGCTTCGCGTAGTGCAGCCGCGCACGCCACAGCGCCTCGTCGGCGTAGATATTGCCCACGCCGGAGATGACCGACTGGTCCAGCAGCACCTTCTTAATGCCGCTGGAGGTGCGCAGGAACTTTCGGCGCACCGCCGCGGGGTCGAAGAATTCGTCCAGCGGGTCGCGGGCAATGTGCTTGACCGCCTCGGGGACCAGAAAACGTTCGGGTACTTCGCTCTGCCCCATTTCATCGGGCGCTGCTTTATTCGCTGCAACCGCTGCGGGTGCGTCCGATACCAGCGGGCTGAGGAACATGCCGCCGAAGATGCGCTGATCCACGAAGAGCAACCGCTGCCCGGTGTTTGCCCGGTTGACGCTCGCCACACCGCCGGTAGCTCCCGTGTCACCGGTAGCTCCCGCCGGTCCTAGCTCGAGCGCCACGCGCAGGTGCCGCGGCTGCTCGTCAAAGGCCGCGCGAGCCTCCGCATCATTACCCGAGTCACTGCCCGGCTCATCGCGCACGAGCAGCTGACCGCTCATGCCCAGATGCACCACGAGCGCCTCGTCGGCAAGCGTGCCATCCGACTCGCTCAGGGTCAGCCACAGGTATTTGCCGCGGCGGTATGCACCGCGCAACGTCCTGCCGGTGAGTGCCGCCTCAAAGTGGGCGGGACCGGGCAGGTGCCTGCGCAGCGAACGGGCATCGACCACGCGCACCGCCTGCACGGGCCGACCCAACGAATGGTCGGCGATGCCCGCGCGAACGGTTTCCACCTCGGGCAGTTCGGGCATGGTTCCCTCCAATCAGCGGGGCTGCAGAATCAAGAGCCCACAGAGCTAACAGACCTGCAGGATGCTTGAATGAGCCTAAACCAGAACGCGGTACGCCTGCTCAGCGGCAAGGCGCTCCGCCTCCTTCTTACTCGGACCCACACCGGTACCGGCCTGCTGGTTCGCCACAATAGCGACCGCAGTGTACACGCGCGCGTGGTCGGGGCCCTCGCCGGTGACCTCGTAGCGCACGTCTCCCCAGCCGCGGGCGGTGGCGAGGTTCAGCAGCTCAGTCTTCCAGTCGCGTCCAGAGTTCAGGACCTTCTCATCGTCGAGCAGCGGGGCAATCAGGCGCAGCACCAGGTCACGAGCCGCCTCGCGACCGCACTCCAGGTAGGTCAGGCCAAAAATCGCTTCCATGGTGTCGGCAAGGATCGAGTCCTTATCGGCGCCGCCGGTGTGAATCTCGCCCTTACCGAGCAGGATGTACCTGCCCAGATCCAGGTCGCGTGCCACCTTCGCCAACGCCACCGTAGACACCACCACGTGGTGCAGCTTCACGAGCTCACCCTCGGGCAGGTCGGGGTAGCGTCGGTACACTTCTTCAGCGATCGCCAGGGAAAGCACCGAATCGCCCAGGAACTCCAGGCGCTCGTTATGCTCCACTCCGGGATTCTCGAAGGCGTAGGAGCGGTGGGTTAGGGATAGCAAAAACGTCTCGGCGTCGATATCGACTCCGAGACGTTTACGCAACTCCCTAGTATCAACACTAGGAAATTCAGTCATAAGGATTCACCGCTTCTTAGGCGTCTGCAACCTTACGGCCCTTGTACTCCAGGAACAGGGCGTTGCCTGCAGCGTCGGTTACAACCTTTGCCTGGTGGGGCAGGCTGTAGGTCACGCGACCGTTTTCAACGGTCTTAACCAGCTGGGGCACGGATGCCTTCCACTGGGAACGGCGTGCGCGGGTGTTAGCGCGGGACATCTTGCGCTTGGGAACAGCCACAGCTATCTCACAATCTCTAGTAACAACAATTTAGTTTTCGGTATCTGCACCGAGCAGGCCCTGTAGGGCCGACCAGCGCGGATCCAACACCTCGTGATGATGCCCGGGGTCATCCTCCAGGCGCGCACCGCAATCGGCGCACAGACCCTGGCAGGTGTCCCTACAAACAGGCTGGAACGGCAGTTGAAGGATTACTGCGTCCCGCAGAGCCGGTTCAAGGTCGATGGAATCATCCTCAACGGCGTACTGCTCATCTACTTCGTCTTCGGGGCCGCCAGCCGGGGCCTTCTCAAAGACGAAAAGCTCTTGAATATTGGCCGACATCTCGTAATCAATCGGATCCAAGCAGAGGCTACACTCGCCGTGTACATCCACAACGACGGAGCCGGTAACTAGGATACCATCAACAACAGACTCCATACGAATATCGAGGTCAATATCCGAACCCTCTTCCACGCCGATGAGCGTGTTACCCAGGTCTGCCGGTGCGGGCAGGACCTCAGCGAGAGTTTCCATGGTGCCGGGGCGGTGAATCAGGTTAGTAACCGATACCACCAGCGGCGATGCGTCTGCACGTGAAATGGCGTTTCTCCTTACGAAATGTATAAACCAAAGTCCCATTTTAGGGGTCATTCGCACCGTTAATCAAGATTAAGCGCCTTTTAAATCTCTTTAAGTGGCGCTCACCTCTTAAATATCCCCTTAAGGAGGCGCCGCGCGGCTTTTAATCGGACGGTCGGGGGTACTGCAGAGATAGTTAAGCACCCGGTTGGCGGTGCGAGTTATTCTGCCGGGGCCCTGCCGGTGGGCATGTCGGGCGTGTCGGATGGGTGCGCACAAGGTGGTGTGCGCCTGGGTTGATGAGGCGTTTTCCTAGGCGCTTTTCTAGGGGTTTTTCAGCGCGCGGGCGACCGACTCCGGCACGAAGGGGGTCACGTCACCACCCAGCGACGCCACCTCACGAATAATCGTGGACGACACCGCACCGTAGCGGTCCTCACCCGCCAAGAACACCGTCTCAACCTGCGCCAGGTGGCGGTTCATGCTCGCCATCGGAGCCTCATAACTGTAGTCCGTCGCCGAACGCAGACCCTTCACCAGCACCTTCGCGCCACGCTCCGCCGAGTACTCGGCAAGCAGCACGCCCGGCGGAATCGGCTCCACGCTCACGCCCTCAATGCCGAGCTCCTGCAGAGACTCACGCACCAGCTGCACACGCTCCTCCAGGGAGAAACGGTACTTCTTGGAGCTATTGTGCGCCACGCCCACGATCACCTCGTCAAAGAGCTGAGCGGCGCGGGCAATGATTTCCAGGTGGCCGTGGTGCACGGGGTCAAAAGATCCGGGGCAGAGGGCAATCATGGCGGTCCCTTCACGAAATAAATATCAGACGTTGGAATGAGTAGATGCGGGCGAATTTAGGATGCGGATTAGTGGCATGCGGACGAGCGCAGGATGCGGGCGGAAAGGTCAGGCGGCAATTTTAGGCGGCGAGCTCTTCAGCATCCTCGCCAGACTCGTCGCCCGCCTGCTCCTCCACCTCGTCAGGTTCCACATAGTAGAGAACCGTCTCGCCGTGCTGACGGGTCGAAAAACAGTACAGGCCCTCGCCCCACACCGGCTCCGCATCGCGCGAAGAACGCTCCACCACGACCACGGCACCCTCGGCGAGCTTGGGGGTGAGCGCCTCCAGCAGCTCACTGACCTGCTCATTCGGCATGGCGTAGGGCGGGTCAACAAACACCAGGTCCCACGGACCGGAAGCGGACTTCACGTAGGTTAGCGCCTGAGACTGCTGTACGCGCGCCGCAGAACCGGTAGCGCCAGAAGAACCGGTGCGGCCCATCGCCTTCTCCACCGCGGCAACGTTCTTGCGGATCACCGCAACAGCCTTCGGGTATGTGTCCAGCAGAGTCACGGAGGCGGCACCGCGCGAGAGCGCCTCGCAACCCAGCGCACCCGAGCCGCCGAAAGCGTCCAGCACGCGGGCGCCACGAATAATGTCGTAGCTCTCTAGCTTCGAGAAGAGGGATTCCTTCACCCGGTCGGTGGTGGGGCGAGTATTATCCCCCGGAACCGAGGCAAGGCGAACGCCTCCGGCGGCACCGGAAATAATACGGCTCATAGGTCTCTCCTCTTAACTAGTGTGGTGTGTTGACGTCACGGTTTCAGCGAGTGGTGGGCAACGCAGGTTGGTGGGCGGGGCTGGTAGGGCGTTCTGCCCCGTTAGGCGCTTATCCCCTGCCGAGGAACGCCTCACGGTCAGCGTCCAGGGCACGGTCAATCGTACGCGCCAAAGACGGATGCTTAGCCAGCGTCGGGTCCTTCTCCACCACCGAGCGGGCATCCTCGCGGGCACGCTCAATAATGTCGGCATCGGCGAGCGCCCGCAAGAACCGCAGGGTGCTCTTCGAGCCCGATTGTGCAGCACCCAGAATATCACCCTCACGGCGCTGAGCCAGGTCGATGCGGGAAAGCTCAAAGCCGTCCGTGGTGGAGGCAACCGCATCCAGGCGCTCGCGGGACACGCCGCCCTCCTCCTGGCGGGTAACCAGCAGGCAGGTGCCCGCGTAGCCGCCGCGGCCCACACGACCGCGCAGCTGGTGCAGGCCCGAGATGCCGAAGCGGTCGGCATCCATGATGATCATGAGCGTGGCGTTCGGGACGTTCACGCCCACCTCAATGACGGTGGTGCTGATGAGCAGGTCAATTTCTCCGCGCTCGAAAGCGGTCATGACGGCGGTCTTCTCAGCCGGGTCCATGCGGCCGTGCAGGGTGCCGATACGCACGCCGACGAGGGCGTCCTCGGCACTCAGGTAGGAGTACATTGAGGCGACCGAGGTCAGCTGAACCTTGCCGTCGCTACTGGCGCTACCGCCCTGGCCGAAATAGCCCTGGGCTGAGTTGCCCGCGCCGGTTCCAGCACCGTTCAGGCTGGATGCGCCAAAGAACGCGGTGCCCTCCTCCAGGCTGTCGCCGTCCTCCCCGATTTTGGGTACGACAACATACACCTGGTGGCCCGCGTCGATTTCTTCGCGAGCGCGCCTCCACAGGCGGGACGCCCAGGCGGGCTTCTCGGCGAGGGGCACCACGTGGGTCGAGATTTTCTGTCGACCGGCGGGCAGGGTGTCGAGCACGGACACGTCCAGGTCACCGAACACGGTCATGGCGACAGTACGCGGAATGGGCGTTGCGGTCATGACCAGGCGGTGCGGCAGGGCGCCGTCGGTGCCGCGCAGGCCGTCGCGCTGCTCCACGCCGAAGCGGTGCTGCTCGTCCACGACAACCAGACCCAAATCGTGGAAGCTCACCTCATCGGAGAGCAGGGCGTGGGTGCCAATCACAATCTGGGCGGTGCCGTCGGCGAGCTCCTGCAGTACCTTGCGCTTGGCGCGGGTACCCATGGAGGCGGTCAACAGGCGCACACGCACACGGTGGGGTTCCTCCCCGCTCCCCGCAGGGATTCCCTCGGCAGAACCGGCGGAAGAATCGTCAAAGTCTTCGGGTGCCGCCATATCCCCCAGGATGTCCAGCACCGAACGCAAATGCTGCTCGGCGAGCACCTCGGTCGGGGCGAGCATCGCGGACTGACCACCCGCATCAGCAACCTGCAGCATGGCACGCAGAGCCACCACGGTCTTACCGGAACCCACATCACCTTGCAGCAGGCGGTTCATGGGCGATTCGCTCGACAAATCCGCGGCAATCTCAGCGCCCACCTTCTGCTGCCCCTCGGTCAGCTCGTAAGGCAGAACCTGAAGCAGTCGATCGGCGAGGCCGCCCTCCACGGCGGGGCGCGGCTGGGTCAGGTGCGCGGCACGCACCGAATGCAGGCGGGCGAGCGCGCTCTGCAGCACGAACGCCTCGCGGTAACGCATCTGCGCCTGCGCGGCACGCCAGGTGTCCTCCGAGTCGGGGGTGTGTAGGGCGCGGTACGTCCACTCCAGCGAGGGCACCTTGCGGGCGCGACGAATCGTGTAGGGTACCGGGTCTTCAAGTTCTTTGAGCGGCACCTTTTCGAGCAGCTGCGCCATGTAGCCGCTAATGCGGTCGGTGGGCAGCTTCACGGGGGCGCGGTAGACGGGCACGGGGGCGGTGGCGGCGTCGGTGACGTCCGCGCCGGAGGCGTCCTTCGAGAGCAGGGCGTAGTGTGGGTTGGTGAGGGTGTATTCGCCGCGGTAGATGCCGACCCTGCCAGAGAACATCATGGTTTCGCCCTCGCGGATTTCGCGGGCGGCGGTCCAGGCGTTGAAGAAGGAAAGCTTCATCTGCGAGCCAATAAGCGCACCGGGGTTCGTCATGCTGGGCGCGGGCACGCCAAAGAGGCCTCCCTGCGCGAAACTGTCCTGGCCGTAGCTGTCTGCGTAGCCGCTGTAGGAGGCGGGTTGCGCTCCCCTGCCCTGCACAGGGTTCTGAGCGGCGGGATTCTGGGCGCGGGGAATCTGGGTGGCTGGGTTCTGTGTGGAGTTCGCGAGCGCGTTGATGCGCGGGTTGTGCATCCCGGTTGCCTGCCAGTTCTGCGCGGGCACGCCGGATACTCTGGATACGCTGGATGCGCCGGGGCGGTTAGCGCGCCCGGGCACCACGGATACAGGACCGCCAGCCCCAAAACCGGCAGCCCCAAAACCTGCGGGTGCGTCCTGCCCGGTGGCGTCGGAGAGCCGGTCGGTGATGGTCACTTCCGTGATTTTGCCGCGGCGCGCCGCCATGGTTCGAGTGCTCACGTGCACCACGCGGGCGATGATGGTGACGTCCTGGCCTTCAACGAGTTCGGCGAAGGAGCTGAGCTCGCCGCGCGGCAGGTATTTGCGCGGGAAGTATTCGAGCATCTCCCCGACGGTGTGCAGGTCCAGGTGCGTGGCGATTGCCTTGGCGCTGGGTGCGGGAAGGTACTTTTTGAGCGGCGCGTTTTCGATGCGGTCTTCGGAGGCGTAGCGCGCCAGGGCACGGCTCTTAGCCTCCGCGGCGGCTGAGGCGGACTTCGCAGCCGCGACTTTCTCGGCCGCAACCTTCTCAGCGGTTGCCTTCTTTGCGGAAGCTTTCTGGGCGGGCGCTTTCTTTGCGGGAGCAGTCTTCTTCGCTACAGCCTTTTTAGTTTTAGGTGCAGTCTTTTTGGGTGCAGGCTTTTCAGATTCCGCCTCGGGCGCGCTCTTCTTCTGCGTGTTCTTCTTCGGCGCAGGCTTCTGCTCGCCCCCTTCGCTTGCCTTTGTTGCCTTTTGCGGGCGCGCCGAAGTAGCCCGCGCGGCAGTTTCGCTCTCCTGCGGGCTCGGTTCCTTCTGAACAGGTTCCTTCTGAGCCGGTTTCGTCCAGGCGAGTGCTTTCCGTGCAGGTTCCCCCGGCAGATGTGATTCCGGCTGATGTGCTTCCGGCTGATGTGCTTCCGGCTGAGTTGCCTGCCGCGCCGCCAACGCAATATCGACCAGCTCGTAGAGAGCGTCGTCGGTCATGGTGTGCGCGGCGGGACCCAGCGAATGCTTGAGCGTTTTGAGCGCCTTACGGTAGGGTGCGCTGGCGCGCTGTGCCGCGCGTTCGCTCAGCTCGGCGCGACTCACCTCGCCTCGAGCGTAGGCGGCAAGATCGCGCACGGTCAGCTCGGCGGTGGTGCGGAGCTGCTCATCGCTCAGTAGCGGCGCATCCTTTTTCCGCTGCCGAGCTCGGGTCACAGAATCAGCACGGGTCGCGGAACCAGCTCGGGTCGCAGAACCGGCGCGGGTAGGCTCCACAACCGTTGAATCTACTGGCTCCCCCTGGGGTGCCTCAGCTTTCGCGGGCTTATTTGTCGGCTTAGTTTTGGCGGGAGCAGGCTCAGGAAGCCCCAAGTCCAGGGCTTCCTGCTGCGGGTTCACGGAACGTCGGGCGGGACTCATGCGCCGCCCTCCGCACCGCACGCGTGGTCGGCGTAACGACCATCCGCTAGGGAGGAAATACGCTCATCCGACCACTGACCGTAGCCCATAATCAGCTCACGGGCGGGGTCGATGTCGGGCACGTGCACGTGCAGCGCCCAGAGTCCAGCCGCCATGTCCAGGGGCGTAATGAGCAGGCTGTCGCCCATGGCTTCAAGCTCCGAGCGTAGCTGCGCCAGGGCGAGGGGCTCGCAGGTCAGCGTACCCATGAGCTCCCAGCCGCTCTGCCCCGCGTGTTCTGCGTGCCCACCTTCTGCATGCTCGGCAGGTTCAGCGCCCGCCTGTTCAGAACCCACTCGTGCCGCAGAACCGGCTACAGAAGTCACACCGGCAGAGGGCGCACGGAGCATGGACTCCACCTGCGCCTCGCTCAAAGTTGCACCCTCCCAGCGCGGGTTGGAGTGCACCACAGCAAGGTAGAAGCCGAGCGCGCCGGCATCCACGAAACCGGCAAGCTCGGGTGAGGGCGGGAACTGCGCGGTACGTTCCAGGGCGGCACGCATCAGCGCACGTCGACGCTTTTTCAGCGCCTCGTCAGCGGCTTCTGCGTCCTGCGATGCATCATAGTGTGCGTCCAGGCGGGCGAGCTCCACCATGACCGACAGCATCGTGGAGGGCACCATCTGCTCCCCCACGCTGGCTCGAATACGCTCAGCCGCGAACGCCATCGCGCGCGCCTCCGCGTGGGCGTACTCCAGTTTCACTTCGCGATGCTTCGGCAGGGAACCGCCAGCCAGCACACGCTCGTAGTCTGCTTCCAGGGCGCGCACGAGCGGCAGCTCATCGCCCGCGTCGCCGAGCTCCCGAGCGAGGTTTCCGGGCAGGAACCAGTAGCTACGCACCGCCTCCAGCGCCCAAGCGCAAAGCAGGGTACCCGAGTTGCCGCGTGCTACGCGGGATGCGCGCATAATCGCGTGCTCGTAGATGCCGCCCAACTGAATCCACAGGTGGGCGAGGGTTTCTTCTTCGGAGGCGCCCGCCGCCTCGGGCACGCACGCGCCCTCCCCGCCGGGAATTTCGCCAGCGGGCAGAACCTCACTGGGCAGACTCTCGTTGGGCAGAACCTGTTCCATGCCCCGCTCAAACTCTTCGGTCAGGGTCAGCAGGGTGTGGGCGATATTGGATCCGGTGTCCTTATCGGGCACGGGGAACCCATTGAGCTCATTGAGCGCATCGCGGTAACGTTCGATGGTGGTGCGGGCGGCGATGGACCACGCTACACCGAAGCGGTAGGCGCGCACGCAGGCGCGGCGATAAATCTCGCGTTCTTCGGTGCGCTGGTTCTGCTCTGCGTTCACGCTACCCTCCTCGTCAGTTTCGTCGGTTCCGTCAGTTTCGCGCGGTTCTCGGCTGAGTTCTCGGCTAGTTCCCGACTGATTTCCCGGCTAGTTCCCGGCTGATTTCTCGGTGCCCGCGGCACGGGCAGAATCCAGCCTATTTCGTACTTCTATTCTAGGTAATTTCGGTTAAATGTACGGTATTGCCCGACATCTATCCTGCCAGCTGAAAATGCCAGCTAAAACACCTCGCAGCGCCCGGCAGAGCACCCGGTGGAGCTCCTACGCGGAAGCCCCGTAGTGTTCCCAGCCCATGCCGTCCAGGGAGCGGCCGTCCATCACGACCGCCGCGCCGGTCACCGCATTGTGGCGGCGCTCGGCACCGTAGAGTTCGGCGCTCAGACCGCGCTCCGGGGCATCCGCAACGCAGGTGCCCAGGGGCACGAACTCTTCGGGCACCTCACCGGGGAAGGTCGCCAGCAGACCGTGGTCTTCCCCGCCAACCAGCACGAAGGTGCGCGCCAGGGATGCGGGGCTCTCCCCCGCCTCGTTGCGCTCACCAATCGCCAGCAGCAGGCGCGCCAACGGTAGCAGCGGCTCGGCGAAAGCATCCACGGCGGCGCGGTCGAGGCGCATCTGCACCCCGGAGGCGGCGGCAACTCGCCCGGCGTCCTTGACGAGTCCGTCGGAAAGATCCAGCATGGAGCTTGCCTTATGCTGGCGTGCCACCTCACCGGCGGGGATGGGGCTGACCGGGTGGTGCTGTGATTCGACGGCGCGCTCGCAGACCGCAATCATGTGCGCGGCATCTTCGGGGGTGAGGGTGCGGGCGAGCTCGATGAGCCCCTCGGGAAGAGCAACAGCCGATCCCTCGCCCTGCTTTTCAATCTGCTTCTGAGCCCACGCCTGTCCCACCGCATCCAGCGCCGCTTCGACTTCCTGGCCTGCGGCGATGGCACGCAACAGTGCCGTGACGGGCAGGGAGAGCGGGTTGAGTAGCAGGCGCAGACCGGCATCGGACCAGGCGGTACGCCCCGCCAGGGCGATAGTGTCACCGGGGCGCGCGCCGGAGCGTAGCACGGCGCGGTCCGTGTAGCCGAGGGCGGTAACGGTCACCGACATTTCGGTGGAGTCGCCAATATCGCCGCCGCCAATCACGCATTCGGTGGCTCCGCAGGCGTTGATTCCGTCCACAATGCCGTGGGCGAAGCCGTCAATCCAGCCGTAAGGAGTGCTACCGGGCAGGCTCAAGGAGATGAAGAGGCTCGCCGGGCGCGCACCCATAGCGGCAACGTCGGCGAGGTTCTGGGTCGCGGCTTTGCGCCCCACATCGTAGCCGCTACTGCGGGCGGGTTCCAGATTGAACTCACCGTCTTCGCCCGCCCGTGCGATACCGCCGGGCCAGAGGTTCATAAAGTCTTGGTCCTCAACGAGAGTGTCGGTGGTGACCACGGTACGCTGACCGGGCGCGGGCTCGGCGAGAACGGCACAGTCGTCGCCGGGGCCCACCTCGAGGGGTTCGATGCGCCCCGCCTGGCGTGCTGCAGCGGCAACCTGCTCGTTGTGGGCGTTGATAATCGGCATGAAAGCGCGCAGAACGCGGGACTCCCCCAGCTTTGAGAGAGGTGTCTCTCGCATGGGGTTGTCCCGCGTTTCGCTAAAAGTCTGAGGATTCACATCCTCTATTATCGCGTATTCTTACGCGTTATGTTTGCCTTATGCTCCGCGGCTGAAGTAGCGGATTGCCAGAGCAATCAGCACCAGACCGATGAGTGAGAAGAGGATCAGCGGTGCAATGCCGGAAAGTCCGGAATCGTCCGCGTCCGCATTCTTCACGGCCTGCTCCTGGGCGGCGTTCGCGCCGTCAGCCTTTGCCACGCTCTTTGCGGAGCGGCTGGCGCTAGCCGAGGTGGAGGAGCTAGGCGACTTCGAAGCCGATACCGAGCTTGAGGAGCTCGAGGGGCTTACCTCGTGGGAGTGGTCCTCGTCGGTCTTATTGCGCGAGAGGTATCCAGCAACCCAGTCTGCCGCACCCGGGATGGAGTCATTCGAGCCGTTATTGGCTGCAATTCGTCCAAGGGTGGTACCGCCGGAACGCAACGGATCGTCATCGTCGCCATCAAGCCTGTCGCTCGGTGCCTTGCTCGGTGAAGAGCTCGAAGATCCCGAAGAGGAACTTGAGGATTCAGAGGAGTTGCCCGGTCGCGGAAGCTCAATGGAGATGATGACATCTTCCCCAGAGACTTCCTGACGATTGCCGGGGACGGTCACCGGGTTGTTCGCCGGAGGAATCGGAGCAACAGGTTCGGTCTCGATCGGGGTAACCGATTTGGAGTCCGAGCTGTCCTTGTTATCCTCTACCGGAGCTACGGGAGCTACCGGAATCACGGGGATGACCGCGTCCTTGGTCGGCTCGTTAGTCGGCTCCTGCTTAGCTTCCTTGGAGGGCTCCTGAGTCGGATCCTGAACCGGGGCCGGGACGACCGGAACCTGAGAGGGCTCCTGGGTCGGCTCGGGAGTTACGTCCTTAGTCGGCTCGGGAACCGGGACGGGATCCTGGGTCGGCTCCGGGTTCGGTTCCGGAGTGGGGTCCTCAGTCGGCTCCGGGGTCGGTTCGGGAGTTACGTCCTTGGTCGGTTCAGGAGCGGGCTCCGGATTCGGTTCCGGTGTGGGGTCCTGAGTAGGCTCCGGGGTCGGCTCGGGAGTTACATCCTTCGTCGGCTCGGGAGTAGGTTCAGGGGTGGGCTCTACCGTAGGCTCAGGGGTCGGATCCTGAGTAGGCTCAGGAGTTGCATCCTTGGTGGGTTCCGCGGTGGGCTCCACAGTAGGCGCAACGGTCGGCTCCGGAGTGGGAGCGACAGTAGGTTCTGCCGTCGGCTGGACCGTAGGCTCCGCAGTCGGAGCTACAGTCGGCTCAGCCGTCGGAGTTGCGGTAGGAGCAACACTCGGTTCGGCACTTGCGCTAGGAGCTACGGTCGGCGTAGCGGTAGGTTCAGCGGTCGCATCCTTAGAGGGCTCTACGCTAGGACTCGCTGTAGCACTCGGGTTTGCAGTCGCACTAGCTGAAGCGGTGGGCTCGGCAGTAGGCTGCGCGGTAGCGTTCGGGGTAGGAGTCGCATCCGGGCTGGGCGTAGCACTTGCGGAAGGCTCAGCACTAGCGGTGGGCTGAGCACTCGAAGAAGCGCTAGGCTGAGCGGTGGGCTCTGCCTGCGCTTTGTCAGTCTTATTGTCCCCCTGAGCGGTGGGCCATGCGCTCACGGTTGCGAGCGTGGGTACTGCCGTCTGGGAGGAGGATGCCGCGGTCGCGGCGGAATCTTGGGTTTGTTCTGCGGTGCCGACAGGGTTCGGCGGAAGCTGTGACGCTGCCTCCTGCACATCTTGAGCAAATGAGGCTACGTATGGACTTCCGGAAGCAACCAGTGCTGTCGCCAGACTCGCAGAGACCACCTTACGGTTTCGTTTTCCCAAAGGTTGTCCTTGACTTTCTAATACGTTGTGAGTGAATAGATACCCAATCGCTAGGGCAGATTGGATATGCCTTCATCTATTCTACCGAATCGGCTTTTTCTTCATTACTCATTTTAGCGCTTTCATACCAATCTTTGAGCTTCAAGATGTGCAACGACCATCAACGACATCTTTTCGTTACCTAGAAGCATCATTTCATGCACTTATGAGCAGAATTACGTTTTGCCTTATCAATACCGCTTTAAAACTTGCACTCCACCATCCAAGCAGCCCCGAGGTGGGTGTAAGTGATTTTTCTCATGAGTGAAAAACGAGCGATTCTCATAAGCTTTTGGGGCTCAATACGTACCAATTACCCCTCCCGCACAGACTGAACTTGCCCACCGCGCAAAAAGCGCCCCGGCGCGAATCCCTCAAGAATCCGCACCGAGGCGCCTTACAGCAGGGGCTACTCCCCCACCGTTACGTATTCAATAACTGAGCGCAGTCAAAACGACAGCGTGCCCAAGAACTAACGCAGCTTCAAGAACAACTAACGCAGTCTCAGAACTAACGCAGCCTCAAGAACTAGCGCAGACCCAGGGGTCGTTCCATCGCCAGGGTCAGCAGCTCGCTAATCAGGTCAGTGTAAGAGATGCCGGTGTTCTCCCACATGGTCTTGTACATCGAAATCGGGGTGAAGCCGGGCATGGTGTTCACCTCGTTGATGACCAGGCGGCCATCCTCGGTGTAGAAGAAGTCCGCACGAGACAGACCTTCACCATCCAGCGCCAGGAACGCCTTCACAGCCAGCTCACGCAGACGATCCTGCACATCCTGCGGCAGGTTCGCCGGGCACACGGTCACAGCGGAAGACTCAGAAACATACTTCGCCTCAAAGTCGTAGAAGCCGTGATCCTCGTCCACAACCTCAATCTCACCGGGGTAGGATGCGCGCGGCATCTCGCCGTGGTGGCCATCGAGCACAGCGCACTCGATTTCGCGGCCCACAATACCCGCCTCAATAATGATCTTCGGGTCGTGGCGGCGTGCCTCTTCAATCGCGGGCACGAGCTCTTCCACCGAATCCACCTTGGTAATACCGAAGGAAGAACCTGCGCGGGTCGGCTTCACGAACAGGGGGAAGCCCAGCTTCAGCACGCGCTCCAGAATCTGCTCGCGGTCCTCGTGCTCCCACTGGCGGTTGGTGACAACCTCGTAGGGGCCGACCTCCAGGCCAGCAGACTCAAAAGCAACCTTCATGAAGTGCTTATCCATACCCACAGCGGATGCGGTCACGCCGCAACCCACATAGTGCAGGTCAGCCATTTCCAGCAGACCCTGCACGGTGCCGTCCTCACCGAAGGGGCCGTGCAGCAGCGGGAACACAACGTCCACCGGTGCGGTGCGGGTAACGTTGCCCTCAGCATCCACCAGGGTCAGGCGGGAATCGCCGGCGCCCATCGGCAGGAACACCTGCTGGGTACCCTCGGGGAACTCTGCGGTACCGCGAGTGCCAGCAGTCAGCTCGGCAAGCTGTTGCTCGTCGGTCAGGTACCAGCGGCCGTCACGGGTAATACCGATAGTGATGACGTCGTAGGCGGTGCGGTCAATAGCGCCCAGAACGCCGGCAGCGGTAATGAGCGAAATCGGGTGCTCGGAGGAGCGGCCACCGCACAGCAGGGCGACGGTCTTCTTCTCGGTCATATATTTCTCCTAGTCAATGTTCCCCTACCCTCATGTCCGGAAGGTGGAACGGCAATGCGTCAATAATCCTAACGCACGAATACCGTCGCGGTCACTGATGCGTTTCTCACGCACCGGTCTTCCGCAACGGTATCCGTCCTCGGATGTCTACATTCAATCTTCTTCTAGTATGTCCTGGCACACAACCCGAATCAAGGGGTGCCAGCACACCAGAAAGCTTCAAAACCTAGTGGCTCTCATGCTTGAGGCGGCGACCCAGCAGCTGAGGCGCCAACTCCTCAATGCCAATACGGCCCGAAAGCACAGCCACCACAGCCTCAACAATGGGCATCTCCACGCCGTGACGGCGAGCCAGCTCAGCCACCACGGGCGCCGACTTAATCGACTCGGCAGTCTGGCTCATGTGCTCGTGCAGACGGTCAGGGGTAATGCCCTGGGCCAGCAGGCGGCCCGCCGTGTGGTTACGAGACAGCGGCGAAGAGCAGGTCGCAATCAAGTCGCCCATGCCAGCAAGACCGCTCATGGTCGCAGCCTCGCCGCCCAACGCCACCGCCAGGCGGGTAATCTCCGCCAGACCGCGAGTCATAATGGATGCCTTCGAATTATCGCCGTAATTACGGCCCTCGCAAATACCCACGCAAAGCGCAATCACGTTCTTCACCAGGCCGCCAATTTCGGTACCCACCACATCCGTGTTGGTGTACGGGCGGAAGTACGCGCACGCAATCGCGTGAGCAACAGACTCAGCCACCGGCAGGGTACGAGCCGCAACCACGGAGGCGGTAGGCTCCTCCCCCATGATTTCCTTCGCCAGGTTCGGGCCCGAGAGCACGCACACGCGGTGCGGAATATGACCGATCGCGCGCACATCAGCACCGCGCAGAGCCATAGCCTCTTCCAGCTCCTCGGTAATGACCTGCGACATGCGCAGACCCGTACCGGTCTCCAGGCCCTTCGCCAAAGAAACCAGCATGGCGTTCGGCTCAATATAGCGGGCGAAGCTCTGCAACTGCGAACGCAGAACCTGCGCGGGCAAGGCAAGCACCACAATATCCGCGCCGGCCAGCGCCGCGGGAGCATCCGCCGTGAAGTGCATGTTATCCGGCAACTTCATTCCCGGAAAATAGCGGGCGTTCTCGCGGGTGCGCTCGCACTCAGCCATCACCTGCTCATCACGGCCGATGAGGGTCACGCGAGTGTCATCGCCGCGCTCGCGGGCAGCATCCGCCGCGATCTTAGCGAAAGCGGTGCCCCAGCTACCGGCGCCGAGCACCGCAATAGACTGTACGGTTGCCGGAGGGGTAAATTCAGGGCTTGCTGCGGGGGTGCGTCCAAAGAAAGTCACGAAAACACCAGCCTCTCTTCCTTGTGAGGTCCTTGGGTGAGCCACCGAAGGCGCCCGGTCGGGCACCTATCGGTGGCTCTCATATGATTCCCAGCGGGAATACTACTTTTCGTCCGGTTCGCCGAGTGCGCCACCGACCGGACCGGAGGGGGTGCCGGGGGCTTCACGACGCTTAGTGCGCGGATTCCAACGCCCCTCAGGAGCCTTCTCGCCGCGGATTTGCTCCAGCTCGGCGGTAATAGCATCCAGCATGGCGTCGGTGACCACGCCCAGTTCGGTGCGGGTGTGCTTAGCATCGGGGCTGGCATCCTCAACGAAGGAGGCAATATCCAGTGCCTTGCCAACCTTCACGCGGACGGTCTTGCGCGGGAACAGCGAAATCTTACGCTTCTCCTTGATGCGGCCGTCCTCGCCGGGCTCATCCACGTAGCCGAGAATCTGCTCGTCACCCCAGTGCGCCACCGGGTAGACGGGCGCGCCGGTCGCAAGAGCCAGACGAGCCGCACCGGTACGCGCCTGCATGGGCCACAGCTGCGGATCGTGAGTGGTGGTGCCCTCCGGGAAAATCACGACGGCACCGCCAGCCTCAACAATCTTGCGGGCGGTAATCAGGGACTTACGCGCATCCACCGAACCGCGAACCACGGGAATATGCGCGAGCTTGCGCATAATGTAGCCGAGCACGGGAGCACGGAACAGCGAATCCTTCGCCAAGAAGCGCGGCAGGGCGCCCTCAACGAAAGCAGGGAAAGCCACGGTCACCGGGTCAAGCTCGGTGGTGTGGTTAGCCACGATAATGTACCCACCACTCTTGGGCAGGTTCTCACGGCCGGTAATCTCAACGCGTGCGATGAGCTTGTACAGCCCGCGCGCAGCGTTACCGAGCACCTTGTACAGAGCATCACCGGAGGCGGTGGGCTCAATCTCAGGCAGAGCCTGCTTTCCCTGCTGTCCGCTCACTAGTCCTGAACCTCAACTTCCTCGGGCTCAACAACGACGATTGCTGCATCGGGCTTGGGAGCCTTCGACGCCTTGCGTGCCAGCACCTCAAAGTTGGCACCCAGGCCCTTGAGCTTCTCCTCGAAGTTCTCGTAGCCGCGAGCAATCAGCTCAACACCGCTCACGTGAGAGGTGCCCTTAGCAGTCAGAGCAGCAATAATGTGGGAGAAGCCGCCGCGCAGGTCCGGAACCTCAATGTCGGCACCGGTCAGCGGGGTGGGGCCAGAAATAATAGCGGAGTGACCGTAGCCCTTACCCTCGAAACGGCAGGGCGTGCCGCCCACGCAGTCACGCATGACGACAATATCTGCGCCCATCTGCTTCAGCGCGTTGGTGAAGCCGAAACGCTCCTCGTACACGGTCTCGTGCACGATGGACGCGCCCTTAGCCTGAGTCAGCGCCACGACGAGGGGCTGCTGCCAGTCGGTCATGAAGCCGGGGTGCACGTTGGTCTCAAAGACGATGGGCTTCAGCTGAGCTCCGGGGGTGCGCTGAGCCGGGTGGGTAAAGCGGATGCCCTCGGCGGTCACCTCGTACAGGCCGCCCATCTTGCGGAACTGGTTCAGGAACGCGGTCATGTCCTTCTGGGCTGCACCGCGCACGAAAATGTCGCCGCCGGTAGCCAGCGCCGCAGAAGCCCAAGAAGCAGACTCGTTACGGTCGGGCAGGGACGCGTGATCGTAGCCGGTCAGCTCGTCCACGCCCTCAATGACGATGGTGCGGTCCTCGTTAATGAAGATAATCGCGCCCATCTTCTGCAGAACAGCAATCAGGTCAATAATTTCGGGCTCAATCGCTGCGTTGCGCAGGATGGTCTTACCCTTAGCGCGCACACCGGTGAGCAGGACCTGCTCGGTAGCGCCCACGGAGGGGTAGTTCAGCACAATCTCTGCACCCTTCAGACCCTCTTCGGGAACAATCAAGGTGGTGCCGGTTTCGTCGTCCTTCTCAACGACTGCGCCGAACTTGCGCAGCGCAGACATGTGGTAGTCGATGGGGCGGTCACCGATCTTGCAGCCGCCCAGGTTGGGGATGCGTGCGGTACCGAGGGTGTGTAGCAGCGGGCCCACCATCAGAATCGGGATGCGGGAGTTACCACCGAAGAGCTGAATCTCCTCTGCGTTCTTTGCGGCGGTGGTTGCATCCTGTGCGGGGTTGAGGGTCAGAACACCAGCTTCGCGGTCGTAGTCGACCTTTGCACCGTGCAGCTCCACGAGGGTGGTAACGATTTCGACATCGCTCAGGTCAGGGACGTTACGCAGGGTCGAGGGGGTCGAACCGTGCAGTGCTGCGACCATCGCCTTGGGCACCAGGTTCTTGGCGCCTCGAACGTGAACCTCACCAACGAGCGGAGTGCCACCTTCAATGCGAAGCTTGCTGATGTTCTCAGTCATTAAAAATCCTTTGTGGAGTCGGCTGGTTTAGGCCGAACTTTAACAGTGTGCCGATGCGCCGCGTTCTGTCGTGCCGCGCCCCTGCCGGTAGCAGGGCGAAACGGGCGCATATATTCATCATTATTCTAAGCCCTGCGTAAAGGTGCTCCAAACACTGAAGAGCCTTTGGAACTTGTGACTGAGATTTTGCTCTGTTGTGTATGTGAAAAACCGCTCTGACCCCCTCAGATTCAGAGCCAGAAAAAACAAAAAGATACACAAATATTCACACTAATGCAAACATTTTCTGTTTCTTCGCCGAAATTTGACGTTAGTTTCGTCTTTTTAACGTCCGAATTTGAACTTGAGAGCAACCTCACCCCTACAATAACGTGCACACTCGTGCCCACTGAACGGCGCCTCCGCTCTCACGGAGGAGCCAATCAGCTCTACACTGCGGCATAGGCGCCGGCACCGACCTTGCACCCGCGCAGTACAGAGCCTCACAGGAGGGTGCGTGGCGTGCATTCACTGCATAAACCTTTGCGATGGTACCCAGCCAAAACGGTTCGGCTTCCTGATTCACTTCAACTTCAAAAATTCACTTCAACATCACCGTAAATATTCGAAAGTCAACTAAAAACCAGGGCCCATCGCAACCAACCACAGGTCGCTTCGCGGCTGCATCCGCGAACTACCGGAGGACCCCAAATATGACACATCACAACACTGCATCACGCATTTCGCGCCGTCGCCTCGTACAGGGTGCGGCATGGAGTGCCCCCGTTATCCTCGCCAGCGCAACCGTCCCTGCATGGGCGGCAAGCGGCGAGCCCACCTGCTCCCCCGCTCTGACCCTCAAGCCGACCGCAACCGGCTTCGACGACAAGGCTGGCGCATACACCGAATGGCTCGTCCCTGAAGGCGTTGGACGAGTACGATTCGACCTCGTGGGAGGTGCTGGCGGTGCCGCATCTTCCTTTACTCCCCGATACCTGACCGACGTCACGAACGCGGCCCTGGCTGGCGGCGGTGCCGGTGCACAGCTCAGCGGTGTTCTTGCGGTCAAGTCCGGCGACATCCTGCGCGTCTGGGCGGGTAACGGCGGCGTCGGCTCCGCAGCCGGCGCGGAGCCCGCACTCGGTGGCGAAGGCTACGCAGCCGGCGGCGACTCCACCGGCTCCAGCACCGCAACCGGCGCAGCGCAGGTAGTGGACACCGATAGCGGCTACGTGTACGGCGCGTCCGGCGGCGGCTCCTCCGCGGTCGAGCTCGTCCGCGACGGCGCAGTCACCGTCGTAGCCGTTGCCGGCGCTGGCGGCGGTGGCGCACAGCTGGGCACCCTCACTACCCACCAGCGCATCTTTGACGCGCAGCCCAAGGACCAGCTGAACCCGGCACTGCGCGTGGCACTGGACGGCCGTGACGCATCCACCACCGCAGGCGGTAGCGCAGGCGGCGACCTGGGCACCGACAACACCGGTCAGGGCGGCATGCTCATGGCAAGCCCCTACCAGGAGTTCAAGCCCCTTGAGGAGGACGACAAGACCCTGGACATGCGCTTCATGGTCACCGGCGGTACCGCTGGCCGCTCCGGAGTGGCGGGTACCCTCGGTGAGGCGCTGGTCGGCATTCTCGACGAGAATAACGAGCTGAAGCTCCAGCCCATGTCTACCTCCTGGTTCGAATCGTACAGCTTCCCGCGCTACTACCTTTACCAGGGCGACTCCGTGCATGAGGGAGAGAAGGGCACCGGCGGTGCGAACGCAACCGGCTCTTACCGCGGTAAGGGCGGCTCCGGCGCGCTGCTTTCCCGAACCCACGGCAAGCTCTCCCTCACCTCCGTAGCATCCGGTGGTGGCGCCGGCTACGGCGGCGGAGGCGCAGGCCTGAACATCTGGACCGTTGGCTCATACTACGAGGGCGTTTTCGGCCGTCAGGTGCAGTTCGAGGGCGAAGGCAACATCTACTCGCTCAGCGCCCTGAGCAGCGGCGGCGGCGCAGGCGGCAGCTACATTAACCACGAGGTGGTTTCTGACTTCGCTCTTGCCACCGCACAGAACGCAAACCCGACCGCGGGCGTGCGCTCCCCCGGTTCTGCAACGCTGTACGGCTGCACCGAGAACGCAACCCTGAACACCCCCATCACTGAGGGTGCCTAAGCTCTAGGTCGTCAATAAATGCGCCTCCCCGGAAGCTGATGCTCCGGGGAGGCACATTCATATGTGTGCTAGGTTTTTGGGTACAGAAAAGCTCGAAGGCGGCAACTGAATCAGTCGCCGCCTTCGAGCTTTATATCTCTAGGTTTTAGAGCTCTCGGCTTAGAGTTCCTGAGTACGGGGCATCCAGGAGGGGCGCTTCGCCTCGTACGCTTCAATAGCTTCGAGGTTCTGCAGGGTCAGACCAATATCGTCCAGGCCCTCCATGAGGCGCCAACGCACGTAGTCGTCAATCTCGAAGGGAACAACCAGCGCACCCACGGTTACGGTCTTGGACTCCAGGTCAACGGTGATTTCGGTGCCGGGCTCGTGCTCCAGCGCCTTCCAGATCAGCTCGATATCGTCCTGTGCAACCTGCGCGGTAACCAGGCCCTGCTTGCCCGAGTTGCCGCGGAAAATATCGGCAAAACGAGCAGAAATAACGACCTTGAAACCGTAGTCGCGCAGCGCCCACACGGCGTGCTCACGCGAGGAACCGGTACCGAAGTCCGGGCCCGCAACCAGCACGCTACCGTGCTTGTAGGGCTCCTGGTTCAGGATGAACTCGGGGTCCTTACGCCAGTTAGCGAAGAGGGCGTCGTCGAAGCCGGTCTTGGTCACTCGCTTGAGGTAGACGGCGGGAATAATCTGGTCGGTGTCAACATTCGAAGAACGCAGCGGCACGCCAATGCCGGTGTGCTTAATAATGGGTTCCATAATGGCTCCTTAGCTATAGCGGCGTGCTAGGCCACGACGTCGGACGGGGCGGACAGGGTACCGCGCACAGCGGTTGCGGCGGCAACCACCGGGGAGACCAGGTGGGTGCGGCCACCCTTGCCCTGGCGGCCCTCAAAGTTACGGTTCGAGGTGGAGGCGCAACGCTCACCGGGCGCCAGCTGGTCGGGGTTCATGCCCAGGCACATGGAGCAGCCGGCGAAGCGCCAGTCGGCACCGAACTCCTTGAAGACCTTGTCCAGGCCTTCTGCTTCTGCCTGCGCGCGGACCTTCTGGGAGCCAGGCACGACCATCATGCGCACGTTCTCGGCGATGGTGCGGCCACGAACGATGTCCGCTGCGGCGCGCAGGTCCTCAATGCGGGAGTTGGTGCAGGAACCCAGGAAGACAACATCCACGGGGATTTCCTTCATGGGGGTGCCCGCCTCCAGGCCCATGTATTCGAGGGCGCGTTCTGCTGCGACCTTGTCGTTCTCGTCCTCGAAGTCGTCCGGGGAGGGAACGGCGTGGCTCAGCGGAATGCCCTGACCGGGGTTGGTACCCCAGGTGACGAAGGGTTCGAGCTCGTCAGCGTTGATGAAGATTTCCTTGTCGAAGACGGCGCCTTCGTCGGTGGGCAGGCTCTTCCAGTACTCGACTGCCTTGTCCCACTCTTCACCCTTGGGCGCGTGCTGGCGACCCTTGATGTACTCGAAGGTGATCTCGTCGGGGGCGACCATGCCGGCGCGTGCGCCCGCCTCGATGGACATGTTGCACATGGTCATGCGGCCCTCCATAGAGAGGGAGCGGATTGCGGAGCCGCGGTATTCGAGCACGTAGCCCTGACCGCCGCCGGTACCAATCTGCGCGATGACAGCGAGGATGATGTCCTTTGCGGTCACGCCGGGCTTGAGTGTGCCTTCAACGTTGATTGCCATGGTCTTGAAGCGTGCCAGGGGCAGGGTCTGGGTCGCCATGACGTGTTCCACCTCGGAGGTGCCGATGCCGAACGCGAGAGCGCCGAACGCACCGTGGGTGGAGGTGTGGGAGTCGCCGCAGACGATGGTCATGCCGGGCATGGTCAGACCCAGCTGCGGGCCGACCACGTGCACGATGCCCTGTTCTTCGTCACCGAGGGAGTGGATGCGCACGCCGAATTCCTTGGCGTTGCGGCGCAGGGTCTCGATCTGGGTGCGGCTGGTCAGGTCGGCGATGGTGCCGAAGATGTTGTCGGTGGGGGTGTTGTGATCCTCGGTGGCGATGGTCAGGTCGAGGCGGCGCAGGGGGCGGTTCTCGATGCGCAGGCCTTCGAATGCCTGGGGGGAGGTCACTTCGTGCAGTAGCTGCAGGTCGATGTAGAGCAGGTCGGGCTTGCCGTTTTCACCGGGGACGACGACGTGTGCGTCCCAGACTTTTTCTGCCAGGGTGCGCGGACGGGTGCCCGCGGTGGTTGCGTTCTGTTCGCTAGTCATGCTTTCTCCTGCTTGATGCGTTCCTACGGTGGATGCGTTCGGTGTGGTGCGTGCCGCAAGTTTGCGGAGTTGAGGGGCGGATTATGTACCCGATGGGACCCTCAAATCGGTATTTCCCTGCGGCGTGTCGCATATTTTTTCACGGATTCTTAGCCTGTGAGACGGCCTAGAAACACCCCGAACTAGCGAGTGTTTTTATGTGGGTTTACTCTATGACTCCAGGGTAATTTTGCGGGATTATTCGCATTTTTCTGCGTCTTTTCGCATATTTTCACCCATAAACCCACACAAACACTTATTATGAAAAGTTCATAATTTATCCCGTAGGGGGTGATTCCATCTTCAGCTCTGCACCCCAAAGAGTCCATGAAGTCCGGGGTATCTTTCATATTCTGAGATAGAATATAAGAATGACTCCTTCCGCCTCACGTTTTAACGCACACGGAATGCGTCACCCCAACGCATCCACACACCACAACGCACCGATTGTTGACCCCGTCAAGCCGCCCGAACACATGGCAGCCGACGAGCAGATGGTAGAGGTACACTCCCACGGCTCCTCCGGCGTTGGCGTGCTCGACAAGGCAACCCTCATTCTTGACTGCCTCGAGGCAGGCCCCGTATCCCTGGGCGACCTCGTCAAGGCAACCGGTTTGGCACGCCCCACCGCACACCGCCTCGCCGTGGCGTTGGCTCACCACCGCCTCGTAGCCCGCGACGTGCAGGGACGCTTCATGCTCGGACCCCGCCTGACCGAACTCGCGTCCGCCACCATTTCCGATGAGCTCATCACCGTGGCAGACCCGATTCTGCAGAAGCTCAGCCTCGAAGCTGACGAATCCACCCAGCTGTACCGCCGCCAGGGCGACTGGCGTGTATGCGCGGCAACCGCGGCACGCCCCACCGGCATGCACGAATCCATCCCGGTCGGTACTCAGCTGTCCATGCAGGCTGGTTCCGCCGCCCAGGTTCTGCTGGCTTGGGAAGACCAGAACCGCATTGTTGAAGGCCTGCGCGACGCCCACTTCAGCGCCGCCATGCTCGCGGCTGTGCGCCGCATCGGTTGGGCGCAGTCCGTGGGTGAGCGCGAGCGCGGAACCGCCTCGGTCTCTGCTCCGGTGCGTGCGCCCGGCGGCAAGGTGATTGCGGCAGTGTCCATCTCGGGTCCGATTGACCGCATGACCCGCCAGCCGAACCGCAACTACCCTGAGCTGGTCGTTAAGGCTGCTCAGGCGATTACGGACGGTCTGCGTGAGCTTGCGGCGTCTCAGCAGGCTCCCTGCGGTGAGAGTACTGAAGAGGACTAAGCTTCAGTAGCGTGTAGATTTAACGAAAAGAATCCCTCCCCGCCTCGGTTGAGGTGGGGAGGGATTCTTTTGTGCCCTCTCAGCCTGATGCGGCTTCTCAGATACTAGTTCGCTAAATGTCCAGCGCCTTGCGGTAGGCGTTGAGGCGCTTTGCTTCTTGCTGTACCGGGGCGACCACGCAGGACTGCACCGCCTTCTCCACGCCGGTCTGCAGGCGACCCCGCAGCTTACGTGCGTAGTAACGTGAGCCCATGGCGGTAAGTAGCCTACCCACACCCGCCGAGGCGATACCGAGCAACACACCCAGCAGCAGAAGCAGGGTCGGCAGGGGCACCGGGGAGCCTTCGGGGGTCGGGGCGGGCGGCAGCTGAATCTGCAGGTATGCCATGCCGGAAATCAGGGTCAGCCAGCCGACACCTACCAGGGCGCTCAGTAGCGCGATCCATTGCAGGGCATTGAAGATGACCCAGGGGGCGCGGGTGCGACCCAGACCGTAGTCGATGCGCACCATGTCGCGTTCGAGCAGTTCGGGTAGCTCCGCCTCGCGGGAGAGGGCGGCTTCCTTCATGCTGCGTTTCCACGGTTCGTCGATGCGAGCCGCCATCTGCTTGCTGTATTGGCGCACAGCGTTTGCCATGCCAGCCTTCTGCGCGGCGCTCAGCGGGGGTAGCGAGGATGCCACCAGCTCGGGTGCGTTCTCGCTATCGGAACCGAGCATGCCCGCGGACTTCTCAGCCTTAGACGTGCTCTTCGTTTCGTCTTGCTGCCCCAGGTGCAGACGGCGCAGGGGGTCAGCCTTTAGGCGGCTCATCCAGCGGGTGAGAATCCAGCCGGTGTGCTGACCCGCAGTACGGCGGTAGGAGGCGGTTGCCGCCTGCAAAACCTGCTCTGCCTGGCTGGAGGTGTAGCATGCCTTCACGAGCTTCTGCTCCGCGTCGAGGGCGTAGGCTCCGGCGAGTACGGTGCCTTCTCCCCCTGCGTAGGTGCGCAGCTGGGAGGCGGTGGCGTGCAGCTGCGCGTCGGTTCGCTGCAGGGATAGGCTCTTGGCGGCGGCTACCTGGGCGAGCAGGTCGCGGAGCACGTCGATGCCCTCACCGGTTCGCGCGGAGACGGCGATAGGTGCGGAGAGCAGGTGCGCTTCGGTGCCCTCAGCCTGGAGCAGGCGAGTGAGGGATGCGAGCACGGCGGGCACCTCGGCGGGTGCGAGTTTGTCCGCCTGGTTGAGCACGCAGAGCGCCTGCGCGCCGGATGCGGCAAGCGGCACCATGAAGTCGCGGTGGATGACGGCGTCGGCGTATTTTTGGGGGTCGACAACCCAGACGAGTACGTCCACGTAGCGCATCATGCGGGCGGCGAGGTCGCGGTTGGTGGTGGTGACCGAGTCGAAGTCGGGCATGTCCAACAGGATGAGGCCGCCGGTGCGGGTGCGCATTTCGCCGCGTCCACCGACGGCTCGGCGGATGCGGTTGAAGAGTCCGGGTGCCGGTTCGGTGACGGCGTTGGGTGCCGCCGCTCCCCCGGTTGCCTTATTACCCTCGGTTGCCTCTCCTTCGGCGGCGAGCGCCTGAGTTTGCGGGTAGACGCGCTTGTCGATACCGAGCCAGTCAAGTAGCTCTTCGCTGCCTTCTGCTTCCCAGATTGCCGCCTGCACGGTGGAGGTGGTCGGGCGTGTGGGCGCGGAGAGGGCAATGTTCTGCCCGGCGATGGCGTTGAAGAGCGTGGATTTGCCGCTGCCGGTCGCGCCGAAGAAGCCGATGACGGTGTGTTCGGTGGAGAGTTCGCGGCGTTGGCTGAGGCGTTCGAGGGTTGCGGCGGCGTCGAGCAGCACGGTTTCGGGGACTCGTCCTTCGCCGTAGCTGATGGCGTCCTTGAGGGATGCGACGGAGCGCGCGAAGGGCGAGGTTGCCACGGCGGGGGTGGCGCCTCGCTCGGTGTTGCGCTCAGTAGTATTGCGCTCGGCGTTCTCGAGTTTCTTCTCGGGGGTAGTCATAGTGCGTTATTTCTTCGTCTGTGGTGCGGGGTGCCTGTCCGGAGTGGTTTAGCGAGCAACCGTGCCGTTAGTGTGGGCTGCGGCTTGGCGCTGTGTGGTTTGACTCTGGGTGCTCATTTCTGCGGCGATTGCCTGCACCTGCTCAGCGGCGCGGTGAATGTCCTCGGCATCAGCCTGCGGGTCGGTTTCTTCCAGTACGGCGGTGAAGGGCTGAGCGTGCTCAGTGAGCAGCCCCGACATGCGTTCGAGCAGGTCGGTGCGGGCGCGGGTTGCCATGCGGCGCACCGCGTCTTCACCGAAGATGGACTCGAGCAGTTTGGTGCCGACCACTCCGCTACCGCCGGCGATACCCGCCTCAATACCGGTGATGCCGCCGGTGAGGCTGAACGCGGCAACCATGAGCATCACGGCGGTGGCGTTCACGCCCAGGGAGAGGAAGCGGGCGCGTTTGCGCTTGTCGGCTCCTTCTTCGCGGATCATTTCGAGGACGGATCCCTGCCAGAGGCGAATCTGTTCGGCAACGGCTGCGGAGAAGATGTCCTCGGCGGACTGCACTTCCCCCTTCGCTTCGTTGCCCTTTGCCTCGCCGTTTGCGCCTACGTTCTGTTCGGGCGCGGCGGAGGCCATCTGCGGCGCATCCAGACGCGCCAGCAGGGAGCGTCCGGCGCGGCTGGCACGCCAGCGGGTGCGGGTGTTTTCGGAGGCGCGGGCGGCGGCATCCAGCACGACGGCGTGGATGCCGCTTTCGAGGGCGTCTTCTACCTTCTGTGCGGCGGCGGGCTGGCCTCGCAGGGCGGAGCTGACGCGGTCGCGCAGGCGACCGATGGTGCTGTCGAGGGAGCGGAAGAAGTCGCCGGTTCCCACGAAGTCGTGCCAGCGCGAGAGCACTTCGCCGCGCAGCAGGGAGCCGTCGGAGAGTGCGCCGTCGATGGTGGTCAGCGCGTCCTCGTATTCTTCGGCGGTGATGGTGGCAAGCGACTGGTGCGCCGCCTGCTGGCGTGCCTGTTCGGCGGCGAGCACCTGCAGGTTACCGGCGAGGGTTTCGACGGCACCGGCGAGGGTCTGCCGGGCGATGGCGGCGCGGGCGGGTGCGTCGGCGCCGAGTTCGCGGATCCACAGGGTCAGCGGGGCGAGGCTGACGGGGGCGAGCATGCCGCTTTCGTCGCGGGGCTGTTCGGTGACGGTGTGAATCAGGACGGCGTGGATTCCGGCTTCGTCGAGCATGCGTCGCAGGTCGTTTTCGATGGCTTCTTCGTCGCCTTCGGGCACGCGGTTGAGCACCACGGCGATGGCGATGGAGCGTGCGGCTGCTTCGTGGAGCAGTTCCCAGGGCACGGCGTCGGCGTAGCGGTTGGCGGTGGTGACGAAGAGCCACAGGTCTGCGGCGGAGAGCAGTTCCTTGGCGAGGGTGCGGTTTTCCTCGGAGACGGAGTCGATATCGGGTGCGTCGATGAGCGCGATGCCCTGCGGTAGCGCTGAGGTAGTAATAGGAATGAGGGCGCGCGCAATCTTCGGGTCGAGGCCGGGTAGTGCCTGCGATCCGGCGTTCATGCCGGAGGTGCGGGTGCGCGGCAGGGTGGGCAGGAAGCGTTCGGGCGACAGTGCCGCTTCGTCTTCTGCACGGTGCAGGAGTACGGGATGGCGGGTGGTGGGTCGAATCGCGCCGGACTGGGTGAGCGGTTCGCCGAGCAGGGTGTTGACGAGGGTGGATTTGCCGGCGCCGGTGGAGCCTCCGACCACAATGGTGAGGGGATTGTCGACGCTGGCACTGCGCGGCAGGATGTAGTCGTCGAGTTGGCGTGCCATGGCGGCGAGTAGGGTGCGCGCGGTGGCAGTGCCGTGCTCGGCAGTGCCGTCGTGGGTGACGGTGTAGGGGGTGCCGGGGGTTTCGCCGGCTTCTACGTCGAGCGGGAGGGGGATTCGAGTGAGCAGTTCGCGAGCTGCTTTGAGCTGCGCATAGTCGGTGGTAGTCACAGCGCTATTGTCCCATAGGGTGCACCTGCTTCATGCCATGTTTGGGTGTTGGCGCGGTCGCGTTGTGGCTAGGTTGTGCGGTTGGGGGTGCCAAGGCTGTGTGAGGGGCTGTTTTTGATAGGTGTTTGGACAACCTGAAGAGGTTGAAATACTACTTGCACACCGCGTGCAACAACTCCAATTTATGATTTATTCATAAGAAGAGCAGGTGGGAAAATCCTTGAGTTTCCGCGGGAAAAAAGCACATTTTAATGCGGTTACCCGGAACACATTGGTACGTTTTATAACCCGCATAAAACGGGCAAATATTAAGATTTGATAACTTTTTACCTTTAAGCGCAGATATGGTCATTGTGAACCTGAAAGTACGCTTAGAATCATTGAGCACGACAACCAGGCAGGTCATAACCCACACCGATTCCTTCAGATGGCTTTTGACCTGCCCTTTCTATCGCATCCGTACTCACCGCGGTATGCCACACCCATCGGGAACGCTCACCGACCCCTCACGCAACTGCAATCAACTGCCGTTGAGGTTCACTGCATCCGAGCTACCCGTTACTGCCTGCCCGTCTTTACTCTTGCGAAAGGTTGCGTATGTTCGGTTCGCTGTCACGTCGCCATCTTCTTGCTCTTTCTTCCGGAGCAGCATTGAGTGCACTCGCAAGCGCTTGCAGCCCCAGCGCAGTTTCTCGCCCTCAACCACTCGCTAACCCTTCCCCTACTAAGGCTGCTCCTCAGAGCTCCCAGACCAAATCTGCGACCACCACGCGCAGCATCACCTACGCCGAGCCCCTGCCCGCATCCGCCCTGGACGGTCGCGGACCGGCTCTTCTGCCGGATCAGTTCTTTGAGCGTTCCGGGAATTTCTCAAACGGCACTCTGAGCCATCGAGCTGTCAATGTCCCCCGCCCCACCATGCCCCCGGAGGCTAAAGAGCGCACCGTCGAGGGCCTGCACGCCTTTCTGCAGTACTGGGGTGCGGCGCAGAACTACATGCTCCTCACCGGCGATACCGACCCTTTCATGGGTCTGCCCGGTCAGGAGCACTTTAGCAACATGGCGCAGATGTACCGCGATATCTACCGCTACAACATTGGCTGGCTGGTCTCTAAGAACAACCACCCCATGTGCATTAACCTGAGCTCCCCGCAGCCGGTGCCCGCTACCGAGCAGGACGTCTACTGCTGGAAGGCGACCCTGAAGGTGGACGAGAACGCGTTCTTGTTCAACCATGAGACCCGTCAGCGTGAGCAGCTCACCGGTATCTACGGCAGCAATCAGAAGGCGGATGCTTACGTCTACTTTGGTGAAGAGGGCTGGCAGATGCTGGAGGATCCGAAGTCTTCCCCGAGTGCTACCGCCACCCCTGCGGCTACCGCTGAACCGTCCGCGAATATTCCGAGTGCGCACCCGACCCCGAATGAGGGCACCCCTTCTAAGGCGGCTCGTTATATTCGAGGCTCAGCCTAAAGCTTCTTTACATCCGTGCCTCAAAGAACCCGTCATATTGGGTGATATGAGGCACGGATGAGGGCTTTTATTTGTGTGCCACGCGTGAAATCTATAGGCTAGGGCTAGATGAGGTCCGCCCATTTTTGCCTCAATACGCGTCTACTCGCCCTGCGGGTGACTGCTTCGCGCCCTCCTGTAGGGGCGTGATGTTAGGCTGAGAATTAGAGCGTGAGCTCTTCACTTATCACCGATACTTCCGCATCACAGCACATTCAAGGGGATCACTATGATTCACAGCCGCCGCCACTTTATTGCGCTTACGGGCACCGCCGCCCTGGGTGCGATGCTTGCCGCTTGCGGTTCCAAAAAGACTGAGGAGGCGACTGCCTCCCCCACTGCTTCCGCTTCGATTGCGGGTGCCTACGACAATCTGTCGGGCGAGCTGAAGTGGACTAAGTACATTGCGGGCAACGGTGCGGCCCCGATGAGCAGCACCGACCCGGAAACCGGTCAGGTGTACACGATTGAGCCGACTGCCGGCCCGGCAAGCGTTGATTCTAAGGCGAGTGCCGTGCCCATCCCGATTGAGGATGAGAGCATGTACGACAAGAACGCCCGCGGTCTGCGCGCCACTTTCGCGTATTTTGCGGCGGCGGTGAACTATGCCCGCATGACCGGTGACCCGGGTCCTGCTCTGCAGGTGGTTCAGGCGCAGAACTCTACCGACCGTGCGGCGCTGGAGAAGCTGCGCGTGTTCTACGCGACCGGTACGAACTGGCTGGTGGGCGGCGAGTGGACGTTCCGTCTGACCGATAAGCAGCCGACGACCCGCGGCACGAAGTATTCGTGGGCGTGCACCGTGACTCAGGCACACGGCATGCGGGTTGAGAAGGCGACTAATACGACCAAGCCTCTGGAGGACACTGAGGCCCCGGAGATTAAGGCTCTGTACGCTGAGTACGATGAGGAGGCGAAGCGCTGGGTCGTGATTTCGCCTCAGCAGTACGATCCCGCGTTGACCCCGAAGCCGACTCAGACTCCGCGTGCGCATCCTTCCTCGACCTATACCCCGACGGTGACTGATGACAGCACCGTGGCGGCTAATGCTGGCGCACACACCGGCGCGAATACTTCGGGTAACGGCGCGGCTCAGGGCACTGCTCAGAATGGTGCCGCGCAGAACGGTGGTGCGCAGGCTCCTTCCGCCCAGAACGGTTCCCGTCAGTACACTGGCTCCCAGAACGGTGGTGCGCAGAATGGTAGCGCGCAGACCGGCACCGGTCAGGGTGGCGCGGCTCAGGCTCCTCAGCCTGCCGCTACCCAGGCGCCTGCGGCTACCGCGCAGCCTGTGGCAACTCAGCCTGCCGCTGCGACGGTTCAGCCGAGCGCAGCGCCCGGTGCTCCTGATCCCGGTGCCGCTCAGCCCGGTGCCGCTGGTGGAGATGCTGCTCCCGGCGCTGAGGCGCCCGGCGGTATTCCTGGTGAAGGCGCACAGTAGCCCCTCCTCTAACAGACGATGAACGCGTCCCCTCCTTCGCTACCCTCATCTGGTGCGATGCTCCCGCTGGTTCCACTGAGTTCACTGGCTACGGTAAGTTCGCTGATGGGCGGCATATCACGCTCGTTTGAGCGCTGGTACGCACGGGTGTGAAGGCGGGGGCGCGTTATACTTAGGACTGTCTCTAGAGGGATGTCCGCGTGTGATATCCGCTCGTCGAGGCGTTCTCTCACTCGTCTCTCACCTGAGATTCTCACTCGAAAGGTATTCCGTGGCGCTTTTCCCCATGACCTCCGGGCTTCCCAGTTCCACTACCGGCATCAGCCGCCGTTCTGCCCTGCGTTACGCGGGTGCGGGCGTTGCGGGCGTGTCTTTGAGCGCCCTGCTGGTTGCGTGCGGCGGTGGTTCTTCTAGCAATGAGACTGTTGATGCGGATACCCCTCAGATTTCCCCCTCTGCTTCTGCGCGCGCTGACTTTAGCGGCGAGGTAACCTTCGATAACTACGAGAAGAAGGGTGATTTCATTCCGGCGACCGAGTCTGCTCCCGCGCAGAACGTGCCGTTCCCCAAGCGTCCGGCGAGCGCTTCGGAGAACTCGGTGCAGGGTCTATACGATTCGATTGCGTTCGTGTATGCGGCGATTAACTACCTGGTGCTGACCGGTGATGCGGCTCCGCTGCGTGAGTCGAAGGCTGATGAGAAGTTCGTTGCTTCGTTCTCGTCGTTTATGGATGAGTCGAATGAGAGCTCGCAGAATCGTGATTGGTTTGTGTCGCCGAAGGTGACCATGTCTGCATTCACTGCGGTTCCTGCGCTGGTGAAGAAGAGCGTGCAGTGGACCTTTGATCTGGTGATTGATTTGGGTCCGACCGTGGTGATTGACGGTGCTCCCGCGGAGATGTCCGAGAAGGTGCGCCGTACTGAGCGCGGCTTGGTGATTACCGGTGTGCGCCACGATAATGACTGGACTTTGACTATTCAGGATGAGTACGAGGCTCAGGCGTCGGCTCAGCCTAAGAATGGTGGCGCTAATGGTGGTGCCGCTAACGGCGGTAATGCTGGCAATTCCGGTAACTCCGGTAATGGCGGCAATTCTAATGGTGACAACCTTTAAGCCCTCAGATGGATGAGGCATCATGCCCTAACTCGCACTCGGGTTAGGGCATGATCTGTTTTACTCTGGTAGTAACGAGCTTTCCTGGATTCAAGGTTTTTTCTCTTATGTCTTCTTTTTCTCAGTCTTTCTCTCGCCGTTCTCTGCTGCGTTTGGGCTTGGGCGCATCCGCTGTTGCGGGTTCTGCGGCACTGTTGAGCGCGTGCGGTTCGGGCGGCTCTAGCCAGCAGTCGGGTTCTCAGGGTGGTAGCCTGAACGGTTCGAAGTCGAGCGCTAACCCGAACGGGTACAGCGATGATGGTAAGAACTATTCGGGTCTGGTGGAGTACACCCACTATGAGGGTGCGGTGAATTATGAGCAGGGTACGGTGGATCATCCGCCGCGTAATGCTCCGAAGCCGAAGGTGACTGATGCTCTGTCGGCAAATACGGTGACGGGTTTCCATGAGGCGATTGCTTATTTTGCGGCAGCTATGGATTATCTGGTGAAGACCGGTAGCACGGATGCGTTCTCGACCGGCATTCAGCTGTCGTCGAAGACTCGCTCTGAGGTGGATGCTCTGTCGGCTTCTATTCTTGCGGGTGTGGAGAAGGGTTCCTGGTATGTGAATCCGTCGGCTTCCTATGCGCTTTCGAGTGCGCAGCCGTCCATTATGAGTGATGGCAACCTGCTGTTTAAGGGCCGGTACACTCTGGACTTCGGTACGGAGGCGGTGGCTGAGGGTAAGATCCAGCCGGTGGTCGCCTCGGCGAGCGCTTCTGCTGAGCCTACTGAGCCGTCCGAGGATGCGCTGGTGTCTGATGCGGCGTCCCCCACTGCTTCGGCTTCTGCTTCTGCTACTGCGGCGGGTCCTGCTTCTCAGGTGACGGTTCAGGAGTGCGATTTCCGCGGCCGCTACCACGCTGATTCTAAGATGTGGGAGCTGAGCGTGGCGTACGGTGCCACTGTTCAGGGAGGTACCGCCCAGGGAGGCGCATCCACCGCGAGTGCTGCGGCGTCTGGCGCGGCATCCGGTTCGGCTTCTGCTTCTGCCGCCGCTTCTGCTGAAGCTTCCACTGAGGCGTCCGCCACTTCCGCGGCGTCATAGTTCGTCATAACGCTTTTATCTGCGAGGCGCTTCTCACGCTTCGTCCACTCAACTCTGTATCCTGTTGGGTTTGCGGCTAAACTGGTTGCAATCACCGACTGACTGAAAGGTATCACTATGTCCGAGAACCTGACCCGCCGCGCGGCGCTGGGCGTACTGGGCGTCAGCTCCATGGCTTTGCTGGCGGCTTGTGGCTCTAAGGCTACTTCTGAGGCGTCTGCTTCCGCTTCTGGCTCTGAGAGCGCTTCTGCTGCTGCTTCTGAGTCTGCTACCGCTTCGCCCTCTGCTTCTGCATCGGCGTCTGCTTCCCCTTCCGCTTCTGCTTCGGCTTCGGCTACTGCAACGAACTCTCCGCTGCCTAACGACAATAAGGATTACAGTGGCGTAGCGAAGCTGGAGAAGATGGAGGATCACGGCGAGTACCAGCCGGGTAATGCTGAGCACCCGCCGCAGAACGTGCCGTCCCCGATTGTTCCGGAGGCTATGCACCAGAATTCGGTGGCTGGCTTCGCGGCGGCTCTGGCGTACTTCGGTGCGGCGTTTGAGTACCTGCTGCGTACCGGCGATATGCACTACATGAACGAGGTCAGCACCGACCAGGAGACCCTGGCGGCGATGAAGAAGTACGCGGACTCCACCAAGGCCGGTATTGATGAGAAGAAGACCTGGTACGTGAACCCGACCGCTACCCTGACTATTGGTACTAAGCAGCCGGTTCTGGCTCAGGGCGCGTACAACTGGACCGTGACGTTGAACGTGGACCTGGGTGAGAAGCTGTTCAAGGACGGCAAGGAGCAGACCGTGGCGGCTGATAAGCGTCACGTGAAGATGTTCGGTGAGGCTGTTGGCCGCTACCTGAACAACAAGTGGGATCTTCACATGGACATCAACTAGTCCTCTGAGGCTGGTTTTCTCCCCCGCTTTTAGCGTTGTGCCGTCTCAGGATGCGGTTTTCTACTGTTTTTTCCATTGATGGCAATAAAATTTGTGGCTCCAGCTTGCGGTGAACGGAGTTCACCACTACTCTTATATACAGAGGTTGTCTTTTGGGCTACATAATGTTTCTAGAGAGCGCCGCACATTCATCATCCTTTGTCGAGAAAGGGTTTGTGCGGCGCTTTTCTGTACCCTCTTTCTGAACCTCGTTCCTTGAGGTTTTTCTCTGGCATTATTACGAACTGTGACCGCAGGTTTAAACCTGCCGCCGGTGAGTAGTAGAGTTGCCACGTAACCGATTATTCATTGCGGAGACCCCATCGCGGCTGGCCTCCCCCCAAGCTCATGAAGGAGCACCCCATGGCAAAGATTCTCAACAGCATTGTTGAAGCAACCGGCCAGACCCCCCTGGTTAAGCTGAACCGACTGGACGAGGGTCTTCCCGGTAACGTAGCGGTCAAGCTTGAGTTCTACAACCCCGCTGGTTCGGTTAAGGACCGTATCGGTCGCGCCATCATTGACGCTGCTGAGAAGTCGGGTGCGCTGAAGCCCGGCGGCACCATTGTTGAGGGCACTTCCGGTAACACCGGTATTGCGCTGGCTATGGTGGGTGCTGCTCGCGGTTACCGCGTCATCCTGACCATGCCGGAGACCATGTCTGCTGAGCGTCGCGTGCTGCTGCGCGCTTACGGTGCTCAGATTGTGTTGACCCCGGGTACCGAGGGTATGCGCGGCGCTGTGGAGAAGGCTAAGGAAATCGTTGCGACCACCGAGAACGCTATCCTGGCGTCCCAGTTCTCCAACGAGGCGAACCCCACCATTCACTACAACACCACCGGCCCCGAGATTTGGGAAGCAACCGACGGTAAGGTCGACATTTTCGTGGCGGGTATTGGCACCGGCGGCACCATCTCCGGTACCGGTAAGTACCTGAAGGAGCAGAACCCGAACGTTAAGGTTGTTGCGGTTGAGCCGAAGGACTCCCCGCTGCTCTCCGAGGGTCGCGTTGGTCCCCACAAGATTCAGGGCCTGGGCGCTAACTTCGTTCCCGACACCCTGGACCGCGGCATCTACGATTCGGTGACTCCGGTCAGCGCTGAGGACGCTATGCGCACCTCCCGCCTGCTGGCTACCCAGGAAGGTATTCTGGGCGGTATTTCTTCCGGTGCGGCTGTGTGGGCTGCTCTGGAGGAGGCTAAGAAGTCTGAGAACAAGGACAAGCTGATTGTGGCTATCGTTCCCGACTTCGGTGAGCGTTACATCTCTACCGCTCTGTACGAGGATATCCGCGGCTAATTGAGCTTCTGAGCTCCCATTAGTGGGAGGCGTCAGGTTTATAGTGCTACGCCCCGTCTGCCGGTTGCATACACGGCAGGCGGGGCGTTTTGCGTGCCCCAATCTAGCGTCTGCGGGTGGAGGCTCTTGGCGGGGCCGTACGGGGCGTAAATATTACGTTCTGCACGGAATTGTGACTGAGATTTCGGAGGGGGGCGTCCACTATGACAGCTGAGGGTGCGGGAATAGGTGAATGAGCACCGTTGTTGGTACCTTTGGAAAGGTCGCATACACAGAGCACGACCGATGAGGGAAAGGGAACCCATGAGTTTTATTGCGCGTCTGCGTGAAGATATTGAGAACGTCCGCCAGCACGACCCTGCTGCGCGCGGCGCTGTCGAGATTGCGCTGAACTATTCGGGTATGCACGCCATTTGGGTTCACCGTCTGACCCATAAGCTTTGGCAGAAGGATGAGACGAAGGCTCTGGCTCGTACTCTTTCGCAGTTTGCTCGTTTTCTGACCGGTGTGGAGATTCACCCCGGCGCGACTATCGGCCGCCGTTTCTTCATTGATCACGGCATGGGCATTGTCATTGGTGAGACCGCTGAGGTTGGTGACGACGTGATGCTGTACCACGGCGTGACCCTGGGCGGTCGCTCCCTGGAGAAGGTGAAGCGTCACCCCACCATTGGTGACCGTGTGACCATTGGTGCAGGTGCTAAGGTGCTGGGCCCGGTGGAGATTGGTGCCGATAGCGCTATTGGTGCGAACGCCGTGGTCGTCAACGATCACCCCGCCGATTCGATTATTACCGGCATTCCGGCGAAGCATCGCCCGCGTACCCCGGAGAAGAAGAAGCCGCTGGTGGACGCTGTGGAGTACATTGACCCCGCCATGTGGATTTAGCGCTTGGCAAGCGTTTTGAGGCGGTAGAGGCGCACCTGGCGGCTCCTCACTAGGCTCCGCAGGTCTTCTTCTCCCCTGCTATGCCTCCTCAAGATACCCCTGAGGCATCTCGGGGGTGCCCCATCAAGACATAACGAAAGCCCACCTTCGGTTGGATTCTCATCCAGCCGAAGGCGGGCTTTTACGTATTCAGCTACGGGAGCTTAGTGAACGTGAATGTCCGCTGCGTTCACCTCGGAACGGTCACCGCTCCACATGGTGTGGAAGGCGCCTTCTTCGTCAATACGACCGTAGGTGTGTGCACCGAAGAAGTCACGCTGACCCTGAATCAGGGATGCGGGCAGGCGGTCGCGGCGCAGGCCGTCGTAGTAGGACAGTGCGGAAGCGAATACCGGCACGGGGATGCCCAGTGCGGTTGCCTTAGCTACCACGCGACGCCAGGAAGGAACGAGCTCCTCCATGAGGTTCTTGAATGCGGGTGCCAGCAGCATGTTCGCGGGTGCTTCGCCAGCGTAGGCAGCCATGATGTCGCCCAGCAGCTCGGCGCGGATGATGCAGCCTGCACGCCACAGCGATGCGATGGTGTCCAGCTTCAGGTCCCAACCGTATTCCTTACCTGCGCGGGTGAGCAGGTCCATGCCCTGTGCGTAGGCAACGAGCTTGGATGCGAAGAGTGCACGGCGCACATCCTCAACGAACTCGGGGTCGCCTGCACCGATGCCGGTGGTTGCGATCAGACCTGCGGGCAGTTCGCGCTGTGCCTGCTCGCGCTGCTCACGCTCGGAGGAGGAGAGGGCGCGTGCGAACACGGACTCTGCGATAGCAGAGACGGGGGAACCGAGGTCCAGGCCAGCCTTAGCGGTCCACAGGCCGGTACCCTTCTGGCCCGCTGCGTCAACGATAACGTCGACCAGGGGCTTGCCGGTCTTTGCGTCTACCTGTGCGAGCACCTCAGCGGTGATTTCGATCAGGTAGGAGCTCAGGTCGCCTTCGTTCCAGGTCTTGAAGATTTCTGCCTGCTGTGCCGGCTCAATGCCTGCGATGGAGCGCAGAATGTCGTAAGCTTCGCCGATGACCTGCATGTCAGCGTATTCGATGCCGTTGTGGACCATCTTCACGAAGTGACCCGCACCGTCGGTGGAGATCCATGCGCAACAGGGTGCGCCGTCCTGCGGTGCCTTCGCGGCGATCTTTTCGAGCAGCGGGCCCAGGTGCTTGTAGGACTCTGCGGAGCCGCCGGGCATCATGGAGGGGCCCCAGAGAGCGCCCTCTTCGCCGCCGGAGACGCCAACGCCTACGAAGTGCAGGCCCTTTTCAGCCAGGGCGTGCTCGCGACGGATGGTGTCGGGGAAGTGGGAGTTACCGCCGTCGATGATGATGTCGCCCTCATCGAGCATGGGGGTGAGCTGCTCGATCACTGCGTCGACGGGTGCGCCCGCCTTGACCATAATCAGGATGCGGCGGGGAGACTCGAGGGAGTCGACGAGTTCCTGCAGGGACTCGGTACGGATGAAGTCGCCGTCTGCGCCGTGCTCAGCCAGCAGTGCGTCGGTCTTCTCTACGGAACGGTTGTGCAGTGCCACGGTGTAGCCGTTACGTGCCAGGTTGCGGGCAAGGTTTGCGCCCATGACAGCAAGGCCGGTGACACCAATCTGTGCCTTCTTGTTTTCAGTCATGTATATAAGGATACGCGCTGAGGGCGGGCTATATATATAGGTGGAGTGCACTTTTATGCTCGAAGGAATCGCAGTTCCGGCCGGATTATCTTCGTGAGCCTCCCGCCGGGTACCCTCGCGGCAGGTCAATGGGTAAATACAACCGGGCAAACAAAAACCCCGGTACCTTGCGGTACCGGGGTAATCGGTGGGTCCTACCGGGATCGAACCGATGACATCCACGGTGTAAACGTGGCGCTCTACCAGCTGAGCTAAAGACCCGTAGTTCTCACTGTTCCGTTTCCGTTCCAGTGGCGAACACAAGAGAAAACTATACAGGCTTCTACCGGAACGCACAACTCGATAGCACGTGTTCTATGTCTCAATATTTTTTTCATTTTCCCACTGCACCCCACACTAAGCCACAGCAAGCCATGTAAGGCTGCTACCTTTCAGGTAAGGCACACCCCCTCATTCCGCGCCATTCCGCCAACCCCGCCATTCCGCGCTATTTAGGTGCAAAAAGACCATAACTAGCACTTTTAATGCGCATTTTTTCCACTCAGAGAGCCACAATGCGAAACCCACATCACAAAAACCCCCATTTGAGACCAAGAGAGGCACCTTTAGGTCTAAGATAGTAGAGATAAGAAGCGAAGTAGGTCTCACAGACCTATAGCGCTTAAACACAAAGATTGTTCGACAACGCAACATCGCGCGGCGGGCGATCTCACAACCGCACAGAAGAGAGGTTGGATTAGTTTGGCTAACGTACCGAACGAGCACTCCCTGAGCACCCTTCTTGATGGCCTCAAGGACATCGACGTAGAAGAGACCCAGGAATGGGCTGAGTCCCTCGAGGACCTTATCAAGACTCACGGCACCGAGCGTGCAGAGTACATCCTTCGCGCACTGCTCAAGGAGGCTGGCGAGAAGGGCGTTAAGGTCCCGACTCTGGTCAAGACCGACTACATCAACACCATCCCCGTCGACCAGCAGCCCGAGTACCCCGGTGATGAGGAACTCGAGCGCCAGTACCGCGCATGGATTCGTTGGAACGCAGCAATTATGGTTCAGCGTGCCCAGAAGAAGGGCATCGGCGTTGGCGGTCACATCTCCACCTTCGCAGGTGTGGCTGACCTCTACGAAATGGGCCAGAACCACTTCTTCCGCGGCCGTAACCACCCCGGTGGCGGTGACCAGGTCTTCTTCCAGGGTCACTCCTCCCCCGGTGTCTACTCCCGCGCATTCGTTGAGGGCGTCCTGAGCGAAGACCAGATGGACGGCTTCCGTCAGGAGAAGACCAAGGGCGCAGACGGTATTCCTTCGTACCCGCACCCCCGTTGCATGCCCGAGTTCTGGCAGTTCCCGACCGTTTCCATGGGTCTGGGTCCCCTGAACGCAATCCACCAGGCATCCTTCAACAAGTACCTGCACAACCACAAGATCAAGGACACCTCCGAGCAGCACGTCTGGGCATTCCTGGGCGACGGCGAAATGGACGAGCCCGAGTCGCGTGGTGCACTGCAGCTGGCTGCAAACGAGCACCTGGACAACCTGACCTTCGTCGTCAACTGCAACCTGCAGCGTCTGGACGGCCCCGTTCGCGGTAACGGCAAGATCGTTCAGGAGCTCGAGGCATTCTTCCGCGGTGCAGGCTGGCACGTCATCAAGGTCCTGTGGGGCTCCGACTACGACGAGCTGCTCAAGAAGGACAAGAGCGGCAAGCTCATCCAGCTGATGAACGAAACCCTCGACGGTGACTACCAGACCTTCCGCGGTGAAGACGGTGGCTACATCCGCGAGCACTTCTTCGGCAAGTACCCCGAAACCAAGGAACTCGTTGCAGACCTGACCGACGAGCAGATTTTCAACCTGCGCCTGGGTGGCCACGACGACAAGAAGCTCTACGCAGCCTACAAGGAAGCTATGGAGACCAAGGGCAAGCCCACCGTCATCCTGGCACAGTCCATTAAGGGTGCGGAGCTCGGCCCGTTCTTCGAGGCACGTAACTCCACCCACCAGATCAAGAAGTTCACCATGGAAGCACTGAAGGGCTTCCGTGACCACCTGAACATCCCCATCTCCGACGAGGAGCTGGAGAAGGATCTGTACAACCCGCCGTACTACCTGCCCGAGGCAAACCACCCGGCACTGCAGTACATGCAGGCACGCCGTAAGGAACTCGGCGGTTACATCCCCGGCCGTGCAAACACCCAGCCTGAGATTATCCTGCCCGAGTCCAAGGTCTACGCACAGACCAAGAAGGGCTCCGGCAAGCAGACCGCCGCTACCACCATGGCGTTCGTCCGCCTGATGAAGGACCTCATGCGTGTGAAGGGCTTCGGTCACCGTATCGCTCCCATCACCCCCGATGAGGCACGTACCTTCGGTATGGACTCCTTCTTCCCCTCGGCTAAGCTGTACAACCCCAACGGCCAGAACTACGTGCCCGTTGACCACCAGCTCATGCTCACCTACACCGAGTCCCCCGAGGGCCAGATTGTTCACGTGGGTATTAACGAGGCAGGCGCAACCGCTGCATTCATCGCTCTGGGTTCGTCCTACGACACCCACGGCGAGCCGATGATCCCGATCTACATCTTCTACTCGATGTTCGGCTTCCAGCGCACCGGCGACTCCTTCTGGGCTGCTGCCGACCAGCTGTGCCGCGGCTTCGTCATCGGTGCAACCGCAGGTCGTACCACCCTGTCCGGTGAGGGTCTGCAGCACAACGATGGCCACTCCCCGATTCTGGCGTCCACCAACCCGGCGTTCAAGATCTACGACCCGGCTTACGGCTACGAGATCGCTCACATCGTGGAGCGCGGTATCGAGCAGATGTACGGTACCAAGGACGAAGACCACAACGTCATGTACTACCTGACCGTGTACAACGAGCCGATTCACCAGCCTGCTGAGCCGGCAAACGTTGACGTTGAGGGCATCATCAAGGGTATCCACAAGATCAGCGAGTCCCCGCTGACCTCCGGCCCCAAGGCACAGCTGCTGGCATCCGGCGTTGCTGTTCCGTGGGCTGAGAAGGCTCAGCAGCTGCTGGCTGAGGACTGGGGCGTCTCCGCAGACGTCTGGTCTGTCACCTCGTGGACCGAGCTGCGCCGCGACGGCATTGCCGCTGAGGAAGAGGCTCTGCTGAACCCGAACCAGCCCGCTCGCGTTCCTTACGTGACCCAGAAGCTGGCTGGCGCTGCTGGCCCGATCGTCGCGACCACCGACTTCGCTTCGGAGGTTCCCGACCAGATCCGCCAGTTCGTTCCGAACGACTTCGCAACCCTGGGTGCTGACGGCTTCGGCTTCGCAGACACCCGCCCGGGCGCACGTCGCTTCTTCCACATCGATGCAGAGTCGGTTGTTGTCCGTACCCTGCAGATGCTGGCAAAGCGCGGCGAGGTTGCAGCAGATGTTCCCGCGAAGGCATTCGCTAAGTACGACCTGCTGAACGTGAACGCTAACTCCGAGCTGGAGCAGCACTAAGCATTTAGCTGTAGAACCCCGGTTCTGCGGTAAAAGCTAAACGATGCCCCCGGTTGATGATTTATCAACCGGGGGCATTCGTGTTTTAACTCAACTGCATGTTTTAACCGATGTAGCCCGCAGGTAACGACTATTACCTCCGGGCTACATCAGTTATAGGGGGTAGCTGGCGGAGGTGACCGGCCACTTCGCCAATTAGCCCACTCTATCTGTAGAGTAATTAATAAATATAAATGTCCCCGGTTGATGATTTATCAACCGGGGACATTATATTTATTGGTTTTTGAGAACCCACTCTTTATACCGAAGATTAACTTCTGATTGCCGCTGTCGCTGTTCTTCTAGTTTTGTTTCATTATCCCGGATGAGCGGTTTTTGGTATGAGGCTACGAGGTTGGCAAGACCTTGAGCCATTCCTGTATCTTTACTGCATTGTGCTTCAATGACGCTGAGCCGAATTTCTTCTTCTGATGCCGGGGCATTTCCATCACCGCTAGCGCGGGTTGCATTTGATAGCTCTTTTGTACCCCATTCTTGGTCGCCTTTTCGTGGCGTTAGACCTTTATCTGATAGGCATTTCCACCATGCTTCACGGTATTTTTTCCATTCGGGATGATTCATGGCAGCTGCATAAGATTCGCCGTGGATTCGACGATAGGCTTCTGAGAGGCCACTTTGCTCTTCGATGCTGATGCCCGCAATCTCTTTCATAGTGGATGAGATTTCAGGCATGCACTGTTCCATGATTTTTGTGTCATAGCCCGCGGACGATGGTGCATTCCCAGATCGCTTGAAGTTTCCATATTTGGCGGCGTATTCGGGGTTCCAGAGACCAAACTCGCGACCGGACGAAACGATTTTAATATCTTCTATATCCGGGATATATATTTCGTAGGATTGGCCGTGTTTTGCAAAACAGCGCTGCCTGAGAATTTCCAAGGCTTGAGTGTAATACTGGGAATTTTCATCTAAAAGGTCATTGTATTCTTCGAGTGGAGTAATGATTCGGTTGTTTTTATAGTCTAGAGTTGCTTGGGCTGTTTCATCACGTTCTAGTTTCGGGCCTGTAGAACAGGATGTGCAGGCTAGCGTGAATGCAAATGTTAAAGCCATTGCGGGCTGAAAGATTTTCTTGAGGTTCATGATTTTTTCCTTTCAAGAACAACAAGGGGATATATTTTATGGTTGGGTGGCATAGTACTTATGCAATACCACGCCACCCAACCATCTATACGGGGAAATTACTTTTTGCGGTGAAGGGAAGTGATCTTATCGTTCCAGTCTCCGTTCCACCAATTTCGACCTTCATAGAAACCTTCGAGGCTGTTGAAGTCGCGATAATTGATATCGAATGAGAATCCCTGGTAGTTTTCATCCTGATAAGCGACGTAACGTTCGCCATAGCTTCGGATGGAAGATACGCGATCATTCATATCGCCCAGGTGATGCACGTCCCAGTCGCCGTGGGTGTCGTGAATACCGCCTGCCTCGTTATAGTTACGCCAGTCGTAAAAGACTGCGGCGTTACCGGCGGGCATCGCTGCCATGGTAGCTGCCGTTGCAACCATCGCGGTTGCAAGAGCCTTGTAGAGCTTCATCGTAAACTCCTAGTGTTTTGAGAAGGATATCCTTCTGCGTGAGTGAGATACGTTTCACGGCCTGGTGTTTACCAAGTCGTTCTCTTAGCTACAACCCCTATCTATGTAATCGGAATCATATTTAAGAGGTGGCTACAATTTAGCACTCATTAAGGAGCCTTTTCAAGCAATGGATGAGGCATGTATCACAAAATTTAAGAGTGTATGTATAATAAGGTCTGTAAAATTTGGCATTTTGCGCCATTTGCGTACTGATAATTTTTTGCACGAATATTTTATGTGACTAAAATCACTCAAAAGATACTCTTTATGAGAGTAACGCGAATGCATGTTTTAACCGATGTAGCCCGGAGGTAACGACTATTTACCTCCGGGCTACATCAGTTACTTGTGGGCGTTGGCGAGTTTAGCCGGCGAAGTGGCCGGTCACCTCCGCCAAACGCGCCGGATTCACCAAATCAGGGTGCGTACCCTCCAGCAGCACCGCACGGAACGACGACGCATGCGCCGCCCAACCCGCCGCATCCAAATACGGCTGATCCTCATGCGGCACACCCACCAGCAACACATCACCATCAAAGAACGCCTGCTCAGCACCACGCATCAACGCCGCCGAAGCACGCATACTACCCAGGCACACGCCCAGCTTCTCCTCCGGCAGGTAACCCATCGCCGACCCCGCCTTCTGCAGACGCTCCAACGTACCCGGCAGGTCAAGCCGCTCACCAGCGGCAGGCTCCGGCAAACCGCCCATACGCAGCAGCGCACGGAAGCTCTCCTGCTCATCCGGCGCAGGCACACCCTGCCACTGCTCCGAAGGATACGCATCCAACAAGATGACGCGCTCAACCTGCGCACCCGCAGCCTGCGCCAACGCCGCAACCTGCACCGCGGCAGTACCGCCCACAGACCAGCCCATCAACGCAAAACGACGCGGCAACGAACGCTCCGCCAGGGTCTTCTCAATCAGCTTCAGGTAGCCCTCAGCCAGCTCCTGCAGGCTCGACGCAAACCCAGCCTGCGGGTCAGAGAACGCCTCAGCCTGCACAGCATACACACCCTGCTGAGCCGGAAGATGCGAAAGGTACCCCGCATAGCACCAGCCCAAACCACCCGCGGGCGGCAGAATAAACAGCGGCGCGGGGGCATCGGTAGCGTCATGCGCGGTAGGTTGTTCTCGCAGCGGCAGAACCGGCGCGAACTCCGCACCCTCGCCACGCTCGCCCGCAATGGACGCCGCCAAAGCCTGCACGGTCGGATGTGCAAAAAGCGCACCGATGCTCACGCTCAGACCCAGCTGTTCCTCAACCGCGGCAATCACCTCAAGAGCCGCCAGCGAATGACCGCCCGAGGCGAAGAAATCCTCATCCACGCCGAAACGCTCACGACCCAGCACACCGGCAATAATCGAGCACAGCTGCTGCTCCAGCAGGCCGTGCGGACCCTCAGCATCAGAAGTCTGAGGGGTCAGGTCCAGGGACGCCAACAGCTTGCGATCCGCCTTACCGGAGGGGCTCACCGGCAGAGCAGGCAGGGTATGCCACAGGGTCGGAACCATGTAGTCCGGCAGAACCTGCGCACAATGCTCACGCGCCGCCTCCACCAGCTGCTCGGCACGCTCAGCGGGCACGTCGCCGACCTCCAGCACCGCCGCCAGGGCAGGCTCACGCAGGCCGCGGTACAGCAGAGCCACCGAAGCGCTCACGCCCTCAACCGCGGCAAGAGCCATCTCAATATCGCCCAGCTCCAGGCGCTGACCGCGCACCTTAATCTGGTAGTCCGTGCGGCCGCGGTAGCCAATGACGGCGCGACCATCGGGAAGAATCTCCCAGCACGCCAAATCGCCCGTACGGTACAGGCGCTGACTCTCACCGTTCAGCAGCGCGAGCGCACCGGCGGGAGCCTGCTCCACGAAAGCCGCCGCGGTCGCCTGCGGGTTGTTCTTGTAGCCGCGCGCCAGCTGCACGCCCGACAGGTGCAGTTCACCCGTCACACCCACCGGCACGGGGTGGCCGGTCGGGTCAAGAATCAGGGTGCCGGTGTTCCAGACAGGCTCGCCAATGGGCACGCTCTCGCGCTGCGGGTCGGTGGAGGTCTCCCAGAAGGTCACGTCCACCGCCGCCTCGGTCGGGCCGTACAGGTTCAGCGGGTACACGCCCAGAACCTCGCCTGCAGCCTGCACCTGGTCCTTCTGCAGCGCCTCACCCGAGCAAACCACATAGCGCAGGGGCTGCTCTCGATCCTGACCGAAGCCAGCATCCGCCAAGATGCGGCGCGCCGCCGGCGAAGAGGTCAGCGCCGACAGCATGGTCGGCACAAAGTGCACCGCCGTGACGGACTGCTCGGCAATCACGCGCGCCAGGTAGGCGGGGTCGCGGTGCCCCTCCGGGGCGGCAATGACCACGGCGGCACCCTCGGCGAGAGGCCAGTACAGCTCCCACACGTGCACGTCAAAGGAGATGGGGGTCTTGTGCAGAACGCGGTCGCCCTCCCCCACCGGAATCTGGTGCTGCTGCCAGCGCAGGCGGTTATCAATCGCGCGGTGGCTGATGGCAACGCCCTTAGGCCTGCCCGTAGAGCCGGAGGTGAAGAGCACGTAAGCATCCTCGTCCAGGCCGGTTTTCGCGCCCGGAAGCTCCTCAGCGGCGGGTGCTGAGGAGGGAGCCCGGGTGGGCTCCTCTGCGCTCAGCAGCGGCAGGGTCTGCTCAGACAGTACGTACTGGGGCAGATTTGCGTGACGCTGCGGTTCCTGCGGGTTCAGCTCTTCCGCGCTCAGCGGCTGCAGACCGGGGCCGTGCAACAGCAGGGAACATTCGGCGTCCTCCATCATCACGCCCACACGCTCGGCGGGCAGGTCAGGAAGCACCGGCACGTAGGTGGCGCCAGCGTACAGCAGGGCGTACAGCGCCACGTACTGCTCGGCACCGCGGTGCACACGCAGACCCACCGCGTCGGAAGGGCGAACGCCCCAGTCCAGCAGCTGCGCGGCAAGCGCACGGGCGCGCTCGTCCAGCTCGGCGTAGGTGAGGGCGCGGTCAAAAGCGTAGGCGCGCTCCGACTCGGGGGTGAGCACCTCACCGGGCGCGGGGGCAGAATCCAGCACGGCGAGCGCCTGCGGATGCGCCGCCACCGCATCACGGAAGCGACCCAGCAGGGTCTTGTACTCCAGCGGGTGGTCGGTAAGCGCCGGGGCGGTCAGCTCGCGCAGGGTCGCAAGCTCCGCCTCGGTCGCCAAGCCGAGATTGTTCAGGGAGGCGTCCTCGCGCTGCGCCTCCGCCGCGTAGGCGGGCAGCCACTCGCACAGGCGGGCGGCGTGACGTTCCAGCTCCTCAGTGGTGTAGAGCGCCGGGTTCATGTCAATCTCGCAGGAGATGCTGTTGCCGCGGCCGGGCATGCCGCGCAGGGTGAAGGTCGCATCGGCAACCGGACCGGCAGAGATATTGTGAATGCGCGCGGTCGGTACCGCGGATCCGGACTTGTCCTTGGAGGGCGCCGCCAGCGGCAACACCGCATCAAAGGGAACCACGTTAATCTGCGCACCAAACAGCCTGGACTGGGCGTTACGCGCGGTACGCTCGAGGTCTTCCTGACGAGCCAGCGGATGCTCCGCGTTGCGGGCGTACTGTTCCTTCACCGAGTGCAGGGACTCCGCGATGGGGCCGGTCGCCGCAACCTGCACCGGCAGCACGTTCACCGCGGTACAGCCGGTCTGCGCGCTCGCCGTGCCCAGGGCGCGGGTCGCCTCCGGCAGGGTGCGGGCGAACATGCGGTTCATCTGCGGCACGCCGAACGAAGCCTGCGGGTAGCCGCCCACACGCGCCAGGTACGAGCCGACAGCGGCGGTCGCCAGCACGGGCCAGGAGACGGCGTGCTGCTTTGCCGCATCCAGCAGAGCCTGCTGGGTGGGCACATCAATGCTGAACGCCAGGCGCACAGACTGCGCCGACGGGGATGCGGTACGACCCGCCAGGGAGGTGTCTTCCTGCTCCAGGGCGCCGCTCGCCTCCCAGAAGGCGACGTCTTCGTCACGGGCGCTGGAGGCGGCATCGTCCGCGTCGAGCAGCTGCTGCAGACTCATGCGGCGGGTTGCCGGAACCGGCTGACCGGCGGACAGGGCGCGGTATATCGCCGCCACGCGGGAAAGGCCGTTGAACGCGGCGAATCCGTCGGCAACCACGTGGGAGAAGGAATGGTACACCCAGAGGAACCCGCCGTAACGCGCCACGGCGCTGCGCACGGTCACGCCCTCATCGATGGTAAGGGGCTGGGCGAGCAGGCGCTGTGCCCAGGCGCGCACCGGCGCGGGCAAATCAGAGTCAGGCAGGGCTGAGTCAGGCAGGTCAGAGGCGTTCTCCTCCCCCGCCTCTGCGGTGCCGTTCAGCTCGCCCTCCTCCAGTTCGCCCCCGTCCAGTTCGCCTCCGTCCACGAGCAGGTCAATACCCTCGAGGAACGCCTCAAGCGGCAGAATCTGCTGGGAGGCGGCACCATCGGCAATGCGGGTGCGCACGCGGAAACCCTCGTTCTCGCGGTAGAGCTGTTCAAAAGCCTCACGCAGCAGAGCGAGGTCGGTATCTGCGGGGCATTGCAGAACCTCCGCAGTGTTGTAGCAGGGGTTCGTCGGGTCAATCGCGGCGGCAAAGTAGATGCCGCGCGCGTTAGTGGTCAGCGGCAGCCAGGGGCTGTCAGCGCTGTGCTGTGCGGAGGGGTTCGCGGCGGTGCGAAGGTCGGAAGCAGTCCCGAAGCTAGCGGGTGCGGTAGTATCAGCTACGCCCATGGTGGCCTCTCAAAGGTCTGGATTAGGGGTCTGGATTAGGGATGATATGCGGTGTGTGAAAGGTAAGTGTGAAAGGTAGGCTACTGCTCCGCCGCTTCACGCTGGCAGAAGTGCGTTGGCAGAAGTGCGCTGACAAGGGTAAACGCAGCCACACAACACGGCACAAAACCTGCGCAAAGAAAAACGAGGCGAGTAGCAAACACCCCGGGTACCCGCCTGCATTCGCGGCAGGCGGGCACTCGGGGTGCGGTAACGCTTAGCCCAGGCGGGAGGCGATGAACTCCACGGTCGGGTTCTCTACCAGCTCGGTAAACTCAATCACGGCGCCCTCAGCGGCAAGGTCGTCGAGCAGGGCGAATGCGCCCATAGAGTCCATGCCTAGGGAGAACAGGTCGGTGGTCGGCTCGTCAAAAGCGGTCTGCAGGGAGTCGGGCTCGACGATGTACTTCTCCATGATGGGGCGCAGGGTCTCAAATGCGGACATTTTTCTCCTCAATAGGGGTAGGAATAAGGGCGTACGGTTTAGCCGAAAATGGTCAGCTCAAAGGGTTTAGCCGAAAATTTCGGCAAGCTTGGCGCGCAGTTCGCGGCGAGAAATCTTACCCACGTTCGTGGTGGGCAGCTCCTGCAGAACCTGCACGCGCTCCGGGATCTTGAAGTCGGCGAGCTTCTTCGAAGTGAAGAACTCGTGCATCGTGCGGCGCGGGTTTTCGCCCAGGTCGGCGCCTTCCAGCGGCACAATGACCAGGCCCACACGCTCGCCCACAGTCTCATCCGGGATGCCCAGAACCACGGCGTCAAAAACGTCGGGGTGGGTCAGCGCCAGCTCTTCGATTTCGTCCACGGCAATCTTCTCGCCGTTGCGGTTAATCTGGTCCTTCGCGCGGCCGGTCACCTCAAGATACTTGCCGGCAACCAGACGCACAATGTCGCCGGTGCGGTAGAAACCGTCCTCGGTGAAGCCGTAACGGTTCGCGTTCTCCTCCAGGTAGTAGCCGCGAATCGTGTACGGGCCGCGGGTGAGCAGGTGGCCGCTCTCGCCGCGCTTAACCGGCTGATCCTGATCATCAACAATCAGGATTTCGTCGTCGGGGCTAATCGGGTAACCCTGAGTCCTCAGACGCATCTCAATCGGGTCGGTCGAGCGGGTGTAGTTCACCAGGCCCTCAGCCATGCCGAACACCTGCTGAACGGTGCAGCCGAGCACCGACTCAATCTTGCCTGCAACCGCCGGAGCCAGCTTCGAACCGCCCACCTGCAGGGTCTGCAGGGACGGCAGGGACACGCCGCGCTTCTCCGCGGAGGCGACCCACGCCTGAGCCAGCGGCGGCACCAGCGCGGAGGTGGTCACGCCCTCCATCTCAATGAGGTGGAACGCAGTCTGCGGGGACGGATCCGCCGCAAACACCAGCTTGCCGGAGGCGCACATGACGCCCAGAATACCGGGCGAGCTCATCGTGAAGTTGTGGGCGGCGGGCAGCACCACGAGCATGGTCGTGTTGTTGTTCAGCTTGCAGATATCGACCGAGCCGCGCACCGAGTACAGGTAGGCGGCGTGGGTGCGAGGAATCAGCTTCGAAATGCCGGTCGTACCGCCGGAGAGCTGCAGGAACGCCACCTGCTCGCTCGCACGCAGGTTCTCGGTGTTCTGAATGACACCGGGCACGAACTCTTCAGCGAGCTCCTCTTCGGTCAGCGGGGTCAGCGGCTCCGCAACGTCAATAGCAACCGGCGGCTCCAGTGAGTTCTTGCGCAGCTCGGCGGCAACGTCCTCGTGCAGGGCTGTGAAATCTGCGCCCGGGGTCAGCGAAGAGAACACGTGCGCCGCAGCGTCGGTGCGGGTCGCAAAGTGCACGAGCTCGGTGGTGCGGTGCTGCGGCAAGCAGAACACCGGCAACGCCGCCGCCCAGAAAATACCCAGCAGGTACACCAGGTACTCGGCGGTGTTACCCAGCTGCAGCAGCACACGGTCACCGGGCTGCACGCCAGCCTGAACGAGGCGCGCCGCAGCGGCACGACCTGCCGCCTCCAGCTCACCGTAGGAGAGGCGAATCTGCTGGGGCTTGCCGTCCTCATCGAGCTGCGCGTGCGAGAGCGCCACCAGCGCCGGGAAGTGCGGCTTCGCGCGGCATGCATCTAGCAGGAACTCGGGGATGGTCTGGTCAATCCAGTAGCCGGCTTCGCGGTACTTCGCGGCAAAAGACTCGGGGATGAGCGGCGTGGGGGCCAGGGGGCTACGTTCTACGGTCATCTTCTCTCGATTTCTGTGTCGTTTGCGGTTTCTATAGCGCTCACGTGCTGCGTGCGTTCGCAGCGTGATGCCATCTCGTCAATGAGGGCGGGTGCGCAACCTGCGCCGGGTACCCTTCGGCACCCCTCGCGGCGCGGTAGTGTTGCACTTCTCTTAGGCTGTACTTCTCTAGGATACGGGCGCGGCGGTGTTTACCCTAACGGGAACCCCGCACGCCCACCATGCGGGGTGTGCTCTACCCGTGCAGGATCCCTAGGCGACCTCTCGCTATTCCTCAGCTAAGCTCCGCTCAGCGCGCTCAGCCTCCCGGCAGGCAGCAATAATACGTTCCAACGCCGGCACAATCGCACCGCGCCAGCACGCATAATCGTGACCGCCGTTGAAGGTCGTGCAGTGCGCATTCTTCAGGCCCAGCTTTTCCAGGCGCTCCTTCAGCTCGCGGTGAGGCGGTACCAGAACCCACTCCTGCTCCCCCACCTCAATCTCAAGGTACAGGTGGCGCAGGCGGTCAATCTCACCCGCCGCCTCAAGCTCGTCCAGGCGGTCCATGACCTGCGGCTGCCACAGCGACGAAGACTGCGCGATCGCGCCGCCAAACGCCTCCGGGCGGCTCAGCACCGCCAGCAGGGAGGACAGACCGCCCAGCGACTGACCGTTAATCACAATGTTCTGCGGCGCGGTCTTAATGCCGTGCACTGCCTCCAGGTGCGGGAATGCAATGTCCACCAGGTAGTCGGCAACCGGGTTGTCGCCGTTCAGCTCCTTCCAGCGGTTCTCACGACCGCCAGAGTGCAGGAAGAACACGTGCATCGCCGGAATACGACCTGCCTCGTGGGCACGATTGAGGGTGTGCTCCATACCCTGGCTGAACCACATCTCACCGTCGAACTGGATGAACAGCGGCGCATCCGGGGCGGGGTCACCCACGCGGCCGAGCACATACTGGTGACCATCAGAGGTCTGCATCCACTCGGGGGCGGGCAGCGCGTCAATCTCTTCCTGAGTCAGGAGGAACTCCTGCACCGGCGCGTGCTCAAGCTGCACCACACCCATGCAACGACCGATACGGTTGCACGCGGTCTCGGGGTTCAGCGGGTCGCCCTCACCGGAGTCCAGAGCGGCGCGCAGGCGCACCTGGTCGTCATCACCCAGCCAGGCGGGGCGCTCGCCGGGCAGCGCCGGCAAGAAGTTGTAGGAGGCACGCCAGGTGGTTTCCATCTGTATGCTCAGCTGCCACCAGCCAGTGCCCTCGATGCGGGCCATGAGGGAACGGTCAAGGTTCTTCTCATCGGTCAGGCGGTTAATGAACATGAGCACCTGCTCCGCCTGCTCGTTGTGGTACAGGAAGGTGACGATGCGCTCGTTCTCACTGATGCTACCGTCTTCGCGGTGCACCGGCTCAATAATGGGGGTGCCTTCGGAGACGATCTCAACGATGCGGGCGTTCAGCTCTTCGGGGCTGACCGCCTCGGCGATGAGGGCGCTGATGAGGGGGCTGTCCACGCGCGGTGCCGGTACAGGGCGCGGGATCTTGGGAGGGGCCGGGCGCACGGCCGGCGCAACGGTACGCGGCTGCGCTGCAACAGTCTGCCCAGAAGTAGCCTGTTCAGAAGTGCCCTGTACAGAAATGCGCTGCACAGAAATACTCTGCGCGGGAACGGTCGCGGTGGGTTCGTGCTCGCCCAACGGTTCCTCCTTGGTCTGTGGAAACACTCAATCGGTGAAAATCGGTGAGGAGGCGCATTATTATTAGTTAGCCTCTACTACCTCACTCTATGGTATCCCTTACCCAAACTCCAGCCAAAGGGAAAAGCGAAAGAACCACAACATGACATTCATGACAGTGAGCACACGCTAATAAAGCCCAAGCACAAAGCCGCCACAACCCCGCCCAGCCCCATCTAAGACCAGCCCGGCCCCAGCCCAGAAGTTAAAAGAGATGAGGCACCGAGACCGTGCATCAAACCTTCAAACAGTGAAGGTCTCATGCGGCAGTCTCGGTGCCTCATCTACGGGTTCCCAAAATGGAACCTACCCAGTGCTCGGATCCGTTCATGCGTCAAAGACGGGCGAGCACCGGGTAGGCGCCCTACGCGCAGGGGATCCTGGGTCCCTCAGATCCTAGCGTTCGCTGCTTGGCGCAATGCCGAGCTTTTCCACCCGTACTGAGACGGTTGGTGCTAACTCCCACGCGGCTTAGGGGCGAAAACTATTCGCTTTCGCGGGCCGCCGAAATAGCGTCAGCGGCAATATGAATTGTTTGGTTCTCCTTCGGAATAACCAAAGGGGTACCAGTGCATGGATCAGGAATAATGACCGATTGCAGGTCAAAAACTTCCTGAATGAGTTCCGGTGTAATTATCGCACGCGGATCGCCCTGAGCGATAATCCGGCCCTGCTTCATTAACACAACATGAGTAGCATACCTGAAAGCGAGGTTCAGGTCATGCAAAACCACGGCTACCGTTCGCCCTTCGGAATGCAATTTCTTCGTCAGGTTCAGCACCTCAATCTGGTGCGTGATATCCAGGTAAGTGGTCGGCTCATCCAGCAGAATCAGCGGGGTCTGCTGCGCCAGGGTCATGGCAATCCACACACGCTGACGCTGACCGCCCGAGAGCGCCTCAATGGGACGCTCAGCAAGCTCCAGCACGTTCGCCGCCTGCATCGCCTCCACGCAGGCGCGCTCGTCCTCATCAGACCAGGAACGCAGCAGCGACTGGTGCGGGTAGCGGCCGCGCGCCACCACATCCGCCACGGTCACGCCGCTAGGCGCCTCCGGGGTCTGCGGCAGCATCGCCAGGATCTTGGCGATAGCGCGGGACTTCATCTGCGGCAGCGGGGTGCCGTCCAGGCGAACCTCACCCTCCTTGAGCGGGTTCACGCGGGCAAGAGCCTTCAAGGTGGTCGACTTACCGCAGGCGTTCGGGCCCAGGATAACGGTCAGCTCCCCCTCCGGCACCTGAAAATCTACCCCGTTGAGCACCGTATGCTCACCGTAGGCAACCACCATGTTCTCGCCTTCAAGGCGGGTCGTCACACTAGCGTTCACTAGCTCTTCTTCCTTTCGAGGTAAATCAGGTAAATCAGGTACAGGCCGCCAATCGCGCCGGTCACCACACCCACCTGAATGATGCGTCCGGGAACAGCGAATCGGCCAATCAGGTCAGAGCCGAGCACCATGAGCGCACCCATAAGTGCCGCGGAGGTGAAACCCACCCCGCCACTGCGAGACAGGGTCTTCGCGATGTGCGGTGCCGCCAAGGCGACAAAAGCAATCGGGCCGGTCGTCGCGGTCGCCAGCGAAACCAGAAGCACACCAATAAACAGAGCCGCCACACGGTACGCATTCACGCTCACACCCAAACCGGATGCCACCTGGTCACCAAAACGAATCGCGCCCAGCGGGCGGACCAGCATCAGCAGCAGCGGAGTCACCACGAGCAGCAGACCCAGCAGTGCGTAGGTGCGCTCCCACGTGATGTCGTTCAGCGAACCGGCAAGCCAAGACGCCGCGGTCTGCGCCTGAGTCAGCGAAGCACGCACCACCAGCAGCGCATTGAACGCCGCCAGGGTCGAACCCACACCAATACCGACCAGCACCAGGCGGAAGCCATGCAAACCCGTACGGCGCGTCAACAACCACACCAGCACCGAAGTCGCCAAGCCACCAACCACAGCGCCCAGAGCAACCTCAACGGGACCGGAATTGAAGACAATAATCTGCAACAGCGCACCGGTCGCGGCACCATTCGTGAAACCGATAATATCCGGCGAACCCAGGGCATTACCCGAAATCACCTGGAAAATCGCACCCGACAGACCAAGCGCCGCACCCACCAGAAGCGCCGCCACAATACGCGCCGCACGCTGCTGAGCGAAAGTCACAGCAATCTGCTTACCCTCACCCATCAACGCCGGAATGACCTTCTCCGGGGCGATCTTGTAGTCACCCTGCAACATGCCCCAAAACGCCAGCGCCGCAATCAGCACCACCAACGCCACATTCAGGATCAGCACACGCCACGGCACCTGAGCACTCAGCGGACCGCGCACAGTCAACACCGGGCGGCCGCCCAAATCGCGGCCGCGACGACGTGCAGAACGATTAGCGGGGCTGGTGGCAGTTGCCGTCGAAAGAGCGGAAGAATTCGACATTAGAGAGCCTCCACCTTACGACGAGTCATCAAGAACAAGAACACCGGGGCACCGGCAAGAGTCGCCACAATACCCACCTGAGTCTCCTGCGGAGCCACCAGCACACGCGCCAACACGTCAGCACACAGCAGCCACACCGGACCCAACAGTGCCGAACCATAATTCACCCAGCGCACATCATTACCGAGCAAAGCACGCACCACAAACGGCACCGCCAAACCCACAAAACCAATCGGACCCACCGCAGCAGTCGCCGCACCGGCAAGCACCGTCACCGCCAGCAACGTCAAGTTCTGGGTCGTACGCACGCTCACGCCGAGGCTGGTCGCCGCCTCCTCGCCCATACTCAGAGCATTAATCGCAGGAGCCACAAAGAACGCCACCAGCATACCCAGTACAATCACCGGACCCACCGTCGAAGCGATATCCATACCGCGGCCCTCCAGCGAACCGGCAACCCACACACGGAACTCGTTATACGCATCCTGATCAGCCAAAATCAGGCCCTGCGCAATCGCCGACAGCGCCGCAGAAATCGCCACACCCGCCAGAGCGAGCTTCACAATCGACCCGTCACGGCCACGACCCAGCGTGTACACCAGCACCGCAGCCAACGCGCCACCAATCGTCGCAGCAACCATGTACTGCCAAATACCCATCACGCCAAAAACCACCACGGAGCCAATCACAGCCACCGCAGCACCAGCGTTCACACCCATCAGGCCAGGCTCAGCCAGCGGGTTACGAGTCAACGACTGCATCAGAGAACCAGCAACCGCCAACGCGGCACCCGCCGCAAGACCCACCAGGGTACGCGGAATGCGCTGCTCCATCACAATCGTCTGCGCCTGCTCAGAAGCAGTGCCATTGAAAACAGCCAGAACCTGATCCGGCGGAAGATTATTCGACCCGAACAGCAAAGAAGCAGCCACAGCCCCCACCAAAAGCACCGCAAACAAGAACAGAAAAGCCAGGCGCTTACCCAACTTCTGCCCCTGAATCACAGAACCCTGACGGGACGTACTCTCCTGCTGAACATCTCGGGACAATGAGCTCGTGCGGGCCACTATGCTCCTTATGTTCGATACAAGAAAACAGGGAGGCGCACCCGGCGCACCCACACCACGCGAGGGGCACCCGGCACACCGGTAGATAATGAGAGAAACGCCGGAGCGGGCGGGTTACTCCCCCACCCGCATCCGACGTTAAGTCTTAGCGCTTACGGGTCAGCAGCAGCGCAGCGGCACCCACAATGCTTACGCCCAGAACCACCACGCCAATCCACGGGAACGCAGCACCGTAAGTCACGGTCTGAACGGTGGATGCGGTGTTAGCCGCGCCCGAAGCCGAAGCGCTCGGGTTCGACGCAGTACCACGCGCAGCAGCCGAAGAAGATGCGCTCGCCGAAGCGGTCGCCTTCTTCTGGGCATTTGCAGAAGCCGAAGCAGCAGGCGCAGCGGAAGAGCCAGAGGTACCGGAGGTACCGGAAGAGTCAGCTTCCGCGTTCAGGCGGTCGTACTCCTCCTTAGTGATGGTGTTGCCCTCAGCGTCGGTGTACACGGTCTCAGCCTCAGCCGCGCCACCTGCAGAACCATTCGAGGAGCCGTTCGAACCACCATTGGACGAGGACTCGTTGGAATCGTTAGAGCCCTGAGCCTCGTCTGCAGAGTCTGAGTTGTTAGAGTTCGAGCCGCCATTCGAGGAACCACCGTTGCTCTTCGAGCTGGAAGAGCCGCGGTTCGAGGAAGAACCCGAAGAGTTCGAGGAGGAATTATCCGAACCGCCCTCACCCACCACGGTGAACTCGGGGCTGCGGTTGCTGTACGCCTCGGTGCCCAGGTACTTGCCGTCCTTGTCACGCTTCTCACCGGTTGCAAGGAAACGCAGGGTGTGGGTGCCAGCGCCAACATCCGGCAGAACGAAGGAACCGGAGACATTACCGTTACCATCGGTCTTCTGCTGGTGCACCACGCAAGCGCCCTGTGCCGCGTCGGAGGGGCACAGGTTACCGTCGTCCACCTTCACGGACACCACAGTGTTCGCGGGGAAACCGCTCACGCTAAAGGAAATCACGCCGTGTTCGCTCACAGAAGAGGAAACGGTCGAAGAGGTGCCGGGGGTCGATGCCTTTGCACCGCCCGGAGGCAGAGCGGATGCGGTGCCAACACCCAAGCCCAGCGCCAGGGTTGCGGCAGCGCAGGCGGTCAGCGCCTTAGAGGTCAGGGATGCCTTCGGGGCTCCCGAAAAAGGTGCACGCATGGTGGTCCTTTCAAAATTACCGGGGTCAAAGCTGAACGCTACCGGGTTCGTGGAGGTGCAGTTCAGCGGGTCGTGACCCGAGTGGTTGGAGGCACCCGATCCACGCCCCTGTTCAAGGGTGCAGGGTCAAAAGTGTGGAGCGTGGACCGGTGCCGATGTGAATATGTGGTCAGAGAGCTTACTTCTTGGAGGTGCGCAGCAGCAGAGCCGCGGCCAAAACCACCAGGCCAGCCGCCGAGAGCAGCAGGTTATTGGCGTTGTTGACCAGCCACTTGGTCAGACCGGTCAGCTCAGTACCCTCAATGGTCGGGCCCTGTGCCTTGGTGCCAGCGGCGGAGTTCTGAGAGTTCTGCGAGCCCTGTGCGTTCTGCGAGTTCTTCGAACCGGCGGCGGCCTTCACAGCCTTCTTTGCGTTAGCTTCGGTCTTCTGCAGGTTAGATGCCAGGGTCTTCTGCGCGCTCTGAACCTTCGCCTTAGCCTGCACGCGGTTCACGACCGGAGCGGTGCTCTGCGAGAGCGCGGCGAGGGATGCATCCACGTCGGTGGCGCGGGTGCTGATGCGGCCGCCCGCGTTACGCATGGGCACAGGTGCCGTGGAGGTTGCGGTTGCGGGGTTTTCGTTCAACTCTTCGACCAGCTGGTCGGTGGCGTCCTGCTCATCGCGGGAAACGTCCTGACGAGGGGTAACAGCACGTTCCACGGTCATGTCAGCAAAACCGAGCACCGCATTTTCAGCGCCCTGGTTGCCGTTGTGCACAACCACGCGGTAGGTTGCGGCGGGCATGCTCACGCTGGTTTCGTAGCTGAAGCTGCGGTTGCCATCCAGACGCTTCCAGCCGGAGCCGTAGAGGGTCTGCGGGGAGTTACCGAGGTAGGTTGCGGCGTACACCCAGGTGCCCGGTTCAGCGTTCGGCACGGTCACGGTCACGGTGGAGCCGTCACGGCTCACCTGCACGCCATTACCAGCGGTCAGTTCGGAGGCGTTGACCGGCTCGGGTGCGTCACCGGGGGCGTACTCACCGATGGTGAAGGTGGTGTTGATGCCGCCCTGGCTGTTGGCGCCGCCGTAGGTTCCGGATCGGTCGCCCTCACGCAGGCTACCGGTCAGCAGGCGCAGGGTGTGCTCACCGGAGGCGTACTTTGCCGCGTCTTCGTCATTCTTGAAAGCTGCGTTATCGCGGGTGGGCAGGTCAATCCAGGCGTCGATGTGGCCGTTTTCGTCGGGGGTGACGATAGCCCAGATGGTGCGGTTGTCGTTGACCGCGGTGGCGTCGTTACGGGATACCTTGCCGTCGTCAATCTTCAGACCGATAACGGATGCCTTCTTGTCTTCGGGGTTGCACCAGCCGTCACCGGTCAGGTGCAGCTTGCCACCCTGAACCGCCTTGGGGTTCTCGATGGTCAGGCGCGGGGTGAAGGAGTCATCGGCGGGGGCGCAGGTTTTCGAGTCTTCGCTGGGCGCGGGGGTCGGCTCTGCGGTAGGTGCCGGGGTGGGGTCTGCAGTAGGTGCCGGGGTGGGTTCTGCGGTAGCAGAGGGATCCGCGGTAGGCTCGGCAGTCGCAGAAGGCTCAGCGGTAGCAGAGGGCTCCGCAGTAGGCTCGGCAGTCGCAGAAGGCTCTACAGTTGCGCTGGGCTCAGCGGTAGCAGAGGGATCCGCGGTCGGTGCCGGGCTCGGAGCCGGGTCGCTCAACGTAATATTCTGCGACACAGATGCACGACGGTCGTAGGTGTTGCCGTCCGCATCCGTACCGCCCAGGGAACCGGAAAGCACCTGAATACGGTGGCTGGTACCCTCCACGGTCCAGCCCTTGTTCTTCAGCTGTTCAGCGGTCAGACCGGTGTTTTCGGGGGTCGGCAGGGACACCTCAACCTCGAAGGTGCCGTCCTCCTTGGCGGTTCCCATGAAGTTTGCGGGCGAGTTGCCACCCTTCTTGGTGATCGGGTTAATCGCCTGGTGCGCTTCATCCGGCAGGGCGTCGAGGAACTTCACTGCGAACACTGCGCCGCGACCGGGTGCGGTGCTGGTAAAGCCGGTGCCGCGTAGCACGAGCTTACCTTCGCGCCACTTCTCGGTGGAAATCGTCACGGTAGCCTTATCAGCCTGCTGGGTGGCGGCGGGGGTGTCCGCGTAAGCAATGGTGGTGCCGGTCAGCGCTGCTCCGGGGGTGATGAGCGCGCCGGCGAGAGCCACGACGGCACCGTAGCGGGCTGCGGTGCGCACGGGTCGAGTTTCGGTCATTGTGGTCCTTGAGGATGGTGTGGTGGGTCGTGCATCCCCTTCCCGCCGCGGTTTTTAGGTCGCGGCGGGAAGGGTGGCGGAAGCTTCAGCGGGTGATTGCTTCACAGGGTATTTAGAACGGGGTGTTCAGAACAGGGCGTTTAGAGCGGAAGCGCCTTCTTGACGTCTTCGATAATGCCTTCGAGCAGTAGCGGGCCGCCGGTGGAGGTCCACTTGGAGCCGTCCACGAGAATCACGTGGTCGTCCTTGAATGCCTTCAGGTTGGTGAAGCCGGAGGTTTCCTTCGCCTTGTTCAGTGCTTCTTCGGCGCCCTGCAGACCTGCGGAGCCCTGCGCGTTCGGGTTCTGCTGGCTTGCGCCGCCGAGGGTGCCCAGGAACATGTAGTCCGCGTCGATGGTTGCCAGGTTCTCGAGGGAGACGGGCTCGGAGTGGCCCTGACCGTTTCGGTCCTGCGACTCGGGGCGCTTAAGGCCCAGGTCGTTGAGTACCTGGCCGGCGGGCAGTTCCTTGAGGATCAGGGCGGGGCCGTTGCCTGCCCAACGGACGATGGAGAAGGTCTTGTCGCCGTACTTGGGGGCGAGCTGGTCCTTCAGCGTAGCGGCGTTTGACTCGTATGCCTTGATGACTTCTTCGCCCTTGTCGACCATGTTCATAGCGTTGGCGACGTTGCGGAAGTTGATGCGCCAGTCTCCGCCCGCGTAGCCGCAGTAGACGACGGGGGCGATCTTCTTGAGAGTTTCGAAGGCCTCGGAGCGCTTGTCCACGCCGGTGGAGTCGACCAGAATCAGGTCGGGGTCAAGGTTGCCGATCTGCTCGTAGTTGACCTGGGCGACGGTGCCGATAATCTGCACGCCCTTGGCGCGGTCGGCAAGGTAGTTGGGCACGCCGGACTGGCCGCGACCGGAGACGGAACCGACGGGGGTCACGCCGAGGGCGAGCAGGCCGTCGAGGGTGGGTTCGGAGAGGACGATAACCTTCTTCGGGTTGGCGGGAACTTCTACATTCTCGTCGTCAATGTCCTTGATGGTGCGGGTGCCGCTGTTGCCACCGGAGGTGGAACCGCCGGAAGTGGTGGTCGTGGTGGTCTCGCTGCTGCATGCCGCGAGGGCGAGAGCAGCCGAGGAGGCGAGCGCCAGGCCGAAGAATGCGCGGCGGTTAACGCCCGATGCGCCGTGGTTTTCGGCGTCGGTCAGCTCGGTTCGGTTGAAAGACATAGTTCCCCCTAGATTTGACTAAACTATACCTAACCTTACAGATATCTGAGTGTTACATCAAGATGTGTTCAGTTTGCTTTTTCTGACCGCCGGGATGCCCGGTTTTACCGCGGAATTGCGCGGGGTAACATATCTCACGCTTTGTCATAGTCTTGCTGACACTATGTCGCTTAACTGGGTGTCTCTCCCCTGCTATTACCTCGCTATAAATCTGCGGTGGTTGAGAAAGCCGGGCACGCAAAACGCCCCGCCGCGAAGAGCCGCGACGGGGCGCAATCTTCGCAACGGGGCGTTGAAGTTTTATAGATGCGGGGGTGTCATCGATACGGGGCGCCGTTACCGGCGAGCACCGCTAGCAGCCGCAACCGCATCCGGCGCTGGAACGCTTGACCGATGCGGCCGCCTCACGCAGGGAGGCGATTGCCGCCTCCGGACCGCCGAGCGCCTCATCCACACCGTAGACCGAGCTACCGGCAACGAAGCAGGTTGCGCCAGCCTCCGCGGCACGCAGGATGGTCTCTTCGGTGATACCGCCGTCCACCTGCACGGTCACCGGCAGGTTCGCGCCCTCAATCGCCTTGGCGGCGCGGGCAATCTTCGGCAGGGTCACGTCCAGGAACGCCTGGCCGCCGAAGCCAGGTTCCACGGTCATGATCAGCAGCATGTCCAGTTCGCTGAGCATGTCCAGGTAGGGTTCCACGGCGGTTGCCGGACGCAGCGCCATACCCGCCTTCGCGCCCTCAGCACGCAGGGTGCGCGCCAGCTTGATGGGGGCGATAGCCGCCTCCGCGTGGAAGGTCACCGATTCGCAGCCCATGCTGGCGTATTCGGGTGCCCAACGGTCGGCGTCCTCAATCATCAGGTGCACGTCGAACGGCACCGGGGAGATTTCGCGCAGACGCTTGACCACCGGCGGGCCCCAGGTGAGGTTGGGGACGAAGTGGTTGTCCATCACGTCAATATGCGCGGCGTCTGCGGTGGAAATGCGCTCCAGCTCGCGCTGCAGGTTCGCGAAATCCGCCGAGAGAATCGACGGGTTAATGGCAATACCCATGGGGTTCCTTTCAAATCCGTGCCGTATGGCCAGTGATGCTAGGCGGTGAAGCGGCTAGTTCTTACGCAGCAGGGCGAGGAACATGGCGTCGGTTCCATGCACGTGCGGCCACAGCTGCGCGGTGGTCGGGTTCTCCGAAGCCTTCACGACCGATGCGCCCTTCTTGACCTTAATCTCGGGGGTGTGGCCGGGGTCCTTCTCCCCCGCCAGCACGCTCACGGGTTCGCCGTTCGCGCCTTCGGTGTGCAGGGCGACTTCGCGCAGCGCGGCGGCGGAGTCGAGCAGGCTGACCGCGCCGCTTTCGAGCACCTCGGCAACAATGTTCTGGGTTTCTGCCGCGTGCGGGGAGCAGGTCACGTAGGCGATGAGGCCGCCGGGGCGGGTCGCCTCAATGGCTGCGTCCAGGAGCTGACGCTGCAGGGGCAGCAGCTCGGCAATATCGCGCGGGGACTTGCGCCAACGCGCCTCGGGGCGGCGACGCAGGGCGCCCAGACCGGAGCAGGGCACATCCACCATCACGCGGTCGAAAAGCTGACCGGGCTCAATGGATCCGGGCAGTGCGGAGGCGTTCTTGTGCAGGGTTTCGCGGATCTGGCGGCCGTCGCCGGTGAGTACCGTGTAGCTGTCCTCGGGCAGGGGGCGCATGGAGGATTCCACGAGCTGCGCGCGGTGCGGTGCCGCCTCGTTGGCGACCAGGGATGCGCCGCGCTGAATACCGAGCGCGCCGAGCAGCGCCGCTTTACCGCCAGGGCCTGCGCACAGGTCGAGCCATGCGGTGTCGGTGCCGTCCAGGGGTGCTGCGGCGAGCGCGCGTGCTACCAGCTGGGAGCCGGCATCCTGAGCGCGGACGGTGCCTTCACGTACGGATTCCAGGCGTGCCAAGTCGCCGGAGGCGTACAGCGCCGAACCTTCAACCAGCTCGCCGTCGACGGCGCCCTGTTCGCGTGCCTCGTCGAGGCTACCCAGGCCGGGTAGCGCCACCAGGTTCACCACGGGGGCGAGGTTGTCCGCTTCGAGCAGCTGCTCAATTTCGGAGGCGGGGCGGCCGTGCGCAACGAGTGCCTGGCGCATGGAACGCACAATCCAGGCGGGGTGCGAGGCGAGCAGCGCCATGCGTTCGGTGTCGTCCTTCGCGTCCTCGATGATGAGTTCGTACCACTCTTCGGGGGTGCGCTCGGAGACACGGCGCAGCACCGCGTTAATGAAGCTTGCCGGGCCCGCACCGATCTTTTCGCGTGCCAGGGACACGCTCTGGTTCAGCGCCGCGTGGGCGGGAACGCGCATGTTCAGCAGCTGGTGCACGCCCATGCGCAGCACAATCAGGGTGGTGGTGCCGACCTTCTCGATAGGGCGGTCTACGCAGCGGCTGAGGATTGCGTCGTAGGTGCCCTGGTGGCGCAGCGTGCCGTAGGTCAGCTCGGTTGCAAAGCCTGCGTCGCGGTGGTCGAGGCGGTGGCTACGAATCGCCTTGGGCAGCACGAGGTTCGCGTAGGCGTCAGATTCCGCCACGGAGCGCAGTACGTCGAAGACGGTTGCGCGTGCGGTGTCTGCGGTACGCGAGCGTGCGGAGGGTGCCGCCGCGGAGAATTCGCGGGCGGACATGGAGCGGCGGTTGCGTTCGTGGCCGCTCTTATTGCGCTGGGAGGTGCCGCCGCCACCGCGTTTGGTGTCGTCGTGCTCGGTCTTGGCGCGGCGTGCGGCGCGTTCGACGCTGGTCAGGCCGTCAAAGCGGCGGCCGGTACGCGATTCGCTGCGGGAGTTGTCGTCCCACTTCTGCGGGCGGCCCTGCGAGCTTTGATTCTGCGAGCGCTGGTTCTGAGCGCGCTGGGAATTCTGGGACTGCTGGCGGTTCTGCTCGCTCACACCAGAACTCGAGCCGTTGCCAGCGCCGGAGCGGCGACGACGCTTACGCTTCGCACCGCCCTCACCCTGACCGCCGCCCTGATTGAACTTACCCTGACCGCTACCCTGGCTGAACTTGCCGTTGCCGGGCTTGCCATTGCCAGCGTGACCGGGCTTGCCGTGTCCTCCCTTGTAGGGGCGCTTTTCGTTGCTCATGCGAGTACCACCAGGCCTTCCGCCATGTCCTTGCCAGCGCCGCGAGCCCACGCGGGCGCATCCATCATTTTCTTACCGGCAGGCTGAACCTGCAGCAGCATCAGGGGTTTGGTACCGGTGCCGACCAGTACCTTCTTCGCGTGCAGACGCACCGCACCGGGTGCGAGGGGGCCGCCGTTCGCCTCGGTCAGGGACTGCACCAGGCGCTCATCGGCAACCGCCAGACCACCAATCTTGAAGCGGTTTTCGCCCAGTTCGCACCATGCGCCGGGTTCGGGGGTCACGCCGCGGAAACGTGCCAGGATCTGCTCGGCGGGTTCGGTCCAGGTGAGGCGGCCGTCGGCAATGCTCATCTTGGAGGCGTAGCTAACAGAGTCGTCCTCGACCTGCACGGTGCCGTTCTCGCCCGCTTCGAGGCGTTCGAAGGTGCGTTCAAGCAGTGCGCCGCCGCTGGTTGCGAGGCGCATCAGCACGGTGCCTGCGGTGTCGTCGGCGGCTACGGGGGTGGATTCCTGTTCGAAGGTGGGGCCGGTGTCCAGGCCTTCTTCGAGCAGGAAGGTGGTGGAGAAAATTTCTTGCTCACCGGCGATGAGGGCGCGCTGCACGGGGGCGGCGCCGCGCCATGCGGGCAGCTTGGAGAAGTGCAGGTTGACCCAGCCGTAGCGCAGGGATTCGAGCGCGGGCAGCGGCAGCAGGGCACCGTAGGCGACCACGGCGGCTGCGTCAGCGTTCAGCTCAGCGATGGCTGCGGCGGCTTCGTCGTTCCAGCGGTTTGCCTTCACGATGGGCAGGCCGAGCTCTTCGGCGCGCTGCGCGACCGGGGAGGGAGTGAGCACGCGCTTGCGGCCCACGGGGGCGTCTTTGCGGGTAAGCACGCCAACCACGCGAACCTTATCGGAGTTCGCCAGGTAGTCGAGCGGGGGCACGGCAATGTCGGGGGTGCCTGCGTAAATGATGTTGAGCATGTGAGCCTACTTTCCGAAGCTACCGAAGGAGGAACCGGCACCGAATGCGCCACCGCCGCCGAAGGCACCGCCCACGCGGGTTGCACGCTCGGTCACGGTCTTCGCGGCGACGGCGTTGTAGTCTGCGGCGCGCAGGGCACGCATCACGCGCTGGCGGTCTTCACCCACGAGACGGTCGATGAACAGCTTGCCGTGCAGGTGGTCGGTTTCGTGCTGCAGCATGCGCGCGAACAGGCCCTCACCTTCCAGCACGAGGGGTTCGCCGTGGCGGTCCACGCCGGTCACGCGCGCCCAGTTCTTGCGCGGGGTCGCGGACTTTTGACCGGGCACGGACAGGCAGCCTTCGCCGCCTTCCTGGTCTTCTTCACCAACTTCGAGCACGGGGTTGATGATGTAGCCTTCGCGGTCGTCAATGCCGCCGAAAGTGAAGATCTGCTTGGAGATGCCAACCTGCGGGCCGGCAAGGCCCACGCCGCCCACGTCGTACATGGTTTCTAGCATGTCGTCGATGAGTCGTGCCAGGTCGTCGTCGAAGACGGTGATGGGGTCGCAGACGCTGCGCAGCACCGGGTCGCCCACGGTGCGGATGCTCAGGATGGTCATGGTTCTCCTCTGCCGGCGGGTGCCGGGAATGTGCTTACGGATTTCAAAATGGTGGCAGAACTGCGCTGACGGCTTTTCCCAGCGGGTTCTTTACAGTGGGTTCTTCCCAGTGGGTTCTTCACAGCGGGCCGCGCGGACACCGTTCTGCCTATTGTTCTATTGTCGCCGATTCAGTAGCGCGAATCTAGAACGAATCGAGGCGGCAGGGTGAGGGCTGAGCCTCACCTCCGCGGAGGGTTTGAACCCTCTCCCCTACGCCGCAGGCGGGGGTACTACGGGCATGAGCGCGGGGTCTTCAAATTCTTGGACCTGGCGGTCGAATTCCCAAACGCGGCGCAGGGCGCAGAACTTGTACCAGTTACGTTCGAGCACGGCGGGGTTCGCCTGCTGCGGTAGCACCTGCGTTTCGCCGAGGGCTACGCCCATGAGGACGGGCGCGTCACCGTATTTCCAGGGTTCCCAGGCGCCTTCGTCGGGGTCGACGAGGGATTCTTCGGCTTTGAGTCCGGCTACGAGCTGCATGACGACTTTTTCGTCGAGTGCTTTGACACGGCCGCGTTTGTCGGTGCCTTTGGTTTTGTAGTCGATGATGCAGGTTCGGCCTGCGATTTCTGCGACCAGGTCGAGGGTGCCCGCGTAGCCGACGGTGTCGTTCCAGATGGTGACTTCGGCGGCGAGGGGGCGGGGCTTGAAGGCTTCCCACCATTCGTCGAAGCGGTCGGCGTAGGCTTGTTCGCCGTTGATGATGAGCTGTTCGCGGCTTTCGTCGAGGTTGTGTTCGCGGCCCATGGCGCGTAGGGCGACGGCTTCGGCGTAGTTGTGGACGCGGTCGCCTCGGGCGGCGGCTGCGTCGCGGTATCGTTCGGAGGCGCTGGCTGCGTCGCGGATGATGGCGAATTTGAGGCCGTGGGATCCGGTGGCGCGGTAGGCGCGCTGGTCTTCGAGGGCGGCTTTGGCGGCCATGTACCCGTGCCAGCCGCTGAGGTCGTTGGCGTGCTGCCCGATGACGGTGGTGATGGAGGGGACGAGGGGTTCTCCTCCGCGGACGCGCGCGTACATGCGTCCGTAGTCGGTGGCTGCGGCGAGTTCGGGTGTTGTCACGGGGTACCTCATTCTCGGGTGGTTGTGTCCGCGGCTGGGTTTGTACTGCTTGTGGGCACAAATACCGGTGGGCATAATAAAACCCCCGTTCCTTGAAACGGGGGTTATTGGTGCGTGATACTGGGTTCGAACCAGTGACCTCTTCGGTGTGAACGAAGCGCGCTACCACTGCGCCAATCACGCTTACGGATAAGACTATACCGAGGCTCGGCGTGAAGGTCAAATTTTGCGCTCCCCCTTTTTTGTTCCTATTTTTATTGCCGCCGAGAAGCCACTTGTGTTTCGAAAAGCCACCATAATGGTGGCTTCTCGAAACACTTGTGGCTTTTCGAGGGGTTCACGGCGGCACCGTAGAATCTATAAAATCATCCGACAGATACAGATATAAACAAAAAAGCCTGGCTTCCGAAGAAACAGGCTTTTTTCCTAGTGTGACCCCAACCGGTTTGTAACGGTGACGGAGGGGCATGATGCCGAGCGCGCGAGGGATTTCATCATGCCCCGGAGTGCCGCGACGTAAGGAGCGGCGCCGTGAGAGGCTCACGGCGGCACCGTAGAACCTAAAAGATCTTCCGACAGATACAGATATAAACAAAAAAGCCTGGCTTCCGAAGAAACAGGCTTTTTTCCTAGTGTGACCCCAACCGGTTTGTAACGGTGACGGAGGGGCATGATGCCGAGCGCGCGAGGGATTTCATCATGCCCCGGAGTGCCGCGACGTAAGGAGCGGCGCCGTGAGAGGCTCACGGCGGCACCATAGAATCTAAAACCATTTTTCACCGGATAAACAAAGAAGCTCCCCAGTCTTTCGACTGGAGAGCTTCTTTCCTAGTGTGACCCCAACCGGATTTGAACCGG
>NZ_KV814371.1:230912-248411 GCF_001813895.1 Rothia sp. HMSC071C12
GGGCGGAGTACTAGGCCGCTATACGATGGGGCCGCAACCTCCGTTAGGAGGTTAGCTGGGATACCAGGACTCGAACCTAGAACAAAGGAACCAGAAACCTTCGTGTTGCCAATTACACCATATCCCATTACTCTATTGAGTTACCGTTCCGCTTCTCGCCTTTCGGCTTTTCACCGGAACGAGTAATAACTATACGGGTCTTTCCGGAGGCGTGCAAGCCGAAATCTGGAGATCCGCCTCACATTCACGGTTTTATGCCCGCTACTTCCGCGTGTTTCCGGGGTTTTTGGGGTTAAAAAGTTTTTTAAATTTCTTTAAAAAGAGGGTTTTGGGGCCGATTTTCACCCTCCAAAGCAGCTCCGAGGGGACTTGGAGAGTAGTTTTACCCCCTCCCCCGCACGCTTTGTGTCCAAAATTTTTTGAAGATTTTTCGATTCCCGCAGCATACCCGGGGACTGATTCAAAAAAAAGGGCAACACGGGATCCATGCACTACCTCCCCGATTCAGCTCAGTCGAGAAGCTTCCCTAGCCTCCGCCTCCCCAAACCTAAAACTTCTGGAGACAACAAAAAGCCCCGAGGCGAACCTCGGGGCTTCAGTGGAGCGGTTGACGAGACTTGAACTCGCGACATCCACCTTGGCAAGGTGGTGCTCTACCAACTGAGCTACAACCGCATGTTTTCGCTTTGAACTTTTCAGTTCGTCGCAACAACAGGTACTACTATACGAGCCTTTGCCGGGGTGCGCAAACTAAATTCTTGCCATACTCCCCAAAATGGAGCCAGATTCACCCCAACAAAACATACTGACTAGTAGTTTTACAGGAAACACCCATCACAAAAAATATTCTCAAATTTATAAAAAATCCCCTTATCCGCCGGTTTTCTTCAGACCTTTCGGTCGTCTGATTCCCGCTGGATAAGGGGATTCTCTAGAGCTTAGTCGCTGCTACCGCCGGAGTCGCCTCCACCGGAATCTCCGCCGCCAGAGTAGTCGGAGCTGCTGTAGCTGCTGTAGTCCGAGCTACTGGAGCTGCTGGAGCTTCCGGCGTCGAAGTCGCCCGCGTCCGGGTCGGGGCCCGGGTCCACGAAGTCGTCTTCTTCGTCCGAAGAGTCAGAAGAGTCCAAAGAATCAACAACAGACGACGAGGTGCTCACATCGCCGCCGCGAGCCGCGTTCTGCATGGCGCGTGCCTCCAGGAACGCGGTCACGTAGGCGAGCGCCGCGCCGGCAATAATGATGACGACCATCCATACGGAGCGGTCAAAGCCGGCAATGTAGGCGAACACCCAGATAATGCAGGCGTTGGTGAGCGCCATGAGGGTGCCCTTGAGCAGCGCCTTGCCGATGATGGATTGGTTATTCGGCTGGCTCATAGCTAGCTCAGTTCAGCGGCAAGCTTGCGCAGGCGTGCGAGGGAGGATTCCTTGCCCAGGATTTCCATGGATTCGAACAGCGGCGGGGAGATGCGCTCACCGGACACTGCGATACGCACGGGGCCAAATGCGAGGCGCGGCTTGATTTCCAGGCCGTCGACGATTGCGGAGCGCAGGGCTGCCTCAATATTGGCTGCGGTGAAGTCCTCGAGGGGCTCCAGAGCTTCGATTGCGGCTGCGAGGACCTGCGGTGCGGATTCCTTGAGCTGCTTGCGTGCGTCGTCTGCGGTGCTGATTTCTTCGTCAGCCTTGAAGAGGAATGCGAGCAGGCCGGGTGCTTCGCCGAGCAACTGCATACGCTCCTGAACGAGGGGGGCTGCTTCGGTGAGGATCTGCTCTTCACGCTCGGTGAGGGTATCGCCGAGTACGCCTGCAGCCTGCAGGTACGGGATGAGGCGGTCGCGGAAGTCCTTGGGGTCGAGCGCACGGATGTGGTCGCCGTTGATGGACTCTGCCTTCTTCACGTCGAAGCGTGCGGGGTTGGCGACAACGTCGTGTACGTCGAAGTGCTCGACGAGCTCGTCGATGCTGAAGACGTCCTGGTCTGCGGAGAGGGACCAGCCCAGCAGGGACAGGTAGTTCAGCAGGCCTTCCTTGATGAAGCCGGAGTCGCGCAGCAGGAAGAGGTTCGACTCGGGGTCGCGCTTGGAGAGCTTCTTGTTACCCTGGCCCATGACGTAGGGCAGGTGGCCGAATTCGGGGATGAAGCTGGTCACGCCGGTGTCGATGAGCGCGCGGTAGAGCGCGATCTGGCGCGGGGTGGAGGAGAGCAGGTCTTCGCCGCGTAGCACGTGGGTGATGCCCATGAGTGCGTCGTCGACGGGGTTCACGAAGGTGTACAGCGGGTCGCCGTTGGAGCGGACGACCACGTAGTCGGGTACGGTGCCTGCCTTGAAGGTGATTTCACCGCGAACGAGGTCGTTGAAGGTGATGTCCTCATCGGGCATGCGCAGACGCCACACGGGCTGGCGGCCTTCGGCGCGGTAGGCTTCCTTCTGCTCTTCGGTGAGGTTACGGTCGTAGTTGTCGTAGCCGAGCTGCGGGTCCTGGCCGGCTGCCTTGCGGCGTTCCTTCACCTCGTCGGGGGTGGAGAAGTCTTCGTACACGTAGCCGCCTTCAACGAGCTTTGCGAAGACCTCGTTGTAGATGCCTGCGGCCTTACGCTCGGACTGGCGGTAGGGCTCGTGGGGGCCGCCGACGCCGACACCTTCGTCCCAGTTGATGCCGAGCCAGTGCAGGGATTCGAGCACCTGGTTGAACGACTCTTCGGAGTCGCGTGCCGCGTCGGTGTCTTCGATGCGGAAGATCAGCTTGCCGCCGGTGTGGCGTGCGTACGCCCAGTTGAAGAGGGCGGTGCGGACCATGCCCACGTGCGGGGTGCCGGTGGGCGAGGGGCAGAAGCGGACGCGGGTGTCTGCGGGGCTGTTGAGTACGGGACCGTGGTATTCGGTCATGATGTCTCCTTGACGGTGTGTTTCAGGATGTACGTTACGTTTGTGGGCGCGGACTGTTTAGTCGCGCACGCGGGTGACGAGGGAGCCGATGCCTTCGACTTCGACCTCTACTTCGTTGCCGTCGCGCAGTACGCTGATGCCGGCGGGGGTGCCGGTGAGCAGTACGTCGCCGGGCAGCAGGGTGAAGATTTCCGAGGCTGCGGCAACCTGTTCGGCTACGGAGTAGTGCATTTCGGAGGTGTTGCCTTCCTGCACGACGTCGCCGTCAACCCAGGTGGTGATGTTCAGCGAGTCGGTGTCCAGGTCGGTTTCGATCCAGGGGCCGAGCGGGGTGGAGCCGTCGAAGCCCTTGGCGCGGGTCCACTGGCGGTCTTCGAGCAGGTCGCGGGCGGTGAGGTCGTTGGCTACGGTGTAGCCGAAGATGACTTCGTGCACGCGCTCAAGGGACACGGACTTGGCGATACGACCGATAATGACGGCGAGTTCACCTTCTGCGCTGACGGCTTCGGAGTACTCGGGCAGGGTCACGGGGTCGCCGGGGCCGATGACGGTGGTGTTGGGCTTGAGGAAGAACTGCGGGGAGGCGGGCGCCTCGGTTCCTGCCCAGTTTGCGATCGCTCCAATCACCTTGGAGCGGGGGATGATCGGGGCGAGCAGGCGCACCTGGTCGATGGGGTAGGTGGTGCCGGTCGGTTCGATACCCGAGTAGAAGGGGTCGCCGGCGAGTACGCGCAGGGTTTCTTCGCCTGCGTCGCCTTCTACCAGCCCGAAGTGGAGCTCATTATTTACGGTAAATCGTGCAATACGCATACTTTCTAGGGTACCAGCCTTCGAGGGTGTGGGCGGCGGGCGGAATTGGCAAGGCAGGTTTTAGCCCGGCGGGGTTCAACACTATTAGGTTCGGCGGGGTGCGCCTCCCCTCCCCTGTCCTCACGCTATCAACGCCGCGCGCAATACTCGCCGAGCACAGCATCACCGGGCACGGCATTTTCCGAGCACCTCATTTTCCGGGCACAGCGAATCCCCGCGGATTGCTCACCGCGCGACGTGCGGGGTCGGGCGGGGGCATCCTGCGGGGATTTCGCGGGTTACGTTAGATTCACGTTTAGATGAGGCGGGTCATCCAGCCGTGGCGGTCCTCAACGGTGCCGAGCTGAATGCCGACGAGCTCTTCGCGCAGGCTCTTGGAGATTTCGCCGAAGTGCTCGGTGGGTGCCGGGATTTCGAAGTCTTCTGCCTTGAGCTTGCCGATGGGTGCGACCACTGCTGCGGTGCCGCAGGCGAAGATTTCGGTGATGTCGCCGTTTGCCACGCCTTCACGCCATTCGGTGAGGGTGATTGCGCGCTCTTCGACGGTCATGCCGCGGTCCTTGGCGAGCTGAATCAGCGAGGAGCGGGTCACGCCCTCCAGGATGGTGCCGGTCAGTTCGGGGGTGACGATCTTGTTTTCCTTGCCGAAGATGAAGAACACGTTCATGCCGCCGAGCTCTTCGATGGCGTCGCCGCGGTGCGGGTCCTTGAAGATAACCTGCTTGCAGCCGTGCTTTTCACCCTCGGTCTGGGCAATCATGGATGCTGCGTAGTTACCGCCGCACTTTGCCGCACCGGTGCCGCCTTCGCCTGCGCGGGCGTAGGTGGTGGAGAGCCAAATGTCCACGGGTTCGGGGGTGCCGAAGTAGTTACCTGCGGGCGAGCCGATCACGTGGTACTGCACGTGGCGTGCGGGGCGAACGCCGAGGAACGCCTCGGTTGCGATCATGAAGGGGCGGAAGTAGAAGGCTTCACCGTCGCCGGTGGGTACCCACTGCTCGTCCATCTTCACGAGTTCACGCAGGGATTCGATGAAGGTCTCTTCGGGCAGTTCGGGCAGGGAGAGGCGGCGTGCGGAGTTCGCGAAGCGTGCCGCGTTCTTCTCGGGGCGGAAGGTCCATACGGAGCCGTCGGCGTGGCGGTAGCCCTTGATACCTTCGAAGATTTCCTGGCCGTAGTGGAACACGGATGCTGCGGGGTCGAGGACGAGCGGGCCGTAGGGGTGAACTCGTGCGTCATACCAGGTGCCGCCGGTCTTGTAGTCGCCTTCCCAGTCGATGGTGACCATGTGGTCGCTGAAGTAGTCACCGAAGCCGGGGTTTGCGAGGATTTCGGCGCGGCGTTCGGCGGTGGCGGGTGACTGGTTTGCTTCGTGGCTGAATTCGGTTGCCATCGTTCTGCGTTCCTCTTCGTCTAGTTGCCTCTGTGGGCGTTCTTTGAGTGGCGGTTCTCGCGGCGGGGCGAGGGACCGGTGTGTGCCGCCGGGCGCGTTGTCGTGCGGGGCAGATGGTGCATCTAGCGGTCTGTGCTAGTTGGATGCATCAAAGCTAGTGGTGGATGGTGTCCACCGCCGAGGTGCCGGGCGGGTGTGCCTGACCTGTTTAGAGTACCGGAAAGATGCGTTTGCCGCATGCGCACCTTTTCTGCCATTCAGGATGTGAACAGGTGAAGCCCGGAAGGTGTGTTCCTTCCGGGCTTCACTAGCGTAGTTTACGTTTTAGCCGAGCCAGTTTTAGCCGGGCAAGTATTAACCGAGGCGTGCGAGCACGTCCGCGCCGACCTGATCGGTTCCGCGCACGCTCGCGCCGTTCTCGCGCATATCTGCCTCAACAGCGTCCTCAATGCGGGCTGCGGCGGCGTCGTGGCCGAGGTGGCGCAGCAGCATTGCGCCGGCGAGGATTGCGGCGGTGGGGTTTGCCTTGTTCTGGCGGGCGATGTCCGGTGCGGAGCCGTGTACGGGCTCGAACATGGAGGGGAACTCGCCGACGGCGTTGATGTTGCCGCTTGCCGCGTAGCCGATACCGCCGGTGACTGCACCTGCGAGGTCGGTGATGATGTCGCCGAAGAGGTTGTCGGTGACGATCACGTCGAAGCGGGCGGGGTCGGTGACCATGAAGATGGTGGTCGCGTCAATGTGCAGGTAGTCGGTCTCAACCTCGGGGAATTCAGCCGCGATTTCGGTGAAGTAGCGGTTGTAGAGGCGACCTGCGTGGGTGAGCACGTTGGTCTTGTGCACGAGGGTGACCTTCTTGCGGCGGGTGGACGCCAGCTCGAAGGCGTAGCGCACCAGGCGCTCCACACCGTGTGCGGTGTTGAGGGAGACTTCGGTGGCGATTTCGTGGGGGGTGCCGCCGCGGATGACGCCGCCGTTGCCAATGTAGGGGCCTTCGGTGCCTTCACGCACGACCACAAAGTCGATGTTGCCGGGGTTGGCGAGCGGGGAGACTGCGCCGGGGTACAGGCGGGAGGGGCGCAGGTTGATGTAGTGGTCGAAGGCGAAGCGCAGCTTCAGGAGCATTTCGCGTTCGATGAGGCCGGAGGGAATCTTGCCGCTGCGCGGGTCTGCACCGATGGCGCCGAAGAGGATCGCGTCGTGCTGCTTGAGGGCGTCCATGGTGGAGTCGGGCAGGGTTTCACCGGTTTCCAGCCAGTGCTCGGCGCCGAGCTTGTAGTGGGTGGGGGTTACGGTGATGTTTTCGAGCTCGCAGGCGCGGGTGAGGATGCGCTGGGCTTCGGTAATGATTTCGGGGCCGATGCCGTCGCCGGGGATGACGGCGAGGTCGATGCTACGTGCTTCAGTCATGCCTCTACCGTAATACGCGCCGCGGGTGGGCGGTAGAGTGTGCGGGCGGGTTCTCAGACTCTGGGCTAGGGAGGGGTGGGATAGATGGATACTACCGGTTAAAACAATATTCCCCGGCTGAATCATCAGCCGGGGAATATCGTTATGAGTTCTCACTCAGAGTTAGAGCCCTAAAGGTCTATGCAATTACGCGGTGCGCTTGCAGAGGGAGACCTTGACGTAGCCGTTGCCACGAACGCCACGTTCGGTCGGAGCGTTACCTGCGGACTCGATGGAGCCACCGGAAACACCGGGAGCAACGTAGGAGCCACCAGCGCCACCGCCGCCACCGAACTGTGCGAAGCCAACGTTCTGGCGCAGACCGTTGGGGTTGTTGTTCCACTTCTGGGTCAGAACGATTGCGGAGGAGGAGGTAGAAGCACCGGAGCCACCGCCACCGTAGCCTGCGCCACCACCTGCGGAGATGACGGACTCGTAGCCGTTGAAGTTGAAGCCGATGGATTCGTACTCGAGAGCGTAGCCCTTACCGTTCTTGGTGCCCTCTTCCTTCTTGGTGCGATCGTTGTTGTCGATCAGGTAGGAGTAGGAGCCAACGCCGTCGCCACCGTTACCCTTGAAGCCGTCGCCACCCTGGTTACCGGACTTGGAGGAAGCGTAGATTTCCTGGTTGTTAGCGGAGGAGTAGCCCAGAACGCCGTTGGGGGACTTGCCGGAGGGCAGGTCGGTCTTGGAACCACCGTTACCACCGATACCTGCGGAGCCACCCTCACCTGCGTTAACAGTGGTGGTGACGGAGGTGTCAGCAGCGTAGGTCAGTGCACCCTGCTTACCTGCGGAACCTTCTGCACCATCAGCGGAACCACCGGTGGAACCGATAACGGGGTACACGTTGCGCTTTGCGCCGGAGGGCCACAGGCGACCTGCGTCAACTGCGCCAGCCGCAGCGTACTGCTCGTTGTTGTTAGCGCCACCGGAGTTCACGAAGCCAGCGCCACCGCCGCCACCTGCAACTGCAACGGGGGTACCGTTGATAACCAGAGCGGAGGAGCCACCACCGGATGCGGAGTAGATGATGCGCTTCAGGCTGGAGTCCTTCGGCCAAATAGCGTTGACGCGCTGCATGACGCTTGCGGGGATGGGGGTGGGCAGGTTGGAGGAACCGCCGTTACCGTAGCCCTCGCCACCCTCTGCGGGGGACAGGGGGCCCTTACCGATACCACCGGCTGCGCCGATGAGCTGAACGGTCTGGCCGGGCTTGACCTCGATGATACCGGTGATCTTAGCACCGGAGCCTGCTGCGATATCGTCGTAGTTGGTACCACCAGCGCCACCGACAACCTCGAACTTGATCTTGTCGACCAGCGGGGGAACGACGAAGGACTGGGTGCCCTTAGCACCCGAAGCGTTACCTTCAGCGGTGTAAGCTGCGGTGGACTCCCACTCACATTCGGTGGAGGAAGCAAAAGCGGGAACTGCAGCAGATGCTGCGACAACCGGAGCAGCCCATGCTGCGCCAGCGACAACCTTGCGGCGAGAAATGTTAGTAGACATGTATGTCCTTCGAGAGTGATGTCATTTTGAGGAATAAAAGTTATCACCCGCCGTCGTGCACGGCGAAGAACGTCACCTGATGAGATTCGAGTGAGTGAAGTAGGCTTGCGCCTAACCTCTGGTGATAACGACATAATGCTGTAACCGGTCCCCTGCATAGGGACTTTCGCGTTTCAGAGCGCTTGGTGTTCACTCTGCGAGGCCTTGCCTCCTGGACGCAGAATTTCGGTACAGCCAAAACTATACCCATCAAAGACCTGTACCGCAATGGTTCCAAAAATGGTTTGATGAGGGGGTTTCCCTTAAACTCTCCGCCTTGGTTGAAGGTTTTTCAACCAAAATAGGTTACTTAAGGGAGTTTCAAGTCTCTTAAACTCGAATTCGAACCCCATACAACCCCAAACTCTCAAGTTTTAGTTGAGGGAATATTTTTCGAAAAAGTAACCAAGGTCACTAAAAATAGGTGTTTTCGGCGTGTCATACTCACTCAAGCACACAACCCCACACGCAAACCCACAAAATATCCCTGCATGTGAGAGTAGAAAGAGGCTCCCAGCCCCGCCCCACCACCCCGATACACTGGAAACATGCCCCTCAAGCACACCGAACCCCAGAAGAACCCACAGCACAGCACAGAGACGGCCGGATCAGGCTACGCCGTAACGCATACCCGCGGCATCTCAGAAAGCATCGACCTGCCCGCCGATGCAATCACCGCCTCCAGCCGCGTGCAAAGCTACCTCAGAGACAACCGCGGCTGGATGAACATTATCGTCGTCGCGCACATGCAGTTCTTCTGCTGCGTACTCTCCGTTGCCTTCATCAATGGCTACGGCTGGATCCCGCTCATCTCCGCGCTCTGCAGCACCACCGCGCTCTACTTCCGCTACCGCTTCCCCTACGGCAGCATCTACGTGGTCATCGCGGCGCTCTGCCTCACCCTCCTGTCTCCCTTCCCCGACTCACTCGCAGTCACCTGCTACCCGCCGGTCACCCTCGCCGCCTACCATATCGGCAGGCACTGGACCCGCCGCGCCCGCTTCCGCGGCCTCATTCTCGGCTGGGTCGGCGCACTCGCCGTCACCGTGCAGGCCTCACTCTCATTCCTCTACCACTGGGACGACATACCCGCCCGCATCTTCATCTCCCTGATGCTCGGCGTGCTCTGCGGATCCATCTTCACCGTCTTCTGGTTCCTCGGCGACTCCCGCCGCATGCGCGAACTGCGCAGCGAAGAGTTCGAAGAACGCGCCCGCCGCCTCGAATACGAGCAGGAACAGGAACGCCGCCTCGCTGCGCAGGACGAACGCACCCGCATCGCCCGCGAAATGCACGATATTGTGGCGCACTCGCTCTCCAGCATTATTTCCCAGGCAGACGGGGCACGCTACGCCGCCGCGAGCGCCCGCACCGCACGCGCCCAGCAGGCTCAGCAGGTTGAGCAATCGGGTCAGGCTCAGCAGAGCGAACCGGATATTGCCGAGCAGACCCTCGAGCTCATCGCAGACACGGCGCGCGACTCCCTCACCCAGATGCGTTCCCTCCTCGGGCTACTCCGCACGGACGAGGCAACCGCCTACGCACCCGTGCCCACCCTCAGCGATGTGCCCGCCCTCGTGGAGCAGAGCCGCCGCGCCGGGCTACCCGTCACCTTCACCGGAATCACCGGCACCATGGCGCGTGCCCTACCGCAGGGTGCCGAGCTGGCGGCGTACCGCACCGTGCAGGAGGCGCTCACCAACGCACTCAAGCACTCCCCCGGCGCGGCAACCACCGTCACCATTCACTGGGGTGAGGACGGTCTGCACTTGTGGGTGCAGAACGACCCGGTTTCCTCTACCGCGGCTCAGCACATTGCCCGCCCGGTACCCGGTAGCGGTAACGGTCTGCGCGGCATGAGCGAGCGCATCGCCCTCTACCACGGCTCACTCACCTACGGTCTGCAGCCTGACGGCGGCTGGCTCGTTGAGGCGGCGCTGCCCTACCGCGACCTCTAATACCCGTGCCCTCTACTACCTCGTGATCTAGGATTGAAACTATGTACTCTTCTGCACCACAGACCACCCAGCCGATCCGCGTGATGCTCGTTGACGACCAGCGCCTAGTGCGCGGCGGCTTGAGCATGCTCGTCAACTCCCAGCCGGACCTGCAGGTCGTCATGGAAGCTGATGACGGTCTGGCGGCTATTGACGTTTTTGACCGCATGGTCTCTGAGGGGCAGGCGCCGCAGGTCATCCTCATGGATGTGCGCATGCCGCACTGCGACGGTCTGGAGGCGGCGCGCCGCATCCTGGAGCGTGACGGCGAACGTGAAGTTTCCGAGGATGAGCGGGTGCGCATTATTATGCTCACGACCTTCGATATTGATGAGTACGTGTATTCGGCGGTGCGTGCGGGTGCGAGCGGTTTCTTGTTGAAGGACACTCCGCCGGAGCAGCTGCTGGAGGCGATTCGTACGGTGCACCGCGGCGATGCGGTGATTGCGCCGTCTGCGACTCGCCGCCTGTTGGAGCAGATGATTCCGGTGCTGGACTCCCCCGCTCCTGTTGTTCCTACCGCTCCTGCCGCTCCTGCCGCTGAGTCTGTTCCTGTTATTCCCTCGGCTGCTGGTTCTGAACTTCCTAAGGCGACGTTTATTCCGGCTGAGCATGCAAGCTTTGAGCCTGTGCAGGATTATCCGCATCGTGAGTTAATTGAGCAGTTGTCGCCGCGTGAGTTTGAGGTGCTGGGTTTGATTGCGCGTGGCTTGTCGAATGCGGAGATTACGCGGGAGCTGGTGCTTTCGGAGGCGACGGTGAAGACGCATGTGTCGCATGTGTTGGCGAAGTTGGGGGCGCGTGATCGTGTGCAGGCGGTCATTATGGCGTATGAGGCGGGTATCGCCCACTAGCGCTCCCTTATATAAGGGCACAGCAGAAATAGAGAGCACAACAGACTAGAGGACACAGTGAAGTCCCGGCGGGCGCCTCCTGATCGAGGCACCCTCCGGGGCTCTTTAGTTAAGTAGTTTCTTGTATCTCGTCGATGATTTGTTCAAAGTCGCTCATCAGCTCAGGCAACTTCTTATAGCGGCAACTCCACCATGTCTGGTTCTGCCTCCGCATAGATGCGGGGGCGCAACCGGGTGACCATATCAACGCTACGGCCGGTCAGCTGTTCAATGCGGTGCTGAGCATCGACCATCTGCATGAACTCGTCAAAAGGGGCTACCCCCGGCATCTGCACCAAAAAATCCAGGTCGCTGGTTTCGGTCAGCTCACCGCGGGCGGCGCTGCCGAAGAGTCGGGCACGGCGCACACCAGCGTCACGGAGGATCTGAAGAACCTCCGCTTCATGGGGTAGCGTGTACCCGCGACGCAGATTGGGGTGGCTAGTACTCATACACCCATCATACGCGCAAAGCCATGCTACAGGTCAGCTCCAAGAATCTGAGAGTACAAGCACGCCAAACTAGAGGACACAGTGAAGCCCCGGCGGGCGCCTCCTAATCGAGGCACCCTCCGGGGCTTTCTCACGCCGAGTATCCGGGTTCGCCGGGTACTGTGACTATGCCAGGTACAGCGGGTTAGCCGCGCATACCCTCAACCGGGGACATGCGAGCCGAACGAGCCGCCGGCAGAGCCGAAGCCAGCATCGCGGCGAGCACACCCACAACGAGGATGACCACGTACCAGACGTACGGCAGGTCAAGCACGAGCGGGGCGGAAGCACTCATGGAAGACATAATAATCTGCGCAGAGAGGCTACCAATCACCGCACCGGAAACCATACCGAGCACCACTGCGGCGAGCGTAATCAGAATCGCCTCAATGGAAATCATACGGCGCAGCTGCTTGCGGGACAGACCCAGCGAGCGGAGCATCGCGTTCTCGCGGCGGCGTTCGTTGACCGACAGGGTCATCGTGTTCGCCACACCAATAATCGAGATGACCACTGCGAGCATGAGCATCACCAGGGTGAAGGTCAGCATAACGGTCAGCAACTGGTCGTAGGTCTGACGTTCCTGCAAGCCACCGGTGAAGGAGCTGTCCGGGCTGGCTCGGTTCAGGTCAGCCTGCAGGGTCGCGTTCTCGCTACTGGTCAGCGGGGAGGCGGCGCGCACCAGAACGACGGTGTCGTTACCGGTTGCCTGGCTGGTGACGGTCAGACGTGCTGCCTTCGTCTGAGCTTCCTGGTCACCGCTGGCGATTGCTTCTTCCATGCGCTTCTGAGCTTCCTCAGCGGCGGGGTTGGCAACCTTCTGCGGGTTCTTGGCGTCCTGCAGCTTGGCGGCGGTGGCAGGGTTGACGATCAGCAGGTTCTGCTTGGTTGCGGACTTGACGGGTTTGAGTTCCACTTCGCCGAGCGGGCCGTGTGCCTTCAGACGACTGGACTCATTCAATCCAGCGGACTTCCAGAGGCCCTGCGGTACGAGCACGGTGTCATCCGCAAGGTTCGAGTTTTCGCCCGGCAGGATTGCCTTCAAATCGGAGGAGCTCAGCGCCACCAGGTCGGAATTCTGGTTGGCGGTCTGTCCCTCGTATTCGACGGTGTAGTCAACCACACCGGCTGCGTAACCGACGGCGGATGCCTGAACGTTCTTAATACCCTTGACCTTGGAGGCGATTTCCTCCGCCTTGGTCACGGTGGAGGTTGCCTCGGACTGGTCATACGAGCTGTACTTTGCCTGCGCAGAAATCGGGTACTGCTGATCCAGGGCTTTGGTCAGCGAGGCGCTCAGCACCGAGTAACCGGTCAGCACAGTCGATACGACCAGGGTACCCACCAGCACGGCACGACCGGTGGAGACGGTGCGCTTGGGCGAACGTAGTGCGTTGGCGAGCGCCAGCTTGCCGGTCTGGGTGCGGGTGACCTTACCGAGGGCACGTACCAGCGGGGGCAGTACCAGCGGGGTGAGGAGAAAGACCGCGATACCGAGCAGCAGCGCGGCCCCCATCATGAGGAGGATGGCCTTATTGCCGGCACCCTCACCGGAACCCTGGTTCTGAGCCAGCATAGCCAGGCCGATACCTGCGGCACCGAAGACCAGACCCAGGATCGGGCCGACCTTGCCGGGCTTGCGCACCTCAAGGTTGGTGTGCTCGCTCATCGCGCTGATGGGCGAGATGCGCAGGGCGCTTCGTGCCGGGGAGAGCGACGCCAGAACCGTCACGATGGTGCAGATCAGGGTACTGATAATCACCGGGGTGATTGAGTACGAAATCATGATGGTGGTGAGGTTTGCGCCAACCAGCGCGCCAACCGGGTAGGTCAGCAGCGCACCGATGAGGGAGAACACCACGCCCACGGTAATGGATTCGATGAGTAGCATCCGTACAAGGGAGCCGCCGCGGGCGCCGAGGGTGCGCAGCAGAGCCAGCTCACGGATGCGCTGGCCGACCAGCACCGCGAAGGTGTTGGAGATGACGAAGGAGGAAACCAGCAGAGCCAGTGCCGCGAAGGCACCCAGGACCACGCTAATGGAGGTGAAGACCGTGGAGATACTCTTCTGGTAGTCTTCCAGCAGCTTCTGACCGGTCATAACGCGCGGGTCGTTCTTGGTGTCGCCGCTGCTGAGGGTATCCTGCAGGCTCTTGAGTTTGGCGTCGGTTACGCCGTCCTTGAACTTGAGGTAGATGAGGTTCGCGCCAGCCATGCCCCGGTATCCTGCCGCGGAGCTCTTGTTTTCTGTCTCGGCTGCTTTCAGGGTGGCTTCGCCGAGGCTGGTGCCGCCAATGAAGACAGCCTGGTTGGTGGTGGAGCCTTCAAAACCGGGGTCGAACAGACCGACGACGGTGTATTCGGCGGTCTTGTCAGTACCGGGAGCGCTGACGGATTCTACAACGTCGGTGCTGGTGACCTTGCCGTTCAGCGAGAGGTTGTGCTTCTTCGCGAAGTAGGTAGAGACCATGATTTCGTGGTCGCTACTGGGGATTTTACCCTGCACCTTGTACGGGAAGAGGCTCGAGTCGGCGGGCAGCTGGTTGTACTGCACGGGGGTTTTCTGATCGCCGGTACCGATCGAACCCGTGACGGCATACTGAACCCAGTAGCCGGAGAGCAGGTCGCTCTTTTCTACTTTCTGAATCTGGTCACGGGTCAGGTAGATAGAGGTGCTGTCTTTACCGTCGCTGGTTGTAGCGGCGGAGGCGACGACCGCCTCGGCGCGGGAGAGCACGTCACCAACGGAGGAGTTGACGGTCGCCTGCAACGAGTTGGTGAGCATCATAATGGCGGCGATGAAGAAGGATGAGATCGCGATGCCTATGCCCGTGAGGATGTATTTTCCTTTGGAAGCGCGCAGATTGGAGCGCGCCACCGTGTTCAGTGTGGTTGCCACGGCTTATCGACCTTCCAGCTGTGCCATTGCGCCGAGGACGGCGTCGTAGGTGGGTTCGATCATTTCGCCGGCGACCATGCCGTCCTTGATGAAGACCACGCGGTCTGCGTAGGAGGCGGCGTTTGCGTCGTGGGTGACCATGAGGATGGTCTGTGCGTGGTCGGTTGCGGCGGCACGCAGCAGGCGCAGCACCTCTGCGCCGGAGTTGGAGTCGAGGTTACCGGTCGGTTCGTCGGCGAAGACCACTTCGGGGCGTGCAAGCAGGGCGCGCACGATGGCGACGCGCTGCTGCTGACCGCCGGAGAGCTGTTCGGGGCGGTGGTCGAGGCGGGTTTCCAGGCCGAGGGTCTTGACCAGGTAGTCGCGCCACTGCGGGTCGGGCTTCTTACCGGCGAGGCCCAGCGGCAGGTCAATGTTCTGGCCCGCGGTGAGGGTGGGCACCAGGTTAAACGCCTGGAAGATGAAGCCGATGTGTTCGCGGCGGAATTCGGTGAGGGCGTTGTCCTTCAGACCGAAGAGCTCGGTACCGCCAATACGAATCGAGGTTGCCGGGTTCGGGTCGGGGGTGTCCAGGGTTGCGATGGTCTGCATCAGCGTGGACTTACCCGAGCCGGAGGGGCCCATAATGGCGGTGAACTTGCCCTGCTCAAAGTCGACGGAGACGTTGTTGAGGGCGTGGACGGTTGCTTCACCCATGCCGTAGGTTTTGGAAAGGTTTCGTGCGGAGACGGCGACCTGTGCCGTCTGTGTGTGAGGAGTTGTCGTAGTCATAGTTCAATTATTTCACGCAGCATGGCGCTGACTACAGGGTTTTTCTCATCCTCCAGGTTGATTTTGGCGGGTGTTCACCGGGTCTTGACCTGCGGATGCGCAGATTCCTCGCTCATTCCACGGGCTGAGGTGAGCCTGAGGCGGGCTGGGCGGGGCACCGGCATCATCCTTAAGGATGAGTGGCGGCTCACCCGGCGTTCTCACCCTGCATCCTTACCCTGCTTCTCCGCCTCGCGCCTACACCTATATATGTATGCGAAAAGCCCCCGGTTCCTCCCCCAATCTGGGTGGGGAAGCCGGGGGCTTTCATAGACTATCCGTTACAGCGCTATCAGTTACGGCGCCGTCTCAGGCTCTGTCCGCTGATACTCAGGCAGCTGTTATGCCTTGGGTGCTTCGTAGCGGGGGAACACCGGTGCGGGTGCGGGCAGTTCGGTGCCGGGCACGAGTGCGGTGCCGAGGGCTGCGAACTGGCGTGCGTCACCTTCGGGTACGCCGAGCAGGGTCAGCAGCTTGGCGGTCGAGTCGGGCATGACGGGCTGCAGCAGCAGGGCTACCTGGCGTACGACCTCAAGGGTTACGTACAGTACGGTGTTCATGCGGTCGAGTTCGCCGTTCTTGCGCAGGGTCCAGGGTTCCTGTTCTGCGAAGTAGGCGTTGGTGTCTGCGAGGACGGTCCAGATGCGTTCCAAAGCGCGGTGGAATGCCTGCTCGTCGAAGTCTGCACGGACGGGCTCGTAGAGGGCTGCCGCCTGGTCGAGGATCTGGCGGTCAGCTTCGGTGAATTCGCCGTGGGTGGGGACGGCATCGCCGCAGTTCTTGGCGACCATGGACAGGGAACGCTGGGCAAGGTTGCCGAGGTTGTTTGCCAGGTCGGAGTTGATGCGGTTGATGATGGACTCTTCGGAGTAGGAGCCGTCCTGACCGAAGGACACTTCACGCATGAGGAAGAAGCGGACCGCGTCCAGGCCGAACGCGTTGACAAGGTTTGCGGGGTCGACGACGTTACCGACGGACTTGGACATCTTCTCGCCGTTGACGAGCAGGAAGCCGTGGCCGAAGACGCGCTTGGGCAGTTCGACTCCGGCGGACCACAGGAATGCGGGCCAGTAGATGGAGTGGAATCGGGTGATGTCCTTGCCGATGAGGTGCAGGTCGGCGGGCCAGTACTTGGTGAACAGCTCGTTGTCGGTGTCGGGGTAGCCGAGGCCGGTGAGGTAGTTGGTGAGGGCGTCGACCCACACGTACATGACGTGCTTGTCGTTGCCGGGTACGGGTACGCCCCAGTCGAAGGTGGTGCGGGAGATGGACAGGTCATTGAGGCCGCCCTTGACGAAGGAGATCAGTTCGTTGCGGCGGGATTCGGGGTAGACGTAGCCTTCGTTGGCGTAGAGTTCGAGGAGCTTGTCGCCGTACTTGGAGAGGCGGAAGAAGTAGGATTCTTCTTCGGTCCATTCGACTTCGGTGCCGGTGGTGATGGCGTAGCGCTGGCCGTCGCGGACTTCAGTTTCGTCTTCTGCGTAGTAGGCTTCGTCGCGTACGGAGTACCAGCCGGCGTACTTGTCGAGGTAGATGTCGCCGTTTTCTTCCATGCGCTTCCAGATGGCCTGGGATGCGACATAGTGGTCGGGGTCGGTGGTGCGGATGAAGCGGTCGTAGCTGATGTTCAGCGCGTCGTTCATTGCTTTGAAGCGTGCGGAGTTCTCGTCGGCGAGTTCCTTAGCGGTCTTACCGAGCTTCTCGGCGGTGGTCTGCATCTTCTGGCCGTGCTCGTCGGTGCCGGTCATGAAGCGCACGTCGAAGCCGTCGAGGCGCTTGAAGCGGGCTAGCACGTCGGCTGCGATGGTTTCGTAGGCATGGCCGATGTGCGGGTTGCCATTGGGGTAGGAGATGGCGGTGGTGATGTAGAACGGAGTTGCAGTCATAACTTTCAGTTTACCGCAGTCTTAGGCTAGGCTCTCACCGGGGTTACACTCTGATACGCGGTGGCTTATTGCTTGTGGGTGGAGGCTGCCACGCCGCATGTTTCCTCCGCGCCACATGCAAAACGCCAAATCACCAAGCAACACACTAAAAGGCGACAGCCCTCCCCCGCACCAGTTCGCTAGGCACGGGGCGCACGCCCAAACCACGAACCACCCGGCGGGATTAGCTCGAGGTTCGGCACCCTCCTCGCTCCTACAGGGGCACCCGCCCTCGCTTCGCTTCGGGCACCCTGATGTCGCTACGGAGGCCACCGAAACCTCCACGCACCCACCAGAGGTTGCGTATAGGTGTGCCCACCGGGAGCCCCTGGGTGCAGCTACGTTTTCCGGAAGCGCCCTCAGGGTGTCACACGGACGCTCTCCGCAGCGA
>NZ_KV814371.1:248511-254214 GCF_001813895.1 Rothia sp. HMSC071C12
CCCGCCCTCGCTGCGCTTCGGGCACCCTGATGTCGCTACGGACGGCACCGGCGCCTCTGCGCGCACCAGGCTAACCACCACGCAACACACTAAAAGGCGACAGCCCTCCCCGCCCCACACGCAAAACACCCAACCACCAGGCAAAACACTAAACCGCGACAACCCTCCCCGCCCCACACGCAAAACACCAGCCATCACGTAACACACTAAACCGCGACAGCCTCCCCCCACTCCAGTTCGCTAGGCACGGGGCGCACATACTGAACCACCGCCTAACCCAACGGACCGGCGAGATTTCGCGAACCACTGAACCACAGGACGTAAAGAGGAGCGGGGCGGCACATCGGTAGCGCGCCGCGTTTTCCGGATGCGCCCTCAGGGTGTCACACGGACGCTCTCCGCTGCGAAGCAAGGAGGAGCGGAGCGTCCGGGTGACGGGTGCCCCTGCGTAGGCGCGGAGGAAACATGTAGCGCACACCGTAGTCTTGGGAGACGCGAGGTACCCACCCACCCCACCCCTGTAGGAACGAGGGCGAATACCGTCTTCCAAGCACTCGCATCAGGAGCAAAGAGGATAATATGCACCTCGCACTACAAACCCGCATTATTCGGGGAACGCAAAAGTCCCGCCGATTCCTAAGAATCAGCGGGATTTTCTTTGAAGTGCGCCCCCTGGGACTCGAACCCAGAACCCATTGATTAAGAGTCAATTGCTCTGCCAATTGAGCTAGAGGCGCTTATTTGTTTTTCAGGTTTTCCCCTGCAACAAGTAAATACTATACGGCATTTTATAGACACCCGCAACTCAAGTGAGCATGAACTGCATCACATCCCTTGTTTTGGGGTTTTAGCAGGCTCTCATTAGCCAGAAATCCGGCGCCCTACCCCTTCCCCCGTGTGGGGTGAGAAGTAGAACGCCGGATTCTTAGAAAGCTATTGCTGAGCTACTGCTTAGCGAGCGACGGAACCTTCGGTGTAGTCGTCGTTAGCGGTGTTCCAGGAGAACAGCTCGCGCAGCTTGCGGCCGGTTGCCTCGATGGGGTGTGCCTCGCCCTTTGCGCGCAGTTCCTTGAACTCGGGTGCGCCTGCGGCCTGGTCTTCCATGAAGCGCTTTGCGAAGTTGCCGTTCTGGATGTCTGCCAGGACAGCCTTCATGTTTTCCTTGACCTCGGGGGAGATCACGCGGGGGCCGGAGACGTAGTCGCCGTACTCTGCGGTGTCGGAGATGGACCAACGCTGCTTAGCGATGCCGCCCTCGATCATCAGGTCAACGATGAGCTTGAGCTCGTGCAGGACCTCGAAGTAAGCAATCTCGGGCTGGTAGCCAGCTTCGGTCAGAACCTCGAAGCCGTACTGGACGAGCTGGGAGGTGGAGCCGCAGAGGACTGCCTGCTCACCGAACAGGTCGGATTCGGTCTCTTCGGTGAAGGTGGTCTTAATGACGCCTGCGCGGGTTGCACCCAGTGCCTTTGCGTAGGACAGTGCCAGTGCGAGTGCTTCGCCGGATGCGTCCTTCTCGACTGCAACCAGGGCGGGAACGCCGCGGCCTGCTTCGTATTCGCGGCGGACGGTGTGGCCGGGGCCCTTGGGGGCGACCATTGCCACGTCGACACCCTCGGGTGCGGTGATGTAGCCGAAGCGGATGTTGAAGCCGTGTGCGAAGAACAGTGCGTTGCCGGGCTTGAGGTTCGGCTCGATGCTCTCTGCGTAGACCTTTGCCTGGACCTGGTCCGGGGTCAGGATCATGATGACGTCTGCTTCTGCTGCTGCTTCTGCAACGGTTGCGACGCGCAGGCCTTCTGCCTCAGCCTTGGCGCGGGACTTGGAGCCCTCGGACAGACCGACGATGACCTTCACGCCGGAGTCACGCAGGTTCAGTGCGTGTGCGTGGCCCTGGGAGCCGTAGCCGATAACTGCTACGGTGCGACCCTGGATCAGGGAGAGGTCTGCGTCGTCGTTGTAGAAAATGGTTGCTGCCATTTCTTCTCCTCAGTAAGTTTGGTATGCGGCCCAGGCTGGGCTCAACATTGACTATTCTACTTGATAGCTTTTGGGGTGCAGGTTTACGAGAGTACTTCTCAGATTTTGGCTGGAAGTATTTGTGCCCTGCATGGTCGGGGGTACAGGGGTTTACTGTACCGGGGTTTACCATATCTGGCGCTCCCCCGCCCGCACTGCGAATACGTGTGTTTCGGTTGTGCGGGCGGGAGAACTGCTACGGGAATGTAGCGTCAGGTATTTTGTGCTAGATGCGCTCGCTCATAGCGCGGGGGCCACGTGCCAGGCCGATGGTGCCGGCGCGAACGATTTCGCGAACACCGTAAGGCTCCAGAACATCCAGCAGTGCGTTGAGCTTCTCCTCAGAACCGGTTGCCTCGATGACAACAGACTCGGGGGAAACGTCAATCACGGATGCGCGGAACAGGTCAGCTGCCTGAACGATCTGCAGGCGAGCAACTGCGTCGGCCTTGACCTTAATCAGGATGTGACCACGCTGGGTGGAGGAGTCTGCGGGAAGCTCGACGACCTTCAGCACGTGAACAAGCTTGTTCAGCTGCTTAGTAATCTGCTCGATGGTGTGAGCGTCACCTTCGGTTACGACGGTGATGCGGGAAACACCGGGGTTTTCGGTGGGGCCCACAGCCAGGGAGAGGATGTTGAACAGTCGGCGGGAGAACAGACCGGAGACGCGGGTGAGAACGCCCGGCTTATCTTCTACCAGAACGGACAGAGTGTGCTGAGACATTAGTTCTCTCCCTCACGATCGAACTCGGGCGAAGTGTTCTTCGCAATCCAAATCTTGTCATTAGATACGCCTGCCGGGACCATGGGCCAGACGAGGGCATGGGGGCTGACGGTGAAGTCAATGACCACGGGGCGGTCGTTGATTTCGAGGGCAGCCTTGATGGTTGCGTCCACGTCTTCGTCGCGTTCGCAGCGGAAGGTTGCGCAGCCGTATGCGTCGCCGAGCTTGACGAAGTCGGGGATGCGTACGGTGCCGTGGCCGTCCTTCAGGTCGGTGTTGGAGTAGCGCTCGTTGTAGAACAGAGTCTGCCACTGGCGCACCATGCCGAGGGAGGAGTTGTTGATGATGGCAACCTTGATGGGGATGTTGTTCTGTGCGCAGGTGACCAGTTCCTGATTGGTCATCTGGAAGCAGCCGTCGCCGTCGATAACCCAGACGGTGGATTCGGGGTGTGCGACCTTTGCGCCCATACCTGCGGGCACGCCGTAGCCCATGGTGCCCAGGCCTGCGGAGCTGACGAAGTGGCGGGGGCTTTCCTGCTGGATGTAGTGTGCGCCCCACATCTGGTGCTGGCCAACGCCGGTGACGTAGTATGCGTCGGGACCGGTGAGAGCGCTAATACGCTCCAGGACGTACTCGGGCGAGCCGAGGCCATCGTTGGGCTTCTCGTAGCCGAGCGGGTAATCCTTGCGGATGACGTTCAGCTCGTTCCACCACTCGGTCAGGTTCGGCAGCTGGTCTGCGAACTCGGTGGAGAGCAGCTCGATCAGTTCGGGCAGCACGTACTTGAGGTCGCCGACGATCGGCACGTCTGCGAAGCGGATCTTCGAGATTTCTGCCGGGTCAACGTCGATGTGGATGACCTTAGCCTCGGGTGCGAAGGAGTCGAGCTTACCGGTGACGCGGTCGTCGAAGCGTGCACCGAGGGTAATCAGCAAGTCAGACTTCTGCATTGCGGCGACGGCGGGGACGGTGCCGTGCATGCCGGGCATGCCGAGGTTCTGGGGGTCAGAGTCGGGGAATGCACCGATAGCGTTCAGGGTGGTGACGACGGGTGCGCCGATGAGCTTAGCCAGCTTGTGGAACTCTTCGGAAGCACCTGCGCGGACCAGGCCACCACCGACGTAGAAGACGGGGCGCTTGGATTCGGTGATGAACTTAGCTGCTTCGTGGATCTGCTTGGAGTGGCCGCGGGTGACGGGGGTGTAGCCGCGCAGCTCCAGGTCCTCAGGAATGCCGCGGTATTCCATCATGCCGACCTGTGCGTCCTTGGTGACGTCCACGAGCACGGGGCCGGGGCGGCCGGTGGATGCGATGTGGAATGCTGCTGCGAGCGCGCGGGGGATGTCCTGCGGGTCGGTGATCATGAAGGAGTGCTTGGAGATGGGCATTGCCATGCCGACGATGTCAGCTTCCTGGAATGCGTCAGAGCCCAGCAGCTTGGTGGACACCTGGCCGGTGATTGCAACCAGGGGGATGGAGTCCATGTTTGCGTCTGCGATTGCGGTCAGCAGGTTGGTTGCGCCGGGGCCGGAGGTTGCAATGCACACGCCGGTCTTGCCGCTGGACACTGCGTAGCCCTGAGCGGCGTGGCCTGCACCCTGCTCGTGGCGGACCAGGATGTGGCGGACCTTCTTGGAATCGTACAGGGGGTCATAGGTCGGCAGAATGGCTCCACCAGGCAGGCCGAATACGTCAGTCACACCCAGGTCTTCGAGGGTGCGGACGATTGCCTGAGAACCGGTCATGCGTTCTGCGGGAGCGTTTGCCGCGTCATCAGAAGTGGAAAATCCCATAGTCATGGAAATGCCTCGTGTCTTAATGGTTCTTCGTTGTACTCAATGTTCTGCGTGGGGTTTGTGTGATCCTCACGCATCCTATGCCCGGGGGTACCAAGCTATAAAAAATGCCCCTCGCTGTTGGTGGTAGCGGTAGGGGCGCTCAGTCGCAGTGATTAGACCCTGCCACTCGCCCTAGGCGACGTCGACAAGGTTTAGAATTCGCTGGAACATTGCTGTCTTCACCCTTCTATGGTGCGCCCCAAGAGGGGGTGAGTCAAATCTCTATCGGGCAACACACCCGTTTTTGTTCATAAAGGCGCAGGTCGGATACTTTCTTTCATGATGTGGACACATTGCACTTGTTTACACATTCCCACGTGTTCATTTGAACAGGTGAGAAAAACTCGCATTTTTGGACGTCATGGCGCGTAATATGTGCGAATACTCGTGACCTTCGTTGGTTGCCCCGGTAGACTGATGCTATGACCGAACCGATTATCACGGTCGCTGATGAGCTGACCGAAGCAAGTAAGTACGCAGAGGTTATCGACCCCCGTAACTCTGTTGAGAGTAGCGAGTTTTTGACGGGTGAGGAACTCATTCGGGTTCTGCACCCGGTTTTTGACGAGCAGATTATTAATTACGGTGCATACAATTTGGTGTATGCGACGGGCCGTGCGGTTTACCGTAATCCTGATTTGGCGTTGCATCAGTCTCCTGATCAGCAGCATTTCATTGTGGGTTATCAGGATGCGCCTGATGAGGTGATTATTGCTCCGGTGAATTTGCCGGCATTGACGCCTGCGGGTACGGCGACGACGATTGATAATACGAATGCTCTGCATGCGTATCGTGTGGGTGATGATGCGGTGACGCTTGAGTCGGTGAATGGCAGCTCGTTTTATTTGTCGTTTGAGGATAATGCTGAGGTTGCGACTCACCTTGGTACTGGCCTGTTGGAGCAGGGTAAGGACGTGGAGGATTTCCGTGAGTTTGTGACGCGGATTTGGCCGGTCCTGTAACAGAGACTTTTTGAAATGATTGCCCGCTGCGACTTTTGGGTTGCGGCGGGCTTTCGTGTGCTTACACGCAACCATGTTGAACGCTTGAGGGGCGGTGCGCCTCCTCGCTCCTACAGGGGCACCCGCCCTCGCTGCGCTTCGGGCACCCTGATGT
>NZ_KV814371.1:254314-272240 GCF_001813895.1 Rothia sp. HMSC071C12
GCCCCTGCGTAGGCGCGGAGGAAACATGCGGCGCGCATCATCAGAGACAAAGCCGGATACAAGCTCCTCAAGCCCAAAAACTGTATTTATTCAGGGAACGCAAAAATCCCGCCGATTCCGAAGAATCAGCGGGATTTTCTTTGAAGTGCGCCCCCTGGGACTCGAACCCAGAACCCATTGATTAAGAGTCAATTGCTCTGCCAATTGAGCTAGAGGCGCTTGCTTGTTTCAAGGTTTCCCTTGCAACAGAAAAATACTATACGCGAGTTTTTGTGGTGTACGCAAGTTGATTTGAGGTGAGCCTGGACACATTGTTTGGGTGGGGTGTGTGGGACACTAGACTGTGTGTATTGCATGGGGCGCGTCCGCCCTTGGTACTGTGTGGGGCGCATCCGCCGCTCCCCTGCTGATTTCTATTGATGTTTTGAGGAGTTATTGATGAGCGTTCGTCTTAAGCCGGGCACCCCGGCACCTGCTTTTACCCTTGCTGATGCGTCGGGTAAGGAGCACAGTCTGAGTGATTATGCGGGTAGCAAGGTGATTTTGTATTTTTACCCGAAGGCTTCGACTCCGGGTTGCACTAAGGAGGCGTGCGATTTCCGCGATAATTTGGCGTCGTTGAAGTCGTTGGGTTACGTGGTGTTGGGTGTTTCTCCGGATTCGCCGGCGGCTATTGCTCGTTTTGTGGAGAAGGAGTCGTTGACGTTCCCGCTGCTGTCTGATGCTGATCATGCTGTGGCTGAGGCGTATGGTGCGTGGGGTGAGAAGAAGAATTACGGCAAGGTGTATGAGGGCCTGATTCGTTCGACGTTTGTGATTGATGAGCAGGGTGTTATTTCTGTGGCTCAGTACAATGTGCGTGCGACGGGTCATGTGGCGAAGTTGCGTCGTGATTTGGGTATTGACCCGAAGTAGGGTCACGTTTTCTGGGGTTTGCGTATCGCTGTTCTGCTGCTTCTTGAGGGGCTGCTGCTCGGCGTGTTTGCGGGCTTTTTGCCCCATGGGGGCTTCTTTTAAGGCTTGGAGAACCTTGGTTCCTGGTGTACACTAATTTTTTGTTGCCTCAGACGCATGCATCTTCGGATGTGGGGTGACACTACGCGCGAGTGGTGAAATTGGCAGACACGCAGGATTTAGGTTCCTGTGCCTTATGGCGTGGGGGTTCAAGTCCCCCCTCGCGCACACACATTCACATTGGGCCCGCCGTCACGGTTTTCGTGGCGGCGGGTTCTCTTGTATGCGCCTTGCCGGGGTGGGTGTGTCTCGCCCGGTTGGGTGTTGAACCGTTATCCTGAGAGATAAGCATCCGCGACGGAAGAGAGGACCCTCCCGTGCAGCATCAGCCTTATGCATCATCAGCTGTTGGCAATTCTGATGCGCTGCTGCGAGCCACTGCCGGCTCGAGTGGCTTGAGTCGACGTGCCGTTTTGCGTTTTGGCGCGCTTTTTAGTGCTGGTTTGGCGCTTTCTGCGTGTTCTGGTCAATCTTCTGCTGGTTCGTCGGCTGGTTCTTCGGCGAGCGCGTCGTCTGCTGATGCGCGTCGTGTGTTTCGTTTTGCGCAGGGTGCGGCGCCGTTGGGTTTGGACCCGGCGTTGTTTCCTGTGGCGAGTACGTATCAGGTGACGGCGCAGGTTTTGCAGACGTTGTTGGTGGCGAATCATTACACGGGTGATCCTGAGGTTCAGGATTCGTTGTGTAGTGAGTGGACGGTTTCTGATGACCGCTTGGTGCATACGTTTGTGTTGCGTGAGGCGCATTTTAGTAACGGTTCTGCGTTGACTGCGGATGCTGTGGTGCAGAATTTCCAGAGGTGGCAGGCGTTGGCTACGGGTGAGGGTACTGCTGCTCATGCGGTGCCTGCTCAGCCTTTGTTTGCGTGGGGTTTTGGTGTGCCGAAGCCGGGTTCTATTGATCCTTCGGCGGTGGAGCCTGCGCCTGTTCAGGCGTCTCCGTCGGGTGCGACGACTCCGTCTGCTTCTGCAAGTGCTTCCCCGTCTGCTTCCGCAACTGCTACCCCGAGCGCGTCGGCTTCTGCATCGGCTTCTGCGGGTGCTCATGCTGCTACTCAGCCGGATGATAAGAAGAGCAGCAAGAAGGCAGATGCCGCCCAGTCATTTGCGGTGCAGTCGTTCTTGCCGCTGGTTTCGTCGGTGGTGGCGAAGGGTAACTCTGTGGTGGTGACCCTGTCGCGTCCTTCTCTGGCGTTCCCGCGTATTTTGACGCAGCAGGCATTTGGCATTATTGATCCTTCGCTGTTTGGTGCGGATCAGAAGCTGACGGGTAACCCGGTGGGTACGGGTGCGTTCCGTGTGGAGTCATTCGAGGCCGGCACGGTTCGCTTGCTGAAGAATACCCATTTTGATGGTCAGGCACCTGAGCTGGATGAGATTCAGATTTCGACCCTCACTTCGTCGGATAAGCGTTATTTTGCACTGATGGAGGGTCACATTGATGCGTGTGATCAGGTGAATTCTTCTGATCTGGGCCAGTTGGCGCGTGATGGCTATCAGACGCCGGGCCGTGACCCGTTCTCGCTGGTGTATTTGGGTTTGAATACGGCGCATCCGGTGTTGAAGAATATTTCGGTGCGTCGCGCTATTTCGCATGCTGTGGATCGCGGTGCGTTGCGTCAGTATTATCCGCAGGGCACCTCGGATGCGCAGACGCTGATTTCGCCGTCGTTCCGCATTAAGGCTGATGATGCGAAGGATTACACGGACCGCAATCAGGATATGGCGCGCTCACTGTTGGCAACTGCTGGGTACGACAATCAGGTGATTGAGTGTTACTACCCTGCCGATGTGTCTCTGCCGTGGATGGATACTCCGCAGAAGGTGTATTCGGAGATGGTGGCTTCGCTGATTGAGGTGGGCCTGAATATTAAGCCGGTGCCTCTGCCGTGGTCTGAGTATCTGTCGAAGAGCCGTGAGGTTTCTTCTGAGCGCGGTATTACCTTGGCGGGTTTCTACGGCATGTACCGTGACCCGTATGCGTTCTTTGGTCCGGTGTTGGCGCCGCTGATTGCTGAGCATCAGGTGCGTTCGTTGATTGCTAATGCGCCGTCGGATATGACGACTGGTTTGACGAAGAAGAGTTCTGATGTGCCGTCGTCGGGTGGTGCGAATTCGAATGTGCGGATTTCTGCGACTCCGAGCCCGCAGCCGAGTTATTCGCCGGACCCGTTGATGCCTGAGGAGGAGGCTTCGGCTTCTGCTTCGCCGAGCCCGTCGGCGTCACCTTCGCCGTCGCCTACTGCTGTGGCGGTGGCGCCGTCGCCTCGTTTTACTGAGATTTTGGAGGCGATTCGTACCGCGGACTCTGCCGATTCGGTGGATTCGCAGCGCGAGTTGTACGCGAAGGTTGTGTCTCAGTTGGGTCAGTTCATGCCGGCGGTTCCGTTGCTGAATGTGACGTCTAAGGTGGCGGTGAGCCGTGAGGTTCAGGGCTATCAGACGGAGCAGAATGCGATTGAGCTGTTCGGTAAGCTGCGTAAGTTGTAGGCAGTTCAGGTTTGAGTGTTGCGTTGCGTGTGTGTTTGGCGTGCCCTGGAGGGTTTCTACCCTCCGGGGAAGCTAACGTGTGAACTGCAACACTCTCCTGTTATTTGCTGATTCTAGCTATGCCTCCCCCGCTAAAAGGAGTAGGCTAGATGATGTACCCCACAGTCATTGTGCCCGAGGATGGGCACCCTCACCCTAAGGGAGAACTCAGTGGTAGCACGTACTGAACGAACCGACGTCGTCCTGGTCGGCGGCGGCATCATGAGCGCCACCCTCGGCGTGTTCCTCAAGGAGCTCGAACCGACCTGGAATATTATCCTACTCGAACGCCTCGACAAGGTTGCTCAGGAATCCTCCAACCCCTGGAATAACGCAGGTACCGGCCACTCGGCACTGTGCGAGCTCAACTACGCCCCCGCTGGTCCCGACGGTACTGTCTCCGCTGCCAAAGCGCTGAACATTAACGAGCAGTTCCAGGTTTCCCGCCAGTTCTGGGCATCCCTGGCTGAGAAGAATATTCTGACTGACACCAGCTTCATCAACCCGGTCCCCCACATGTCCCTGGTCTTCGGCGAAGACCACTCCAAGTACCTGGCTGCGCGCTACGATTCTTTCCGCAAGGAGAAGCTCTTCGAGCGTATGCAGTTCTCCAATGACCGCGAGAAGATTGGCGAATGGGCACCGCTGACCGTCAAGGGCCGCAAGGGTAACGAGCCGATGGCTGCAACCTGGTCCCCCGAAGGTACCGACGTGAACTTCGGCTCCCTCACCGAGCAGCTGGTCGATTACCTGCAGACCAAGGGTGTTGAGGTTCGCTACGGCTACCAGGTCACCAACCTGAACCGCGAATCGAACGGTTCCTGGCAGGTTGAGGCGATTAACCGCATCAACAAGGATGAGCCTCTGAGCATCAACGCGAAGTTCGTGTTCCTCGGTGCCGGCGGTGGCGCCCTGCACCTGTTGCAGAAGTCCGGCATTGAAGAGGGTAAGGGCTACGGCGGCTTCCCCGTCTCCGGCCTGTTCCTGCGCAACACCCACGAGGCAACCGCAAACCAGCACAACGCTAAGGTGTACGGTCAGGCTTCGGTGGGTGCACCTCCCATGTCTGTTCCCCACCTGGACACCCGCTACGTGGACGGCAAGCGTGCTCTGCTCTTCGGCCCCTACGCCGGTTTCAAGACAAACTTCTTGAAGCAGGGTTCCGTGCTAGATCTGCCGAAGTCCCTGCGCCTGCACAACCTGTACCCCATGACCCGTGCAGGTCTGGATAACTTCTCCCTTGTCAAGTACCTGCTCTCCGAGCTGGTCAAGGACAAGAACGCTCGCCTGGAGACCCTGCACCAGTACTACCCCGAGGCTGACGGCGGCGAGTGGGAGCTCATCGAGGCTGGTCAGCGCGTTCAGATTATGAAGAAGGACGCGAAGAAGGGCGGCATCCTGCAGTTCGGTACCGAGGTTGTCTCCGCAGCGGACGGCTCCATCGCAGCTCTGCTGGGTGCATCCCCCGGTGCTTCCACCGCGGCTCCGATTATGCTGAACCTGCTCAAGCAGTGCTTCCCCGCCAAGATTGCCGGTTGGGAGCCTCGCCTGAAGGAGCTCATCCCCGGTTACGGCGTGAAGCTCAACGACAACCCGGATCTGGCTGATGAGGTTATGGCTCACACCGCTAAGGTTCTGGGTATTTACAACTAGTTTTCAGCTAGTCGAAAACAGTATCTAACAAGCCTTTTTGAGGCTTTTCGGGGTGGTTACCCTCTCTAACTGACAAACAGGTTATCTATCTGCACTCGCAGAAAAATACGGGAGGGTCAGAAAACCCTATATAATGTCACCGCAGGGGCGGGAAGGACAGCTCATTGTTCTCCTCGCCCCTTCTGTGCGCCCACACGCTGAAGCTCATAGGCGCACCACTGTGTACACCCCACTCATTCAAGGAGCCCCATTGGCTGCACACACCGGCTCTTCCACGGACACCTCCTCAACCCAGGTACCCGCCGGAGCTCGACGCGGACTCTTCTCCCGTAAGAAGAAGCCCGCGGCCCCCAAGTACGCAAGCGTGAAACTGCGCGACTTCCCCAAGGGCAGCATTCTCTACATTCTGCGCCGTGCCATCTACAAATTCGGCGCAAACGGCGGCACCGATATGGCGGCAGCACTCACCTACTTCACCGTGCTGTCCATCTTCCCCGCCCTGCTGGCGATCGTCTCCCTACTGGGCGTATTCGGTCACGGTGAGGAAAGCGCCGCCGTCATCCTCGCCTTCCTCAAGGACAACGCGCCCGCCCAGATGTACGCCATTATGGAAGACCCCATCAAGCAGATTACCGGCGACCATGGCGCAGGCCTGGTGCTGTTGACCGGTATCCTCAGTGCGATCTGGTCCGCCTCCGGGTACACCGGATCCTTCGGCCGAGCTCTCAACACGGTCTACAACGTGCGTGAAGGCCGCCCCGGCTGGATTCTCAAGCCGCTGAACGTCTTCGTCACCACCGTGATTATCATCCTCGTGGTACTCATGATGCTCATGATGCTGCTGGGTGTAACCGTCCTGGACATGGTCGGTCGGTATGTACCCGAAACCGTGGATATGGAACTCATCAAGCTCATCTGGCTTAACGGCCGCTGGGTCCTCATCCTGTTCATGGCAATCGCCCTGATCACTCTGCTCTACGCCGCCACCCCGAACGTGCGCCGCTTCAAACAGTGGAAGCTCTCCCCCGGTGCGGCGCTGGCGCTCTTCGGCATGAGCCTGGGCGGTTTCGGCTTCACCCTCTACGCCAACAACTTCAGCAAGTACAACGCCACCTACGGCCTCATTGGTGGTGTGATTGTGATGCTGCTGTTCATCTGGATCATGAACAATATGCTCCTCTTCGGCGCGCACCTGGACGCAGAAATCATGCTCATGCGCCAGGTACTCGCCGGCGAAGACGACCACGGACACCTGAAGGTTCAGCCGCGCAGCACCACCGCATCCCGTGCGATGAAAGAACAGAGCGAACGCCTCATGTCCGCCGGACGCGAACTACAGCAGCAGGCGGCAGGCCAGGACATGCTCCCCAAGCCGAAGGGCCCCTCCATTGCGGATCGCGTGCAGAAGGCGGTGGACACCAACACCACCATGATTCGCACGTTCATTGCCGACGGTAAGGAACGCATCGAAAACGGCAAGGAACAGCTACAGAAGAAGCAGGCGAAGGCAGACGCCGCCGAAACTCAGGCTTCTGAGGCAACCGCGGCGAAGGCAGAAGCGAGCGCAAAGGCTGAACCTCAGCAGGAGGCGCTCTTCGACCTGAGTGCCGACAACTCAACCGGTGCGGCAAAGAAGAACTAAGCGGCAGCTCAGCTGAGCGCGTACCGCCTCAACGCATCAAGGGCGCGAGATAGAAAAGGGCGCAGGACAGAAACCCCGCGTTGGTCACTAAGATAGACATATGACCAGTGCAGATTTCTCTCCCGCGCCCTTTGCCGTACCCAATGCTGTTGTACCCGGCACTACCCTGCCCGACCTCGAGTACACCCTCTACCAGCCGCAGCAGCTCAAAAGCCGCGTCCCTGCCCTCATGATTCACGGCTTTGCCACCCGCGGCGAGCAGCTCTACGGCGGCACCAGCTGGATTCGCCAGTACCTGCGCGCGGGATACCCCGTGCTGATTGTTACCCTGCCCTACCACTCAGACGAATACCTCAAAGACCCCGAGTCCATGCACGCCATCGACTGCAAGCTCCCCAACAACACGGGCGTGCGTAGCGGCACGATTCCGTTCGATTCGGTGCCCCCTGTCGATGCGGAGGGCCAGCCACTGACCCCCATGCACCTGTTCACCAACCTGCTCGCCCAACTGCTGCGCACCGTCGCCACCGAGAACGACCTCGGCGTTGAACTGGAGCCCCGCGCGCACGTTATCGGCTTCTCCTTCGGCGCGCGCGTCGGCTGGGAACTCGCCCTCACCCACCCGGAGGCGGTCGCATCCCTCACCCTGGGCGGCCTGCCCCTGCACGACCACCTCATTACCCTGCGCGCCATGCTCGAAGCGCACGAGGGAACCAGCGCCTCCGCGAGTGCAGAAACCCCGGCGGCAGACTCCACCGACGAGGCGATTGCCTCCTTCACCTCGATTATTGACAACTCCCCCATTCAACCCGACGCGCTGCTGAAGTTCGTGAGGATTCCCTTCGGCCCGTTCTTCGACGTGCCCGCCCTGCGTGCCGGATCCCCCAACCTACCTGCGGGTCACCCGGGCGCGCATCCGCACGCACCCATCGCGGTCGTGCTCGGTGACTCGGACACCATCGCCGCCGACGGAGCGGAACTCTACGACATGGTGCGCGGCAACAATCCGCTTAACCGCTTCATCTCCCTGGCCGGCCGCGACCACGTGAACGCACTGACCTCGGGCGCGTTCCGACGCGGTGCGCTCGCCTTTGCGGCAGAGGTGGAGGCGGCAGAGTAAGTAGCCGCAGACTACGCGGGTTCCGGGAGGAGTAAGAGACAACGTCATAAAACGTCACATTCACCTGGGGGCTTCACGCTCAGCCCCGGGGTGCATCAGGTATGCCTTAGCTCTTAGAATGGGAACGTATCAAAAAACCTTTATCTGCGGTTGAGGCTCAACCGCGCCCAGCAAAGGAGCACCATGCACAAGGTTAAGGCTGTCGTAGCCCTCGCCCAGGACGCACCCGTCACCGTCACCACCATCAACGTACCCGACCCCGGCAAGGGCGAAGCACTCGTCAAGGTCCTCACCTGCGGCGTCTGCCAGACCGACCACCACTACGTCACCGGCGGCGTTGGCCAGGACTTCCCCTACCTGCTCGGCCACGAGTCCGCAGGTATCGTTGAGGCTGTCGGCGATGACGTCACCGACATCGCCCCCGGCGACCTGGTCATCCTCAACTGGCGTGCCGTCTGCGGCGAATGCCGCGCATGCCGCAAGGGCCAGCCGCAGTACTGCTTCGCAACCCACAACGCAACCCAGAAGATGACCCTCGAGGACGGTACCGAACTCACCCCCGCACTGGGTATCGGCTCCTTCGCTGAGAAGACCCTCGTCGCAGCTGGCCAGTGCACCAAGATCACCGCTGACATCAGCCCCGAACAGTACGCAGCCATCGGTCTGCTCGGCTGCGGCGTCACCGCAGGTCTGGGCGCTGTGCTGAACACCGGTGAGCTCAAGCGCGGCGAGTCCGTGGCAGTCATCGGCTGTGGCGGCGTCGGCACCGCAGCAATCGCAGGCGCACAGCTCGGTGGCGCAACCACCATCATCGCCGTCGACATCGACGAGGATAAGCTGGCACGCGCACGCGAACACGGCGCAACCCACACCGTGAACTCCTCCAAGGTCGACCCCGTCGAGGCCATCAAGGAACTCACCGGCGGCTTCGGTGCAGACCTCGTCATCGACGCTGTCGGCATCGCCCCCACCTTCAAGCAGGCATTCGAAGCACGCGACCTGGCTGGCCGCGTCGTCCTCGTCGGCGTGCCCGCACCCGGCACCACTTGGGACATCCCGCTGGATGAGGTGTTCGGCCGCGGCGGCTCCATCAAGAGCGCATGGTACGGCGACACCCTGCCCTCCCGCGACTTCCCCGAATTCGTGGACCAGTACCTGCTCGGCCGCCTCGACCTGGACGGCTTCGTCTCCGAGCGCATCCGCCTCGAAGACGTCAACGAAGCATTCGAAACCATGAAGACCGGCCGCGTGCTGCGCTCGGTCGTGGAACTCTAGGAGCGTAGCGTGAGCGAACGTATTGAACGAGTCGTCACCTCCGGCACCTTCTCGCTGGACGGCGGCTGCTGGGACGTCGACAACAACGTCTGGATCATCGGCAATGACTCCTCCGTGATCATCATTGACCCCGCCCACGACGTCGACAAGATCTCCCGCACCGTCGCAGGCCGCACCGTGGAGAAGATTCTGCTGACCCACGCCCACGACGACCACATCCGCAGCGCCAAGGAGGCGGCAGAACGCTTCGGCGCACCCGTCTACCTGAACCCCGCAGACCGTGTGCTCTGGGAAATGGTGTACCCTTCCTGGGACTTCGACCACGAACTCGCTGACGGCGATGTACTGCGCATCGGCGACACCGAACTGAAGGTCCTCGCCACCCCCGGCCATTCCCCCGGCTCCGTGTGCTTCTACGCACCCACCCTCAGCTGGGAAAACAGCGAAGGCGTCGTCTTCTCCGGCGACACCCTCTTCAACGGCGGCCCCGGCGCAACCGGACGCTCCTACAGCGACTTCGACACCATCATCGAGTCGATCTCGACCCGCCTGCTGACCCTGCCCGCGTCCACCGCGGTCCTCACCGGCCACGGCGACAGCACCGGCATCGGTCTGGAGGCGCCCGAGCTTCCTGCATGGATCAAGCGCGGTCACTAAACTGTAGCCTCACGCTGAGGCTCTCACACTGAGGTTCTCAGGCCGAGGTTCACCACAAACCGAGCACGGTACGCAAAAGGCGGATGCCCCACCACCTGCAGAAGGTGGCGGGGCATCCGCCTTTAAACATGCGCTAACGACGTTCCAACTGATCCCAAGGAGTCAGCTGCTCCTCATGCTCCTCACGCCACAGGTAGCCGTACAAATGACCCAACGCAAAATACAGCGTCGCAATAATCACCGGCACCATAAACGCATTACGGTAATACGGAGCGTCACCCATATAGCCGCCCCACATACTACCCATCGCAAGACCAATACCCAGCATCGAGCGGGTAAAGAAGCTCGCCTGCGCATCAGGAATATGCTTGAGCGAACGGTTCAGCCACAGCTCATGACCGCCAAACGCCACACCCAGCACCGCACCACACAGCACCAACGCATAGAAAATCGTGGACGTATCATCACTCGCCGGCAAATACAGGGCACCCATAATCAGCAGAACGCCGCTCACCAACCAACCATGCCACGGGTTCACCGAACGGGCACCCAAAACCACGGGGAAAGACACAAGCACCATCGCGCCGGTACCGGTCGCAACCATCGCCATGAACAGGTTCATCGAACCGTGAATCAGCGAGAAGCCCAGCAGACCCGAACCGACCGCGCCCATACACGCACCCAGCAGCACCAGACCAAGAATCAACACCACCGTCTGCTTATTCGGACGGACCAGATTCTTCGGCGGAGACATGCGAATACGCGAAATATCCGGCAGCCACATCGGCGCGGCCAGAACCACAATGAACAGTAGCGCATCCAGAATCATCGTGATCCAGAAGCCCGCATACTCATGATTCGGGGTGAGGTACGCATCGCCCAGCCGCACCAGCAGAGCAGCCAGCGGGTACATCGACAGGTTCGCCGTCGTCCCCCAAGAAACAGCTGTCGACAAGCGAACATCACTGTACTTATAGTTGCGGCGGTACAGCGACTCCAACGCAAACGGCGTCCACGGCGGAGTCGTAAAACCCATCGCCACGCAAGAGAGCGCATGGTATGTCGTACTCACGTTATTCGGGTCAACCGTCAAACGCCAACCAATGACCAGCATATTCAGCACCGCAGCAATATTCAGCACCGACGTAATCGCCAGCAACGCCCTCAAACCCAGGGCACGCACCAGCATCGGGCCGAGCATAATCTGCACCGAATACGCGCCAGCAAACGCCGCCACCGCATAGCCGCCATCATGCACACTACCCAGGTGGCTCGCCAACAGAATATACAGCGCAAACGCCGAAGAAGCCGCCGGAATATGGAACAGAATCGTCAACACATTACGGGCAAAGCCCTCATCACGGAGCACACCGCGCAGATGGTAACGCTGCTCCTTACCGTTACGCAGGAACAACGCCCAATGCTGACGCAAAATATCCGGCACCGAGGCGTTCGTATTAACCTCATCCGCAGTAGGAACCGGTCGCGGCGGCAACTCCTGCAACACGTGGTCGTTACTGCGCACCACATCCGTCAAGGACGTACCCGGAACCGTTGGAATACCCGTGCCCGAAGCACACGACTTATCCGGCGAATCGGAGGCGGGTGCCACCTTCATGGTGCGCGGAGGAACCTCCGGCGCGGATGCGTTAGCGCGCGCATCAGCCGAAGGTTCCACACGATACGTTGAATTCGGTGCCCTGTCCTGAGGTGTCGAGGTCATCATCTCTTTCACGAATAAGCCGCCGGACATGCCACAACAGCAGCCCGGAAGCGAATTTATGCCTACTAGGAGTTTACCCTCACCGACGAGCCGTTCTGACCCTTTTCAACCACAATCTGGGCGGGAATACGGTTCTTCATCTCCTCCACATGCGAAATCAGGCCAATAGTGCGCCCACTATCACGCAGCGATTCGATCGTGCCCATCACCATGTCCAGAGTTTCAGCGTCCAACGTGCCAAAACCCTCATCAATGAAGAGGGTATCCAACTCGATACCGCCATTATTCGCCTGAACAACCTCAGCCAGACCCAACGCCAACGACAGCGACGCCAAGAACGACTCACCACCGGACAGCGACGACGCCTCACGCGGCTCACCCGTCCAAGTGTCAGTAATCTCAAGGTTCAGGCCGCCACCGGAACGGCTACCCTTCGCACGGTGATCACTGAACACCATGCCGTAGCGGCCCTCACTCATACGGTCCAAATGCAGCGACGCCGATTGCAGAATACGCTCAAACTCGGCACCCAGCACATAGCTGACCAGGTCAACCTGATGCTCATAACCGCCCAGAGTGTCACCGCGGGCAGCCGCCGCCAAGTTAGCCAACATCTGCGCACGGTCATAACGCTGCGCCGTCTGCGCACGGAACGCCGCATACTCGCCACGCAGAGCCTGCAAAGAACGCAGCACGCTCTCCCGCTCGCCCTCACGAAGAGTCAAACGGTGCGCCGCCGCACGCAGCTGCTCAACCCGCTCACGCACGCCCTGCAGATCATCCGGCGCCTGCTCACCAGCGGCAACACGAGCCGCCACCGCAACAATCGCCTCACGACCAAAGCCCTCAAGGAGGCGGGCATGCTCCAGCTCATACGCGGCAACAGCCTGCTCTAGGGCATCAACACGCTCGGGGATGCGCACCGCCGCCTGCACCAGCTCAGCGCTCTCAAACGCAGACTCAGCCAGCAGACGCTGCGCCGCAGCAGCCGCCAGAGCATGACGCTCACGCGCCTGCCCCAACAGCAACACCGCACGAGCAAGACGCTGATGCGCCGCACGGTAGCCCTCCACAGCCTCAACACGCTGCGCAAAGCCCACCGCCGCACGAGCAGGCGCCAACTGCGCCGCAGCCGCCTCACAGCGCGCCGCAGCGTCACGGTGACGAGTCTGAGCCTCAACCGCCGCGCCCTCAATGGTGCGTAGCGCCTCCTGAGCCTTCTGCAGCTCAACCCGCACCCGCTCAACCTTCGCCAGCACGCCGTCACGCGCCGTCACGCGCGACTGAGCCTGCGCGAGGCGGGTCTGCGCCTGCTGCAGCTGCGCGGCAGTCTGCTCAACATCGCACTCGCCCTGGGCAGCCAGAGTCTCGTACTGGGTGCGGGCGGCGGCAAGCGCCTCGGAGGCTTCCTGATGCGCCTTGGTCGCCCGATCCTTAGCCAGCTCGTGGGTGCGCGCCTGCTTATGAGCCTTGTCTTCACGTTCCTTGGCGGCATCCAGGTCGGCACGCTCAACCAGCTGCTCACCCTCGGCAATCTGCGCGGGGGCGGGGTGCTCGACCGAGCCGCAGACAGCGCAGGGTTCGCCGTCCTTGAGCTCGCGTGCCAGCAGGGAGGACGCCTGGGCGAGGCGCAGCACCTGCAGGTTTTTGAACTCCTCCGTCGCGGCGAGCGCCTGCTGAGCCGAAGCCTGCCACTTTTCCTGTGCCTTCTGCTCAGCGGTGGTGGTGCGCTGGCTCTGCTTCTGAGCCGCGGCAACCGCGGCGGAGGCGACATCGAGCTTCTGCTGCATCTGCTGGGCGGCGTCGTGCTTCTGTTGCGCCTCGGTGACCAGGTGCGCGGCGAGGGTGCGTTCCTCGTCGGCGGTGCTGTAGCCGGCGAGTTCTTCGGCAAGCTGCTCAGCCTGGGTGGTGAGATCGCTCAGGGTCTTTTCGGCACGCGACTTGTCCAGTTCGAGGGCGTTAGCCTGCTTCAGCAGGGCGGCTGCGGCGGCTTCCTCGTCGGTAAGCTGTGCGTCCTTCTTCTGCAGGACGCGCAGGGTGTCGAGGAGCGCTTCGAGCTGGGCTTCCTGCTCGGCGGGTTCGAGATCCGGGAGCGCGGCGAAGGTCGTCTCCTCGGGGAAGGTGACGTCTGCCGAGGTTTCCTCATCGCGCAGTGCCGCAAGCAGGGTGTGACCAGTCTCATCCAGTGCGGATGCGCACGCCGTCTGCTCCTGCTGGCGGGCGGCGAGCGCCTGTGATTCGGTGTGGACCTGCGTGTACTGTGCGTGCAGGGGCGCGGCGGCACGCGCCTGCACCAGCTCTTCACGCTGCGCCTTGTGCTCATCGGCGCGTTCGGTCAGGCGGGTTCGGCGCTCGCAGAGCTGCTCGTATTCGCGCCAGTCGGCCTGCAGCTGGGCGCGTTCGGCGAGCAGGCGGGTGTTCCGGTCGGCTTCGTTGGTGAGGCGCTGCTGTTCCTGCTTCTCGCGCACGGAGGTTTTGCGGGCGCGTTCTACTCCGCCGGCAACCCATGCGTCGAGGGTTTCGGCGGTGACATTCTCGGCAGTGACGTTCTCAGTGGTGAGGTTTTCGGAAGTCTCCTCGCCCGCCTCCGCAGCTTCCTCAGCATCCGAATCCACAGCGTCCAGTAGCGACTGCAGGGCGAGCATTTCTGCGCGGGCACGTTCAAGGTAGCCGCGCTGGGTGTTTTCGTCCTGGGCGACTTCCTGCTGGGCGGTTTTCGCTTCCTCAGTGAGTGCAGCGAAGAGCTGTTCGTAGTGTTCGACGGGGAACATCTTTTTGAGCAGTTCTTTGCGTTCTTTGGGCTTGGACTTGAGGAATTGCGCGAACTGGCCCTGCGGCAGGAGTACGACTTTGAGGAATTGTTCTTTGGTCAGGTGGGTGCGTTCGGCGATGGTGCGGTTGACTTCGGCGACGCTGCTGGAGATGGGGATCCAGGCTTTTTCGTCGGCGGGGTCGGCGCCGGGTGCGAGTTCGGCGAGGGTTGCTTTGGCGCTTTCTTCGCGCATCTGGCCTTTGCGGGCGCCGCGGGTGATGGGTTTGTTGTAGGCGGGGGTGCGGTCGATGCGCAGGCGCTTGCCGTGGAGGGTGACGTCGAGTAACACGCGCGGTTTGGTGCCGCTGTGTGCCGCGTAGGTGGAGTGCAGTTTGGCGGATTCGCGGTCGCTGCTGGTTTCGCCGTAGAGGGCGTAGCAGATAGCGTCGAGGATGGTGGTTTTACCGGCACCGGTTGGGCCGTTGAGTAGGAATACGCCGGCGTTGTTGAGGGTGTCGAAGTTGATTTCTTGGCGCTTGGGGTATGCCATGAAGGCTTCGAATTCGAGGTTGTGCAGGATCATGCGTTGTCCTTGTGGCTTTTGATGTGGTCGCTGAGGGTGGTGATGACGTCGCGTTCTTCGCTGGTGAGGGGGCGGTTGCGTACGTATTGGTGGAATTGGTCGAAGGTTTCGACGGGGTCGGCGTCGCGGGTGGGCGGTGCGGCGGTGGGTTTGTCGGTGGCGGGTTGGGTGCTGCGGTAGCTGAAGTGGGAGATGGTTTCGTAGCGGCTGCGCAGGCGGTCGACGGCGCCGACGGGTAGGGTTTCGTCGGTGAGTTCGATGCGGCAGTAGTAGCCCTGCTCGTAGGGGCTGTTTTCTGGGGCGTTGAGTAGCTGCTCCATGGTGCCGCGCAGGGTTTTCATGTGTACACGGGTTGCCCATTCGTGGCTGCTGATGGTGGGTTCTTCGCCGGGGTTGAGTTCGATGAGGTAGGCGCCGTTGCGGTTGTGTTCTTCGCTGAATGAGAAGCCGAGCGGGGAGCCGCTGTAGCGGATGGTGTGGGTGACGGGGTAGCGCTTGTGGATGTGGCCGAGGGCTACGTAGTCGAAGCCGTCGAAGAGGGAGGCGGGTACCCAGTCGATGCCGCCGACGCTGATGTCGCGTTCGGAGTCGCTGCGGGGTGTGGTGTCTGCGCTGACGGTGGTGTCGCTGACGGTGGTGTCGCTGACGGTTGCATGGCTCATGACGATGATGCGGTCGGCGCCTTCGCCGCGGGCGCGTCGTTCTGCGGCGTCGGCGCGGATGGCGTCGGTGACGGCGCCGAGGACTGCCTGGTGGGTGGGTTCTACACCGAGTGCGGTGGCGTGGAGGCGCGGCGCGAGGTAGGGGATGGCGTAGACGTGTACGCGCTGGGTGCCGTCGGTGAGTTCGACGGGGCGGGTGGCGTCTTCGATGGTGGTGCGTAGGTGCACGCCGGAGGCTTCGAAGAAGGCGGCGCCGTAGCTGAGGCGGCGGAAGGAGTCGTGGTTGCCGGAGCTGAGGATGACTTGCACGCCGGCGCGCATGAGGCGGGTGAGCGCCTGGTCGAGCAGGGTGGTGCTTTCGGCGGTGGGGATGGTGCTGTCGTAGACGTCGCCGCTGATGAGGAGGGTGTTGATACCTTCGGCGTGCACGTAGTTGAGCAGTTCGTCGATGAACTGCTGGTGTTCGCGGGTGAGGGGGCTGCGGTGGAAGGTGCGGCCGAGGTGCCAGTCGGAGGTGTGCAGAATCTTCATGGTTTCAGTATGGCACTGCGTCGTGTTTTGCGCCTCACAGTTCGTCATTCAGGGCATAGGCACTCGCGCGGATCGGGGGCTCCGTCCTCGAAGCGCCCCCAGGCGCTGAAGAGGGGGGCACTCCCCCGCGAGCGTGAGTGCAAAGCTGCCCAGTGCACCCCTCACTCCGGATCAGGCACCCCATCGCGGCGTAGGTGCTCATGCGGAGCGGGGGCTCCGTCCTCAAGGCGCCCCGGCGCCGCAGAGGGGGCACTCCCCCGCGAGCGTGAGCACGAAGCCGCCTGGTACACCCCCACCCCGCGAGCATGAGCACGAAGCCGCTTATGCTCTAGCCTCCGCGTCCTGAACGCACATGGGATAATCGCCCTATGAGTTTTTCTTCTGTTGAGTTCACGCGTGCACCTGAGGTTTCGGCTGAGTTTGCGGGCAGGGTGCGCGGCTTGTTGTGTGCGTCTGCGCTGGGTGATGCGCTGGGCTATCCTCTTGAGCTACTGCCGGCGGATCAGATTGCGGCGTGTGGCCCTAAGCCGTGGGAGTCGGCGTTTGGTGAGCTGTTGGTCAGTGATGATACGCAGCTGACCTGCTTCACTCTGGATGGCCTGACGGAGGTTTTGGAGTGGAATAATGAGGGCGCGGCGGCGGATGAGTTGGCGTGTCTGTGGTTGGCATATTTGCGGTGGTTCCGCGGTATTGGTGAGGTTTTGCCGGAGTCTGCGCCGTTTTCGTTGGATCGTGAGATTGATGGGGCGCCCGAGTTGACGGCTCGTCGTGGTCCGGGTGCGGCGACGTTGCGGGCGTTGGGTTCGGGTGAGATGCAGTTGGTGTCGAAGTCGTTGAATCCTGATGCTTTGGGTAGTGGCGCGTTAGTGCGTTCGGCGGCGTTGGGTGTTTTGCCGGTGGCGCAGGAGCGTACGGTGGTTTTGTTGGCGGTGCGTGCGGCGGCGTTGACGCATGGGCATCCGGAGGCGTTGGCTTCGGCGGCGGCGTATGCGTTGTTGGTTCGTGATTTGTTGGCGTCCCCGTCGGGCACGTTTGGCTCGTTGTTGGAGGCGGCGCGGCGTGTGGTGTCGTGGTGTGGTTCGGTGGCGGCGGATGATTCGATTCCAGGTGATGCTTCGCGTACGGCGGCGGCGTTGAGTCGTGCCGTCGAGCTGCTGGAGGGCGGTACGGTACCGGTTCCGGAGGCTGTGGCAGAGCATTTTGGTACGGGTTGGACGGCGCCGGAGCTGTTGGGTGTGGCGTTCTGGTGTGCTGCGGATGCTGTGAAGGGCCTGCCTACTGATGCTGATGATGCGACGGTGCGTGGCGCCTTGTTTGAGGGGTTGTGCCGTGCGGTGTCGGTGGATTCGGATTCGGATTCGGTGGGTGCGATGGCGGCGGCGTTGTGGGCGGCGGCTGGTTTGCCGGTGGCTGCCGGTGAGGCTGATGCGTGGTCGGAGGCGCTGGGTCGTGTGCGTGGTTTGGATCAGGTGGAGGCGGTGGCGGAACGCTATCTGCGCCAGCTGGGACTGTAGCGGCGCTGAACCTCAACGGCATAGCGGACATGCGCAGCTGGGGGCTCCGTCCTCGAAGCGCCTGGCCCATTCATTTATTGGGGCGCTGAAGAGGAGGCACTCCCCCGCGAGCATCGTCCACAAGCCGTCGCAACAAACTGCCTAAGGGTACAGAAAAGGCTCTCCGGTATCTCGGAGAGCCTTTTTCTGTATGTGCTAGAACTAGCGAAGCTAAACCTTACGGCGTAGCCGGTCACGCGGAGCGGGGGCTCCGTCCTCGAAGCGCCCCCAGGCGC
>NZ_KV814371.1:272340-310514 GCF_001813895.1 Rothia sp. HMSC071C12
CAGGCGCTGAAGAGGGGGCACTCCCCCGCGAGCGGGAACCGGTGCGCCGTCTGTAAGAACAAGCACACGGAGTCCGGCCCCGCGAGCATCGTCCGCGTGCCGGACAGCAGACCAGCTGCACGAGCATCCGCCAGCACGTTAGAACCGCTAGCTATGAACTTTTTTTAGTCCAGGTAGTCGCGCAGTACCTGCGAACGCGACGGGTGACGGAGCTTAGACATGGTCTTGGACTCGATCTGGCGGATTCGTTCGCGGGTCACGCCGTAGACCTTGCCGATTTCGTCGAGGGTCTTGGGCTGGCCGTCGGTCATGCCGAAGCGCATTGCGACCACGCCGGCTTCACGCTCGGAGAGGGTGTCGAGCACGGAGTGGAGCTGTTCCTGCAGAAGGGTGAAGGACACTGCATCTGCGGGGACGACTGCTTCGGAGTCTTCGATGAGGTCGCCGAATTCGGAGTCGCCGTCTTCACCGAGGGGGGTGTGCAGGGAGATGGGTTCGCGGCCGTACTTCTGGACTTCGATGACCTTTTCGGGGGTCATGTCGAGTTCCTTGCCGAGTTCTTCGGGGGTGGGTTCGCGGCCGAGGTCCTGAAGCATCTGGCGCTGCACGCGGGCGAGCTTGTTGATGACTTCTACCATGTGCACGGGGATGCGGATGGTGCGGGCCTGGTCTGCCATTGCGCGGGTGATGGCCTGGCGGATCCACCAGGTTGCGTAGGTGGAGAACTTGAAGCCCTTGGAGTAGTCGAACTTTTCGACGGCGCGGATGAGGCCGAGGTTGCCTTCCTGGATGAGGTCGAGGAAGAGCATGCCGCGGCCGGTGTAGCGCTTGGCAAGGGAGACGACGAGTCGCAGGTTGGCTTCGAGCAGGTGGTTTTTGGCTCGCTTGCCGTCGTGGACGACCCAACGCAGGGCTTTCTTGAGATCTTTGTCCATGTCGGGGTTTTCAGCGAGCTTGTGTTCGGCGTAGAGGCCTGCTTCGATGCGCTTGGCGAGGTCGACTTCCTGCTGTGCGTTGAGCAGGGAGACTTTGCCGATTTGCTTGAGGTAGTCCTTGACGGGGTCGGCGGTTGCGCCGGGGGTGACGACGCGCTGTGCGGGTGCGTCGTCGTCGTCGTTTGCGGTGAGGACGAAGCCGGAGCCCTTGGCTGCTACTGCTTCTGCGGCCTTCTTTTCTTCTATTTTGGCTGCGGTTTCTTCGTCTTCTTCGTCGGTTTCGTCTTCGCCGTCGGTGGTTTCGAGTTCTTCGTCGAGTCCGAGGTCGAATTCGTCGTCGCTCTTTTTGCGGCGGCCACCGGTCTTGCGCTTGGTTGCGGTTTTGGTGGTGGTGGTTTTGCGGGTGCGCTTGGGCTTGTCTGCCTCGGTTTCGGCAGTAGTTTCGGCAGTGGTTTCAGCACCGGTTTCGGCGGTTGCGCCGGTGGTGTCTTCGGTTGCCGCTGCGGCTTTGGTGGTTGCCTTCTTGGTGCGGGTGGTCTTGGTGGTGGTTTTTGCGACGGTTTCTTCGGTTGCGTCGCCGGTCACGGTCTTCTTGCTGGTTGCAGGTGCCACTAGAACCCTTTCTGGCTTGTGGTGGGGTGCTTTGTCTGCAAAACACCTAAGACCCTGTCAAGTCTGTGCTGGCGTCCTCGGTCGGGGTGTTTGCTGCGTTTGTCCGGTTTAACGCTGTGGGGGGCGGGTTTTATTCCGCGTGCGTTGGGTGGTTTGCAGGGTTCCGTTGCTCGTTGTGTGGAGCGGTTTGAGGGCGCGTTATAGCGCATTGACTGTACGGGGTCAATATATAAGTATTGCAGATTTTTGGTTGCTTTCAACTTGACGCGCTGTTTGGGTGGCTTGTGGGCCTGGTTTTGGGTGAGTGCGGCTGTGTGCGGGAGGGGCGTGCCCGGTGGCGCGCCCCTCCCTCGTTTTGTACCTCGCTTTTAGGTGCCGGTTTTAGGTGCCGGGCTTTTAAGGTTTTCGGGGTTTGAGGGTGCTGATGGGTTCGCGGTGTGTTCCGGGTTCGCCGCAGATGGTGTATTTGATCCAGGCGGGTAGGTTGCCTGCGTTGAGGTGTACATCGAGGATGTTGAGGTCCTTTCCGAATGTGTGGCGGTGGGCTTCTTGGCGGAGCATGCGGGCGTAGGTGCTGTAGCCCTTGTACCAGTTGGTCCAGGCTTGGGTGTTGCGTAGTGCGGCGTATTCTCCGTCGGTGCTGTGGGGTGTGAGCAGGCTGGTGAGTAGTTCGAGTGCGTTGAGGCGTGCCCAGTGGGGGCTGTCTAGTTTTCCTTTGAGGGCGTTGAGGTAGTGGGTGTAGACGGCGTGGTGTTTGGTGAGGTATTCGCTGTTGGTGCAGCTTTCGTCGATTCGTTGTTTGAGGTTTTCGAGTTTGTTGTGGGCGTTGTGGTCTTTGGGGTGTTCCTCGAGGCGTGGGAGCAGGTCGCGGCTGATGGTGTTGAGTTCGGCGGCGCTGGCGAGGTCGGCGGGGGTGAGGTTTTCGAGTGCCCAGCCGTTGAGGTTGGTGTGCTGGTTGCTGCGGTTCTGTTGAATGCTGCGGCTCTGCTGAATGGTGCGGTGGGTGCGGCGGATCCAGTCTTGCCATTGCACGCATTTTTCGGGCACGGCGCGTACGTGTGCCTGTTCGGTACCGGGTGTGGCGCTGAGTGCGTGGGTGAAGCTGGCGGGGATGTAGGTTTTGCGGGTGATGCGGGTGCCGTAGCGGGGTGGTTCGAGCGGCGCGCGGTCGGGGCTGGGGTATTCGCCGCCGAAGGCGTGGTAGGTGTATTGGGCGGAGTAGTGCAGGTAGGCGAGCGCTTTTTGGGCGTGGTTGAGCCCGTAGCCGGCGAGGTAGGTGAGCATTTCGGCGGTGATGGGGTTGAGGGTTGCGGGTGCGATGGAGGCGCGTAGGTGCCCGGCGATTTCGGCGGGGATGAGTTCGCGGAGTGCGTCGCCGATGGTGGGCGCGTCACCGGTGATGGGGTTGCCCGCGTTATCGACCGGGTGGGTGGTGAGCAGGTGCGCGGCGGCGTTGATGGCGGCGTCCCAGTAGCAGAGGTCGATTTGGGCTTGGCGGTAGATGGTGCGGACGCTCTGGCGGGCTTCGTCGTGGCGGGTGGTGTGGGTGTGGTCCCAGAGTTCTACGGCGTTTTCCCAGTCGTGGTGGGTTTCGGGGTTGCTGGTGGGGTCAGTGTCCCAGGGGCTGTGGGCGTAGTTGTGTTGGGCGGTATCGGCGATGGTGTCGCCGTGGCGGGGGAGCCAGGTGTAGTAGCCGCTGTGGTGGATTTCTTCGATGGGTGCGAGGAGGGTGAGCGTCTGCTGTTCGGGGTTGAGTGCCCAGATGCTGACGCCGCCTGCGTAGATGACGTCTTCGCAGCGTAGTTCGCTGACGATGCGCGGGTCGTGGAGCAGGTGGAGCCAGGTGTTGATGTTGATTTGGGTTTCGAGGTCGTTATGGATTTCGTCGATGGTGGCGAGCTGGGCGGTGTCGGGGTTGAGTTGGCGTTGGCGTACGGTGTTGTCGCCGTCGATGATGATGGCGTAGAAGCGGGTGAGGGTTTCGCCGTTGTGACGGGTGGGGAGTTTGGTGAAGGTTTCGTGCAGGAAGTCGGCACGTTCGCTGTGGGTGCAGGGTTCGTCGGGTAGGTTGACGCGCAGGCTGGGGCCGAGGGTGTCATCGGTTGCGGTGAGGATGATGAGTGAGTGGTCGGGCCAGTAGCCGTGCTGGTGGAGGGCGCAGCTGAGCACGTCGTATTCGTTGCGGATGGGCGGGGGCGTGTCGTAGTTGCCGCTGTTGAAGTGGTCGCTGTTGAGGTGGTTGCTGTTGGGGGTGTTCCCGTTGGAGATATTGTTTGCGTTCATGCCTTCACGGTGGCATGGTTTGGGCGGGTGCGCAGGTTATACAAATAAATCTGTGGATACTTCGGTTCATAGGTCCGAAGATTCCACAGATTTATTCGTATTGTTCGTTTGTACGCTGGGGTTTGTCCACAGCGGCGCGGGGTGCCGCGTCATAATCTGTCATGCAGAGTAAGGGCCCCCAGAGTAAGGGCGCACCGGGTACTTTCCCTACTGCACGCGCTTTACTGCACGCGCCCTACTGTTCGTCGAGGAATCGCTCAAAGAGCGCACCAATCTCGTCGCGGCTGGGCACGTTGTGCGCGTCGCGTCGCGAGAGGGGAACCGCAATGTCGGAGGTGCGGAAGTTCTCGTCGTAGTTCTCTTCCATGGTCGTAATCATGCGACCAATTTCGGGGTTCTGCTTGACCTGATCGTTAATCTGGCTGTGCACGTGGCGTGCGGCTTCGCGCAGGTTCTCGGTGGGTAGCGAGAGGTGCGCCGCCATGCCCACGTGTTCGAGGGCGGTGAGGGTGCCCTGCGGCAGGTCCGCCTCCGAAATGTACTGGGGAATGTTCACGCCGAAGCCGACGGTGTCGATTCCGTTTTCGGTGAAGAGCACTTCCAGCAGGTTGGTGATGGTGGCGTGTACGTCCGCGCTGGGCTTCCACGGGGAGATGCCGCGAATCAGGTCCTTGCGGGAGCCGTGTGCGGTAATCGGGAAGGGGCGGGTGTGCGGCACCGGCATGGGGAATGCGGAAACCAGCACGACCAGTGCGGGCTTGACCCGCTGGGCGATGGTCAGCACCGCCTTTTCGAAGCGCTGCCACTGCAGGTCCGGTTCAGCACCGGTGAGCAGCAGGAACGGCTTGTTGAGGCTGTCTTCTACGGCGTAGAGCTTCAGCTGCGGGTATTGCGGCTTTTCGAAGTGGTCTTTTTCGTAGCGGATGAAGGGGCGGCGGGCGCGGTAGTCGTGCAGCTGGTCGCTGTCGAATTCAACGATTTCAATGTTCTTGAGTTCGCTGAGCAGCACCTGTCCGAGCTGGCCTGCGGTGGAGCCTGCGTCCTGCGGGCTGGAGAGGGCAATGACGAGGGTCAGCCCGTGCATCCTGGGGTCGTCCAATATTTTGGTGTTGGCTAAGTAGAGATCTTCGGGGTTGAGCATCGTGCCTCCTCACTTCTGTCTGGTTCGCGCCGCGTTCGGGTGGGCTTAGCGTTTCATGCCGGTACCCGAGGTGGTGGGGCGAAGGGACGTCTTCTGTTATCAGACGCTTTCCGTAGTCTTTCATTTTATGCCACGACTGCCCCGTATCGACAGTGTGCGTGGTTTTCTCGCAGTAGGTGAACTTGTTGAGTGTTGTGCTGACGTTCTTAAGACGCTGCGGCTCGGCTTTTTACACGTTTTTCTGTTCTGCCAGCTGTTCGGGGTGAGAGCTGAACCTCACGCCCTCCTGCATATCCGTGTAGAGTAGAAGCAGTAGTCCGCGCGGCTTTGCGCGGCGGTATTCATCCTCACTCTTCGAGGGCCTACAGTTGAGTTTTTCGGGCGCGAGGATGTGCCCCGACTATTTCGAGAAGACATACGCAAAGGAGTAACGATGTCTCTGTCTCTGTCTATTCACAGCACCGACCTTGAAGCGCTCGAAGCTGACGTTCTGGTTCTGGGCGTTCTGAAGGGCGATGACGGTGCCTACCTGGCGCCGAGCTCTCTGTCTGAGGAGTCTGTTGAGGGTATTAACGAGCTGCTGGAGGCGCTGGGCGCCTCGGGTGCACCCGATCAGCTGCTGCGCCTGCCGGGCCTTGAGGACACCGGCGCCGGCATTGTTGCTCTGGCGGGTCTGGGCTCTGATACTGCTGAGGGTCAGGAGCGTCTGGACGCTCTGCGTTACGCTGCCGGTTCTGCGGCTCGTCAGCTGGTTGGTTCCGCTGAGGAGATTGCCTTCGATTTCGGTGTTTCTTCGGTAGAGGAAATTGAGGCGATTGCTCACGGTGCTGTGCTGGGTAACTTCGTTGAGGAGGGTCTGCGCGGCAAGACTCAGGATTCGATTAAGGAAGAGATTGATTCGATCCTGATTGTTTCCTCGATTGACCAGGAAGAGGCTGAGGAGGCTCTGGTTCACGCCCTGGTTCTGGGTGAGACCGCGAAGGATGCTCGCCGCCTGGTGAACCTGCCCCCGTCGCACCTGTACCCGGAGACTTTCGCTGAGTTCGTGGCTGAGGTCGCTGAGGATTACTCGAACGTTGAGATTGAACTGTTCCACCACGACCGCCTGGCTGAGGAGGGCTTCGGCGGCATTTCCGGTGTTGGTCAGGGTTCGCCCCGCAAGCCGGTTCTTGCCGTTGTGAAGTACGTTCCGGAGAACCCGAAGGCTCACGTGGCTCTGGTGGGTAAGGGTATCACCTTCGATACCGGTGGTAACTCGCTGAAGCCTGCCGCTTCGATGATGACCATGAAGTGCGATATGGCGGGTGCCGCATCCGTTCTGAACGCTGTGCTTGCTTCTGCTGAGCTGGACGTTCCGGTTGCTGTCACCGGCTACCTGTGCCTGGCTGAGAACATGCCCGGCGGTCACGCACTGCGCCCGGAGGACGTTATCACCATGCGTGACGGTCGTACCGTTGAGGTGCTGAACACTGACGCTGAGGGCCGCCTGGTCATGGCTGATGGTATTGCGCTGGCTTCCGAGTCGAACCCGGACGTCATCCTGGATATCGCTACCCTGACCGGTGCCGCTATGGCTGCTCTGGGTCTGCGCACCGCGGCTCTGCTCGGTGACGAGGAGATTCGCGACCGCGTGATTGCAGCCGGTGCAGCTGCGGGTGAGGCGTACTGGCCGATGCCGCTGGAGTCCTACCTGCGTAAGAGCCTGGAGTCCCCGGTCGCTGACATCAAGAACATTGGTTCCCGCTACGGTGGCGCACTGACCGCCGGCCTGTTCCTGAAGGAGTTCGTGGGCGAGGGCATCCCCTGGGCTCACCTGGACATTGCGGGCCCCGCGTTCAACGAGGAGGCTCCCTACGGCTTCACCCCGAAGGAAGGCACCGGCTTCGGTACCGCTACCCTGGTGAACTTCATCCAGTCCTACGCTAAGTAGTCTGTAGTCTCACTGGGCGTACCGCCTGACCGGGGCGCGTAGCCGCCCGGTATGGAGATTCTCAGAGGAGGGCTTTTACGGTATTTCGTACCGGGGAGCCCTCCTCTTTGTCTGTTCTTGAGGCATTTTATGCGCCCGCTGTGGTGATGCTGTCATCGGACTGTTCTATGACACTTAGCTTTTCTTGAGTTGTGAAAAATTTGCGTTGTTTGGGCGATTAATCGGCTAAAACCGCCCTGAGTGAACTTAAACGACCGTCAACGGGGGTATTGTTGTATTAAGTGTTTTTCTGCGTACGCGGAGGGGCGCGCGATTTTTCGAGCTCGCGGGCCTTTCGCGCATGCTGAGAAACCTACCAATAAATTGGTAAAGAACTCATTGCAGGGGTCTTTAGCCCCAACAACTATGCAAGGGAGCAATATCGTGGCTCAAGAATTCGACATCCTCATCCTCGGCGGCGGTTCCGCTGGCTACTCTGCAGCTATTCGCGCACGCCAGCTAGGCTTCACCGTCGGCCTGATCGAGAAGGAAAAGGTCGGCGGCACCTGCCTGCACACCGGCTGTATCCCCACCAAGGCGTACCTGCACGCTGCTGAGCTGGCTGAAGAGGCACGCGAGGCGTCCAAGGTTGGCGTTAACGCTGTGCTGCAGTCCATCGAGATGGGCAAGGTTCGCGATTACAAGGACGGCATCGTCTCCGGTAAGTTCAAGGGTCTTGCAGGCCTGCTGAAGATGAAGGGCGTAGAGGTTATCCCCGGCGAGGGTAAGCTGACCGCTCAGGACACCATCACCGTTAACGGTGTGGAGTACAAGGGTAAGAACATTATCCTGGCATCCGGCTCGGTCTCCAAGACCTTCGGTCTGCCCATTGAGGGTCGCGTTCTGACCTCCACCGAGGCACTGGAGATGGACTACCTGCCCAAGAGCGCTATCGTGCTCGGTGGCGGCGTGATTGGTTGCGAGTTCGCATCCATGTGGAACGCTATGGGCGTTGACGTCACCATCATCGAGGGCCTGCCGAACCTGGTCCCCAACGAGGACCCGGCAATCATCAAGGTTCTGGAGCGTGCGTTCAAGAAGCGCGGCATCAAGTTCAACACCGGCACCCTCTTCGAGAAGGTTGAGCAGGACGCTAACGGTGCTAAGGTCACCCTGGCTGACGGCAAGGTCTTCGAGGCAGAGATCGTTCTGGTCGCTGTTGGTCGTGGCCCCAACACTGCAAACATGGGCTACGAGGAGCAGGGCATCCCCATGGATCGCGGCTTCGTCCTGGCTAACGAGCGCCTGCACACCGGCGTTGGCAACATCTACGCTGTTGGCGACATCGTCCCCGGCGTTCAGCTGGCTCACCGCGGTTACCAGCAGGGTATCTTCGTTGCTGAGGAAATCGCTGGCCTGAACCCCTCCATCGTTGAAGACGTGAACATCCCCAAGGTCACCTTCTGTGACCCGGAGATCGCTTCCGTTGGTTACTCCGAGCCCAAGGCTAAGGAGAAGTTCGGCGCTGAGAACGTTGAGACCGCTGAGTACAACCTGGCTGGTAACGGCAAGTCCGCTATCCTCGGTGCTACCGGTATCGTGAAGGTTGTCCGCCAGAAGGACGGTCCCATCGTTGGTGTTCACGCTATTGGTAAGCGTATGGGTGAGCAGATTGGTGAGGCTCAGATGTGGGTTGCTTGGGAAGCATTCCCCGAGGACGTCGCTAAGTTCATCCACGCACACCCGACTCAGAACGAGTCCCTGGGTGAGGCTGCAATGGTCCTGAACGGCACCCCGCTGCACAGCGCATAAATTTTGCTGACTGGCGTTAGCGCGTCAGCTTAGTATTGACGACCGTTGGTCGTTAGCGGTTGCCGGGCGTGTCCGCTGAACAACGCCCCTATCTGGATGCGCGTCGACGTGCTTTGACGCATACGGCGCGCATCCGGGTCGCCGCTCACATTTTTCTAGTTCAAGCATTCACAAGGAGAACGGGAAAGATTATGTCCCACACCGTAGTACTGCCCGCACTGGGCGAGTCCGTGACCGAGGGTACCGTTACCCGCTGGCTCGTTGAGGTCGGCGACACCATTGAGGTTGACGCACCCCTGGTTGAGGTTTCCACCGACAAGGTTGACACCGAGGTTCCCTCCCCCGTAGCAGGCGTTGTTGAGCAGATTCTCGTCCCCGAGGACGAGGACGTCGAGGTTGGCGCTGCTCTGGCTATCATTGGCGACGGTTCCGGCGCTGCTGCTCCGGCTGCTCCCGCAGCTGCTGAGGCTCCCGCAGCTCCCGCTCCGGTTGCTGAGGCTCCCGCTGCACCCGCTGCTGCTCAGGCTGCTCCCGCAGCTGCTGCTGCAGGCATCGAGGTCGTACTGCCCGCACTGGGCGAGTCCGTCACCGAGGGCACCGTTACCCGCTGGCTGAAGGAAGTTGGCGAGCAGGTTGAGGTTGACGAGCCCCTGGTTGAGGTTTCCACCGACAAGGTTGACACCGAGGTTCCCTCCCCCGTAGCAGGTACCCTGCTCGAGATCCGCATCCCCGAGGATGAGGACGCAGAGGTTGGCCAGGTTCTGGCTATCATCGGCGACGCTTCCGCTGCTGCTGCACCGGCTGCTCCCGCTCCGGTTGCTGAGGCTCCCGCAGCTCCTGCAGCACCCGCTGCTGCTCCGGCTGCACCCGCTGCACCCGCAGCTCCTGCAGCTCCTGCAGCTCCCGCTGCACCTGCCGCTCCGGCAGCTGCTGAGGGCGAAGCATACGTGACCCCGCTGGTCCGTAAGCTCGCTAAGGACAACGGCATCGACCTGTCCACCGTCAAGGGCACCGGTGTTGGTGGCCGCATCCGCAAGCAGGATGTTCAGGCTGCTATCGCTGCTAAGGGTTCCGCTGCTCCCGCCGCTGCTGCTCCCGCTGCAGCTGCTGCTCCGGCTGCTGGTTCCGCAAAGGCACCGCACACCTTCGAGGTTTCCCCCAAGCGTGGCACCGTCGAGAAGACCGCACGTATCCGCCAGGTTATTGCAAAGCGTATGCGTGAGTCCCTGGACATCTCCACCCAGCTGACCCAGGTCACCGAGGTTGACGTGACCCGCATCGTTCAGCTGCGTGCAAAGGCTAAGGACGGCTTCGCTGCTCGTGAGGGCGCTAAGCTGACCTTCCTGCCCTTCTTCGTCCAGGCATCCGCTGAGGCTCTGCAGCAGCACCCCGCTCTGAACGCTTCCATGACCGAAGACTACAAGCAGATCACTTACCACGGCTCCGAGAACATCGCTATTGCTGTGGACACCCCCAAGGGTCTGCTGGTTCCCGTCATCAAGAACGCTTCTGACCTGGGCATTGCTGGCCTGGCAAAGGCTATTGGCGACCTGGGTGGCCGCGCACGCACCGGCGACATCTCCCCCGAGGAGCTGTCGGGTTCGACCTTCACCATCACCAACATTGGTTCCTTCGGTGCACTGTTCGACACCCCGATCATCAACCAGCCGAACGTTGCAATCCTCGGTACCGGTTCCATCGTGAAGCGCCCCATGGTTGTTAAGGATGTTGACGGTAACGACGTTATCGCTATCCGCTCCATGTGCTACCTGTCCCTCACCTACGATCACCGCGTGGTCGACGGTGCGGACGCTGGTCGCTTCCTGCACACCCTCAAGACCCGCCTGGAGGAGGCAAACTTCGAGTCTGAGCTGGGTCTCTAAGACACCTGCATAGATTCAAGGAAGTTTCCTTGTGGCGGTGCCCTGATGGGTAACCGAGCGTAGCTCTCCGGGTTTTCCCGGACAGTGAGCAGAAGGCGGCGGTTCCATCCACTTCGGTGGGTGGGGCCGCCGCCTTTTGTTGTGTCCGCGTTTCTACGGTGTCAGTTACGCGGCGTCAGCTGCATGGTGTCAGTTACGCGGCGTCAGCTATGCCGGTACGGGTTCGGCGCGGGCTATCTCCCAGCCTTTCTCACCGCGGTGCAGGTCGAAGATGACTTTCTGGCGGGTGACGCCGTTTTCTTCGCTGAGTTTACGGGCATCCTGCTCAGTTTTATCGGCGCGGTAGCCGGGTGCGGAGACTACCGCCATAACGCGGATGTTCTCGCTGTCGCGGCTGAGTTCTTCGGCGGTGTCGACAGTGAGCTCTGCGCCGCCTCGGGCACGGCGTTCTTGGTTTCGCTGGTCGATCAGGGCTCGTAGAATCTGATCGCCCTGTGCGCTTTTATCCTGCGCGGTTGTATCCTGCGTGCTCTGATCCTGTGTTGCCGTGCCACCGGTCCCCTGCTCCCCCGCTGCGTTCACAGATTGAGCGGATACGGGCTGCGCCGTTGCCGGAGCGTTCTGCCCGTAGAGGGTGAACCCGAGAGGCAGCGCGATAGCCCCCAGTGCGAGCGCGGCAAGTCCCAGGCGTGCAGCCAGTCCCAGTCGCGCGGTGGGGCGGGTGAACGCACTGCGTAGCGCCGTCAGGCGGGATGTGCCCGTCGCCGCTGCGTTCTTTAGAGCGGGCGGCGCAGTCTCTGCGGGGTTCACAGTGGGGCTCAACGGCTTAGAACCTGCGGTAGCTGCGCGCCCCGATTTCTTCACACCTGGCTTCTTCATGCCCGGCTTCTTCACGTGTGGCAAACGTTCCGCCAGGTAGCGTTGCGCCTTTTGCGCCTTTGAGAGCTTCTGTACCGGCGCGGGCTCCACAGCTGCGGGAATTAGGGCGCGGGCTCTTTCTGAACAGCTCAGGTAGACGTTGAGCGGGCGAGGCGGCACCTCCTCCGCGAGGGCAACCACGGAGCTGAGCCCTGCGAGCGCCGCTTCATGGGCGGGTGCGTCCAGCAGGTATTCGAGGGCTCTGCCGAGGCGCTCAATCCACTCGCTGCTGGGTGCTCCTTCGGGTGCGGTGCCGGTGGCTCCCATCCGCAGTGAATTCATACGCAGTGAGAGGGGTACGCGGGCGGTGGAGGGTTCCGGCGCGTGCCCGCAGGCGGCTTGCCAGAGCAGGGCTGCTGCGGAGCGTGCGTAGTTGCCCCGAGCGGCGGTGAGCTGTTCCGTATCTTGAGGGGCCGCTTCACGGTAGACAGCGTCAGGTAGCAGGAGTTTGGGCACTCCGGCGGCGCTCAGAGCGATGTATTCGGCGCTTAGTTCGGCGCGCCCCTCCCCCACCTTTTTGAGGCTGCCGAGCGCCCGGTGCAGGGTGCGTGCCAGGGTCATGAGCTCGGCGGGTGTCAGGGCGCGAGCGCGCAGGAGCTTGTCAAGGGTGCCCGCATCGAGGGGCTCGTACCAGAGGCACAGCTGATCGGCGCTATCGGCGCTCTCACTAGTAACGGCGTGGAGCTTGGCGAGTCCGGGCGCGTTACGTAGAGCGGCGGCTACCTGCGGGGTCTGGACGTGCCTCTGGGCGGATGCATCCGTATTTTCCTCGAATCCGTACCCGTTGGCTGCCGCGCGCAGAGTGGGCGCGGCGGGAGCCAGCTGGGTGGAGGGAGCTACAGGGGTGGAGGGAGCAGGCGGGGCAGGCTGAGAAATGGTGCGCAGGGTGTAGCGTCCGGGGTGCGCGGAGGGTACGGAACGTACGGCGGGTGCGCTCTCGGTGGGTGCACTTGCGGTGGTTTCGCCCCGGTACTCGACAATCTGCAGGGTGGGTAGAGCCGGGTTGGCGATGCTTTCCAGAACGTGTGCTTCTTTGCTTCTCATACCATCATGTTATCAAATTACATCAAACAATATCTTTAAGCACACTAAAACAGTTCAAATACCCCAAAGAACCCCAAAGGTGAATTCAGGCATTTATCTGCTTATTCGCCCTTCCTCCCATTGAGCATACCCTCACGTAATATTCCGACGTGTTCGCTCATCACGTGATTCAGGGCGCCCTAATTTTCTTCCCTCCACCAGCAGTACTAAGGTAGAAAGTATGTCTGTGACGATTGAACGCGTGGGCTTCGCCCCGAACTATGTGAACTATGTTGAGTGCCTGGACGAGCAGTACCGCATCCACGATGAGGTGGCTAACCGCACCCGCCAGAATACGATTCTTCTGCTTGAGCACGAGGCAGTGATTACTGCCGGTAAACGCACCGAAGACCACGAGTACCCCGCAGACAAGTCCACCCCCGTCGTCAAGATTGACCGCGGCGGCAAGCTGACCTGGCACGGCCCCGGCCAGCTGACCGGCTACCCGATTCTGCGCCTGCCCGAGCCCATTGACGTGGTGGCGTATGTGCGCATTATCGAGGAAATCATCATTAACGTCCTTGCCGGTCTGGGCATTAAGGGTGAGCGCGTTGAGGGCCGTAGCGGCGTGTGGATTCTGGGCAACGGCATCACCCAGGACAAGAAGATCGCGGCACTGGGCATGCGCGTTTCCCGTAACACCACCATGCACGGCTTTGCGATTAACTGCTGCAACGACACCGCACCCTTCCAGCAGTTCATTCCCTGCGGCATTAGCGATGCGGGTGTTACCACTATTTCGGAGCAGCTGGGCCGCACCGTCACCCCCGCCGATATTTTGGAGCCGCTGGAGGCGGAGCTTCTGAAGTACCAGGACCGCCTGGCGGAGTCTTTCGAGCCCATTGCGGCGCAGGACTAAACGCAGGGTTAGACGCAGTCAAGAAGCATCGAACGGGCCGTACACGTAACGCGTCCGGCTTTGTTCGTCATATACGAAAATCAGTTTCACCTACGCCTGAGCGGGCGTAAAATAGAAGATGGCCCACCTGCACAGAGGGCACATCTAGACCAAGGAGAAGACTTTTGAGCACCGCACCTGAAGGACGCAAGCTACTGCGTGTGGAGGCCCGCAACGCTGAGGTTCCCATTGAGAAGAAGCCTCACTGGATTAAGACCAAGGCTATTGTTGGCCCCGAATACAACGAGATGCGCGAGCTGGCTCGCGGTCAGGGCCTGCACACCGTGTGTGAAGAGGCAGGCTGCCCCAATATTTACGAATGCTGGGAAGACCGTGAGGCAACCTACCTGATTGGTGGTTCCGAGTGCACCCGCCGTTGCGACTTCTGCAATATTGCGACCGGTAAGCCCGTTGCTGTTGACTACGCTGAGCCGTTCAAGGTTGCTAAGAACGTGAAGGTCATGGGTCTGCGTTACGCAACCGTGACCGGTGTTGCTCGTGACGATCTGGAAGACGGCGGTGCGTGGCTGTACGCAGAGACCACCCGCCAGATTCACAAGATGTGCCCGAACACCGGCGTTGAGATGCTCGTCCCCGACTTCAAGGGTGTTCCCGAGCATGTTCAGAAGGTGATTGACGCTAAGCCTGAGGTTTTCGCGCACAACCTGGAGACCGTCCCCCGTATCTTCCGTCAGATTCGCCCGGCGTTCCGTTACGAGCGTTCCCTGGATGTTATTACCCAGGCTAAGGAAGGTGGCATGGTCACCAAGTCCAACCTGATTCTGGGTATGGGCGAGACCGACGAGGAGATTTACGAGGCGCTGTGCGATCTGCACGATGCTGGTTGTGACATCATTACCCTCACCCAGTACCTGCGCCCCGGCCCGCTCTTCCACCCGATTGAGCGTTGGGTGAAGCCGCAGCAGTTCGTGGATTTTGCGAACATGGCTGAGGAGATTGGTTTCGCTGGCGTTATGGCGGGCCCGATGGTTCGTTCTTCGTACCGTGCAGGTCGCCTGTGGGCTCGTGCAATGCGTAAGAACGGCTACCCGATCCCTGAGAACCTTGCCCACATTGAGGGTGAGGGTGCAGCCCTGCAGGAAGCCTCCTCCCTGGTGGCTGCGGGCTACTAAGCCTTTTCAGAATCTTTCTGAGAGCGTTGAGGCTCCTCGAACCCGGTGTTCGTCCGGTGTTCGGGGAGCCTCCCCTTATGCCCCGCCCCTTGTGCGGGTAGGGTAAACTAGAAAAATTGCAGGCATACACTGCATCGTTACGTCACTATGGTTCCGTGAGCGTTTGAGGCGCTTCTCGGGGCCGCGGAAGAACCAGCCGAGGAAGAATCGTGGCAGATAAGCGCGAAGAGAAGAAAAAGAAGAAGGAACGCACTCCGGGCACTTTCGCCCAGATGAAGCAGGTCTACCAGATGACCAAGAAGTCCGACCCGAATATCGGTTGGATTCTGAGTCTGTCGGCTCTGGGTACCCTTTTGGTTTTCCTCCTCATCGGTATTGCCCTGGGTAACTGGATTACTTTCCTGATTCTGGGTCTGGGCGTTGCCGCTATTGTGGCGATGCTTCTGCTGGGTCGCCGCGCGCAGACTGCGGCTTTTGCTCAGATTGAGAACCAGCCCGGTCGTAGTGGTGCAGCGATGAACTCGGTGCGCCGCGGTTGGATTGTTGAGGAGCAGCCCGTTGCTGCGAACCGCAACCAGGATCTGGTGTTCCGTGCGCTGGGCCGTCCCGGTATTGTGCTGGTGACCGAGGGCCCTCACAGCCGCGTGAACTCGCTGGTGAACACTGAGAAGAAGCACCTGGCTCGTGTGGCTCCCGGTGTGCCGGTTCATGTGATTGAGACCGGTCACGATGAGGGTCAGGTTGAGCTCAAGGACGTTGTGAAGACTATGAACAAGCTTCCGAAGGCTCTGACTCAGCAGGAGATGCAGGTTGTTTCTGGTCGCCTGAGCACTCTGAACACTATGCGTAACCCGATGAATGGTCTGCCGAAGGGTGTTGACCCGATGCGTGCACGCCCCGACCGTCGTGCGATGCGCGGCCGCTAAGCGAGACGCTGATATGAGGTTTTGAAGGCTCCGGCTCTTCCCGTGTGGGGAGGGTCGGGGCCTTTTGTTACGCCCGGTTATTGCGCTGTTGCTGGCATTGATATTGGCTTTGCTACTGGCTCTACTGAGGGCGTTAGCATCTCTACTGTGTTTCGTGAGGCAACGTAGATGTAACTCCTTTCCAGGATTTGTAACATTACCGAAACACGATAGTCACGCACGCGCAAAAAATAACCACTATGCTTGATATGTCACAGGGTTTTGCCCGCGGCCAAAAACTAAACCAAAGACTGAATGTGATGAGGGAAAGCACCCTCCTGCACCGTCAGTCGAACAAGGAGCAGTCCTCATGTTTACCAGCCCCCAGGAAGTTCTCGACTTTATCAAGAACGAAGAAGTAGTCTTCGTTGATATCCGATTCACCGACATGCCCGGCGTGCAGCAGCACTTCAACCTGCCCGCTAAGGCGATTGATGACGATTTCTTCGTCAACGGCCAGCTTTTTGACGGCTCCTCCATTCGCGGCTTCCAGGGCATTGCAGAGTCCGACATGCAGCTGATTCCCGACGTTCAGTCCGTGTACGTTGACCCCTTCCGCATTGAGAAGACCCTGGTCATCATCTGCTCCATCGTGAACCCCCGCACCGGCGAGCCCTACCACCGTGACCCCCGCGGCGTCGCTGAGCGTGCCGAGGCGTACCTGCAGTCCACCGGCATTGCAGACACCGCGTTCTTCGCATCCGAGGCTGAATTCTTCGTCTTCGAGGATGTCCGCTACCAGGTCGAGCCGAACTCCGTGTTCTACAAGATCGACTCCGATGAGGCTCCCTGGAACACCGGCCGCAAGGAAGAGGGCGGCAACCTGGGCAACAAGACCCCCGTCAAGGGCGGCTACTTCCCCGTCTCCCCCGTCGACAAGCAGGCTGACCTGCGTGACGCAATGTGCGTAGCAATGGACGAGGTTGGCCTTGAGGTTGAGCGTAGCCACCACGAGGTGGGCGCAGCCGGCCAGGCAGAAATCAACTACAAGTTCGACACCCTCACCAAGGCTGCTGACGACCTGCTGAAGTTTAAGTACGTCATCAAGGGCACCGCAGACGCATGGGGCAAGTCCGTAACCTTCATGCCTAAGCCCGTGTTCGGTGACAACGGCTCCGGTATGCACTGCCACCAGTCGCTGTGGCAGGACGGCGAGCCCCTCTTCTACGATGAGCGCGGCTACGCTAACCTCTCTGACACCGCACGTTGGTACATTGGCGGTCTGATTGAGCACTCCTCCGCTGTTCTGGCGTTCACCAACCCGACCGTGAACTCTTACAAGCGTCTGGTTCCCGGCTACGAGGCTCCCATCAACATGGTGTACTCGCAGGGTAACCGTTCCGCCGGTATCCGCATCCCGATTACCGGCACCAACCCGAAGGCTAAGCGTCTGGAGTTCCGTGCACCGGACCCCTCCGCTAACCCCTACTTCGCGTTTGCTGCTCAGCTGATGGCTGGTCTGGACGGTATCCGTAACCGCATTGAGCCGCCGGCACCGATCGATAAGGACCTGTACGAGCTGCCCGCTGAAGAGGCTAAGGACATCAAGAAGGCTCCGGCTAACCTGGAGGAGGCTCTGGCGGCTCTGGAGGCTGACCACGACTTCCTGCTCGAGGGCGGCGTCTTCACCGAAGACCTGATTCAGGCGTGGATTGACTACAAGCGTAAGAACGAGCTGGAACCGCTCTCGCTGGTTCCGCACCCGCTTGAGTACCAGCTGTACTACGGCGTCTAATCTTTCTTCCTGAACGGTGCCCCTTGTAGGGGGTGCGTTCTGGAGAACAGGCAACGGCCTATATGTTCCTCTGGGAACGTATGGGTCGTTGTTGTGTGCTCGGGCATATCTCTACGGATTTCTATCTTGCTGTAGCACTTTTGGCGACAGTACGTGTCCAATATTTTTCTGCTTCGTTGAGCCTCGTGTATCTTAGTTGCGCTTAGAGCGGCTCTAAGGGCTAAGCTGTTGGTGCTGGCGTTCCCTCCCTTTTTGTCGTGCAACCGGAGGGAATGCCAGTCTATTTTTATGCCCTTGTGCTGCTGAGCGTTTAGAACCTGCTGAGCGATGAGCCGGTCAAGCTTGCGGACGTCAATCTTTCGGCCCAGCTTGATTTTGATGTAGCCGACCTTCGTCCATAGAGCGATTTCACTATTCGCGTCGAACAGGTTTCCTGCATTTTCAGAAGACCACATATGGATTGAGGAGTAAGGCAACGAATACATTTCTACCTTCTTACCCGTCAAGCCTTGAGCATCACGAATGATGAGTCGGTGAGTCGTGAAAATAGCAGAATCACGGAAAGTAGCAAAGGCTGCAACGGCGCTCTCCCCCGGCCCCAAAAGAGCTTGGGCGTCCGGTGGTACAGGAATCTCTGATTGTAGAGTCCAGGTCATGATAGCGGCGATAGACATAGAGTTATCTCCAGGGGATTGAGTGATAATAACGTTCTCAGTATAAGAGCTTTGTTAATTCATGCGCGTTCTAAATGGTTATCCTTGCAGACACGCTGTGAGCAATAAATACCTGTTGGAGGGTTATCCCGCTACATTCCACAAAGCGGCTTTTTGATTCTGCTCCTGCACGTAGCTTCCTCAATGGGATAGGCTCATTCTTTAGCTAGACGAAAGGACGACTCCCCCATGCATCCTCAGCCCTATACTCCCCGGCATTTTCAGGCAAAGCGCTTCAACGAGCTGACTCTCCGTGAGCTTCAGCAGATACACATCACCCGTTCTCTTGTCTTTACGGTGGGTCAGCAGATCCTTGCGCAGGAGCCAGACGAAGCAGACTTCGAGTCTGTTCACTTCTTCCACGCGGATGAGTCTGGGCGGGTCTTAGCCTACTTGCGGATCTTTGATCTTATGACAGTAGATGATGGCTACCACCGCCCTATCGAAGGTGCTTGGACCGTCGGTCGAGTAGCTGTCCGTGAGGAGGCGCGGGGCACCGGCCTGGGGCGTGCCCTACTGCATGAGGCGATTAGCTGGGTCCGTGAAAATACGGAAGCTCGTCAGCTGGTGATTAGCGCCCAGTCCTACCTGAAGGACAGCTACTACGGTGCGGCGGGGTTCGTGCAGGTGGGAGAGCCGTATCTTGAGGTTGGAATTGAGCACGTAGAGATGCTTCTGGAGCTCTAGCGGGCCCTACCCCCTCTTCCCTTGTAGGAGCAGGTCGCGGGCCACATCATAAGATGTTGTACCCGCTAGTCCCGGGGTTCTTCCTGCACAGGCGTACAATGAAAGTGCGTGCGCCCGGCCTGCGTCACCTACGAATTCCTAGAGAAACGACATCACACGCCGTGTTCTCCCCGACGCCCTTCCCCTTTTTAGCATCAGTTAGGGCGAGTATCGCCGATGACCGACCGACCCGTCTGACGCCGCATCCACTGTAACGAGGAGAAATCTCATGGCATATCAGCCGACCATCCTAAACGGTGAAACTGTTTTCCGTAACGAAGTTTTTCAGACCGGCCTCATGTCCCAGCTGCTGGACGGCATCTACGATGGCGAGATGACCATCGGTGAGCTCCTGAGCCACGGCAACTTCGGTGTGGGTACCTTCAACGGCCTCGACGGCGAAATGGTCGTCCTCGACGGCGTCTGCTACCAGGTACGCCACGACGGCTCCGTATCCCTGCCCGACCTGCGCCAGCAGACCCCCTACGCCGTGGTCACCAACTTCGTGCCCATGATTAAGCGCGAACTACCGCAGAACCTACTCCGTAAGTCTGCCTCCCAGATTCTGGATGACTTCACCGTCTCCAAGAACTACATGTACGCCATCAAGATTTACGGCGAGTTCGAATGGGTCCGCACCCGCACCGTCATCAAGCAGGAGAAGCCCTACCCGAAGATGGTTGCGGCCACCGAGAACGAGGACATTGTCCAGTTCGATAACGTGACCGGCACGATTGTTGGCTTCCGCACCCCGATCTACGAGCAGGGCATCTCGGTGCCCGGCTGCCACGCCCACTTTATCGATGATGAGCACGTTCAGGGCGGCCACGTGGTCGACTTCAAGCTACGCTCCGCAAAGGTCGAGATTTGCCCCGGTACCGGCCTGCAGCTGCACCTGCCGCTAACCCCCGAGTTCTCCTCCGCTAACCTCTCCCCCGAGGACCTGGCTGACCAGATCTCCAAGGCTGAAAAGCACTAAGTTTCTTTCCCCCCGGGATATAGCAACGGGCTATATTAACGAAGGAGCCGCCCTCTACTGTTCTGTAGAGGGCGGCTCCTTCGTGGTTATACGCGTTGTCGTGTTTATACGCGCTGTAAAGGGCGCTTACGCCTCCGGCACGAACTCGCCGTGACCGCGCTCGCGCAGGGCAGCACGCACCTTCTCGGCGGCCGCATCCAGCTCTTCTGCGGTAGCGTCCTTCTTCGCGTTGGCGGGATCGTAGTCAGCCATGCCGTCAGCCGGGAACAGGTGGATGTGGGTGTGCGGAACGTCGAAGCCCGCAATCATCAGAGCCACACGGTCCTTATCAAACGCCTGATCCAGGGCACCAGAAATCTTGTGCGCCACAGCGAACAGGTGCGCAGCCAGCTCATCCGGCAGGTCGGGCCAACGGTCGACCTCAGCGCGGGGAACGAGCAGCAGGTGACCTTCCGACAGGGGCATGATGTCCAGGAAGGCGACGCAGTGCTCGTCCTTCCAGACGAAGCGGCCGGGAATCTCGCCCTCAATAATCTTGGTAAAAATCGTGCTCACAATATAATCTCCTTCATGCGCCGTCGTCGGCGCGTTTGAAGCTCAACGGTCAGGCTTACGCCTCAACCTCAATGCTCTCGCCGGGGTTCAGGTGCTTCAGCTCAGTGCCGTACTTCGCGCCGAAGTTCGTCACCAAGCCCTCAATAATGCCGGTGCCGTTGGCGTTAATCATGCCGTTGTGAATCGGAACCACACGCTGAGCGCCGGTCGCAATCACAAAATCAATGACTTCCTGAACCTTCGACCAGGGCGCGTGAATCGGCACCAGAACGGTATTCGCACGCACGCGGTGCGGAACCACCAACGAGTCACCCGGGTGGTACACGGCACCGTTAATCAGGTAACCGACATTAGCGATGGTCTGAATCAGCGGGTGAATCAGGGCGTGCTGACCGCCGTAGGTCTTCACCTCAAAACCGGGGATGCTGAACTCAGAATCAGAGGAAACAACGGTAACCTCGGCAGCGGGCACAGCCTCCTTGATGACCTGGGCGACAGTCTCGGGAGCCCAAATCTTCAACGGGGTCTGCGACTCGGCACGCTCAGCAATCAGCGGTAGCACCGACGGGCCATCAAAATGATCCGGATGCGCGTGGGTCACGAACAGGTAATCGGCGCCTTCCAGCGCGGTGGCATGCTCACCTTCTGCGGCAAAGTTGCCGGGGTCAAGAACGAGGGTGCGCCCCTCATTCTCAAGGCGGATACATGAGTGGGTGTACTTCGTCATTTTCATAGTTTTAGTCTACCGTTAACCCTCATTCGTGCCTGTTGATGACTTCAATTTTTGAGATAAAGCGCAAATCAACCACCTTTTGAACGCCTCTAGTGTAAAGTCGTAAGACAAGATCGACCACACAATGGGGCGGATTTCCGCCCCGAAAGGTTCAGCAATGGACACTCATATTCCCGTACGGAGAATTACGAAGCCCGCCGAAGCCCGAAATACCCGCCAGCGTCGCATCATCAAGGCGACCATGGAAGAGCTCGGCGATTTCATCTCAGCACAGGATCTGCACCTGACCCTCGCGAACCGCAAGGAACAGGTCTCTCTCGCAACCACCTACCGTGTGCTGCAGTCGCTGGCTAATGCCGGTGAGCTCGACTCGGTCAAGGGCGTTGAGGGTGAGACCCTGTACCGCCACTGCCAGGTAAAGGACCATCACCACCACCTGCTCTGCCGCCGATGCGGCACCGCCATTGAGCTGGAAGCACCCGCCCTTGAGGACTGGGCACTGGCTATGGGTAAGCAGCACGGCTTCTCGGAGCTGGAGCACGTGGTTGAAGTGACCGGTTACTGCCCGGACTGCACTTTGGCACGTCGCGAGGAAGAATCGCAGGGCGGCGCTGCACGCTAACGTTGCAGGCTAGGCCGCACCCCTCACCTGCTGAGGGGCTTTCCTTCACCGGAGAGGATCCTTCTCTGGAGGAACAAAGAGAGGGCGCCTTCAAAGATCTTCGGCGCCACTACAGCACGACACACAGGGCATCTGGACAAGGCAACACAACGCCACACAGGTTGAGCCCGCATTGCGCACCGGGTACATGACCCATAGCGCTAACACAGCACGACAACGAAAGAGCCCCACCTCATTCCCGAGGTGGGGCTCTTTCTATAGGTCTTATGCCTTCTCAGCCAGCTGGCGGCCCGACGCGCTATGGCGGCGCTTCACGCCACCAATCACACGGCACACCACGTAAATCAGGAAGGAAATACTGGTCACGTAGGGACTAATCGGCAGCGAACCGGCAAGAGCCAGCAGAATACCGCCCACAATGGACGCCTCCGCGAACAGCACCGACAGGATCAGGGTGCGTACCGGAGAGGCAGTCACCTGCATCGCCGCAGCCGCCGGAGTAATCAACAGCGCCAGCACCAGCAGCGAACCGACCACCTGCACCGACAGCGCCACAGCAATACCCAGAATCACCATGAACACCAGGGACAGGAAGCGCATCGGCACACCTTTAGCGCGAGCGACCTCCGGGTCCAGGGAGGAGAAGCTCAGCGGACGCCACACCATCACCAGTAGGGAGATAATAACCACCGCACCAATAATCATGGTGTGCAGCTGGTCGGCATCCACGGACACGATCTGACCGGTCAGCAGACCGAACTTATTCGCGCTACGGCCCTGGTACAGGGAGAGGAAGAGAATACCCAAGCCCAAGCCGAACGGCATGAGTGCACCGATGACCGAGTTCGAATTGCTCGCCTTAGAGCCCAGAAAGGCAATCAGCAGAGCCGAGGCAATCGAACCGACCATGGAGCCGGTCACCACGTCATAGCCGAGCAACAGGGCAAGGGCTGCACCCGCGAAAGACATTTCAGAGACGCCGTGCACCGCAAAGGCGTGGTCGCGCATCATCACGAAAATGCCGACGAAACCACCGATAAGGCCTAGCACAGCGCCAGCAAAAATGGAGTTCTGCAGCATCTGCAACAGCTCGCCGTAGCGGTCAAACACAAAAATGCGGGAGAGCAAATCGTTCTGCGCGGCGGCAAGCGGTGCCAGAGCGGGGAGGGAAGCAAGAATGGTCATCGAGTGGTTCCTCCCGGAATGTGTAGAGTGCGCTGCGGTTCAGAAAGACCAGACTTCAGGTGGGAGCCGTGAATGTTCTGGTCGGTGCCCTCGATATGGCAGTGGTCGCTGGCGTGAGTCTCACCCACCACCACGTAACGGCCATTGGATTTGAGCACGCTCACCGGGGTTCCGTACAGGGAGGTGAGAGTCTCACTGGTCATGACCTCTTCCACCGAGCCGACCGTGAAACGACCATTCGCCAGGTAAAGCACACGATCCACATGCTCAATGATGGGGTTGATTTCGTGGGTCACGAACACCACCGCCACGCCGCGTTCACGGTTGAACCGGTGAATCAGCTCAGCCACCGCGTACTGGTGGTTGAGGTCCAGGGAGAGTAGCGCCTCGTCAGCCAGCAGAATCTTCGGGTCGTTCGCGAGCGCCTGAGCGATACGCAGACGCTGCTGCTCACCACCAGAGAGCAGACCCACCGGTACATTCGCGTACTCGGTCGCGCCGACGGCTTCAAGGAGTTCGTCAACCTTGGCGCGGTATTTGCGGCCGTGCAGGCGGATGCCCCAGCGGTGCCCGTCCACGCCAAGTCCCACGAGGTCGCGGGCGCGCATCGGGGTGGAGGTGGGGATGGACTTCTGCTGCGGTACGTAGCCGACGCCGGCGTTGCCCAGGCGTGCGGGTTTGCCGAGCACGGAGATTTCGCCGGCGTTGAGTCCGGTCAGGCCGAGAACGACTTTGAGGAAGGTGGACTTGCCGGAGCCGTTGGGTCCGAGCACGGCGAAGTATTCGCCTGCGCCAATGTCGAGGGTTAGATCTTTCCAGAGGGTGCGGGCCCCGAAAGCGAGGCTACCCCCGCGAATGGAAATCGCGGGGGCGGCACCGTTATTGTTGTCAGTCACTTAGGAGAGCGCCTTTTCGAGGTTGCTGACGTTGGTCTTCATCCATGCCAGGTAGTTGGTGTTTTCCGGCAGGGTTTCGGTGAAGGATACGTAGTTCACCGAGGCGTCCTTAGCTGCCTGCAGCACCTCGTTGGTCTGGGAGGTGGAGGTCTGCTCGTTGTAGGCGAGCAACTGGACCTTCTTCTCGGTGACCATGTCCTTGGTTTCCTTCAGGACGAGTGCGGGGACGTCGTTGCCGGCTTCTGCCGCCTCAGCGAATTCGCTGGGGGTTGCGTTCTCTGCGCCGGTGGAGGAAATCAGGTAGTCCGGCACGGGCTCGGTGGACAGGTACTTCTTACCTTCACCGGCGATTGCCTTGGCGGTGGTGTCCAGTGCGTCCAGTTCCTTGGAGAAGGTGGATGCGTTGGTGCGGAACGCCTCAGCGTGTGCGGAGTCGAGGCCTGCGAGCTCTTCAGCGATCTTCTGGGCGACCTTCTTCATGGTTTCGAAGTCGTACCAGAGGTGCTCGTTGAACTCGTGTGCGTGGGCGTGGTCGCCGCCGTCTTCGTGGTGTTCGCCGCCGCGGTGGTCCTCGACCAGGTGGGTGTATTCGGCGTCGGTGAGCTTGCCGCTGACCTTGACCGCGTTCACGATCTTCTGGGAGGCGTTGTCCTTGCCCGCGAGGTCTTCGAGGAACAGGTCGTAGCCTGCGCCGTTGATGACGATCAGGGATGCGTCCTTCGCCTTGAGGCGGTCGGCGCTGGTGGCTTCGTAGGAGTGGGGGTCGGTGCTGGTGGAGGCGATCAGCGCGGTCACCTCAACGTAGTCGCCGCCGACCTGCTTGGCGATGTCTGCGTAGACGTCGGTGGATGCGACGACCTTCACCTTGCCGTTGTTGGAGCCAGCCGAGGAGGACGAACCGGATGAGGTGCTGTTCTCGGTTGCGCAGCCTGCCAGCAGCAGGGAGGACGCGGCGAGTGAGCCCATTGCGGTGAGGAAGTGCTTGCGGGTGATCTTCGGGTGCGACATGAGGGCTCTCTTTCGGTTCGTTCTAGTCTGTAGGTTCCTTAACTACATCATGCGCACACCCGTATAAACAACTCTTTATTGGTGTCATTTGGGTGCTGTTAGGCAACCCTTTTCCTTGTCAGTAGCTTATGCAACAGGGATAGTTAGCTCAGCCTACTGCGCTCCCCCACCGCTACTTTATACTGCCGCTTCATCCCTCCGTCTGAGACTGCCCTTTGGGGGCATCCATAAGACGTTTTTAACCGCAAAACAGCCCGCCCCTCGCCCTCTTTGACGAGGGCACCGGGCGGGCTGTGTGTTCAAGATTTCCCTGTTTTATTCGAGGTATCTCACGATACGGCTACTGGGCTTATTACTGGGCTTCGCGTGACTGCTGTCGGCGTACACGCTCACGCACCGCGTCCTGGGTGGTGTCGTTGATTTCGCCGACGAGCTCCTCCAGCACGTCTTCGAGGAAGACCACGCCGAGGGTTACGCCTTGTTCATCCATAACCTGCGCGATATGGGTTCGACTGCGCTGCATGGAGGCGAGCGCGTCGTCAATATCGGTGGTCGGGGTGAGCGTGTCCAGGGAACGCAGCTTGTACCAGGGGAAGGGCTCCTCGAACCGCTCGGGGGCGATGGCGAGGGCATCCTTCACGTGCAGGTAGCCCATGTAGGTTCCGTCGCTGTCGGTAATGACGAAGCGGGAGTAGCCGCTGCGTGCCACAGCGCGTTCCAGTTCGGCGGGGGTGCTGCCGAAGGGCAGGGTGACGAGCTTATCGCCGGGCACCATGATTTCGTAGACGTCCTTCTCGGTGAATTCGAGGGCGCTTTCAATCACGCCGGCGTCGTCTTCCACGGTGCCTTCCGCGGTTGAGGTTGCCACGATGGTCTGCAGCTCGCCCAGGGTGAAGGTGGAGGCGACTTCGTCCTTCGCTTCGACCTTCATGAGCGCCAGCAGCTTATTGGACAGGTTGTTCAGCAGGGCGACCACGGGGGCGAAAATCTTGGAGATGGTCACCAGGGGCGGCACAATCCAGAGAGCCACGCCGCGGGCGGCGAGGGTCACGGCTGCGTTCTTGGGAACCATCTCGCCGAAAATCACGTGCAAGTAGGTGACCAGAATCAGGGTGATACCGAAGGCGAGCACATCCACGATCGCGTGGGACAGGCCGACCAGGTGCAGGGGCACCTCCAGCATGTGGTGCAGCGCCGGTTCTGAGACGTTCAGAATCAGCAGCGAGCAGATGGTGATGCCCAGCTGGCAGGTGGCGAGCATGAGCGAGACGTTTTCTAGCGCGTAGATGACGGTCTGCGCTCGCTTATTGCCTTCTTCGGCGAGCGGTTCGATTTGTGCTCGTCGGGTGGACATGATGGCGAATTCACCGGCGACGAAGAAGGCGTTTCCGGCGAGCAGGATGACGAGCAGTGCGATGGCTACCCAGTCGTTCATGCGTTGCCTCCCTTCTCGGTCTGTTCCTGTGCACTAGTGGCGGGCGTGGGGGTGAATCGGATGCGGTCCACGCGGCGGCCTTCGAGGGTATCGACGCGCAGGGTACCGCCGGTTACGGGGACGCTGTCGCCTACTTCGGGGATGCGGCCGAGCCGTTCCATCATGAAGCCGCCGACGGTTTCGTATTCGGGGCTTTCCTCAACCTCGAGCCCGGGGATGAGGGTGTTGATTTCGTCGGGGCGGCGCAGGCCGGAGAACACCCAGTCGCCGTTGCCGTAGCGTAGGGGGCGTTCGGTGCGGCCGCGGTCGTGTTCGTCGGAGACTTCGCCGACGATTTCTTCGACGAGGTCTTCGAGGGTTGCGATGCCGGCGGTTCCGCCGTATTCGTCGAGGACCACGGCGAGCTGCAGGGCGCCCTGGCGTAGCTGGGTGAGCAGCGCGTCCAGGTGCAGGGTTTCGGGGACCTGCAGCACGTCTTCTGCGAGGGCGCCGGCTTCGAGGGTTTCGCGAACCTCCGGGGGCACGCCGACTGCCTTCTTCACGTGCACGACGCCCACGATGTTGTCGTGGTCGCCCTTGTAGAGGGGGAATCGGGAGTGGCCGGTGGAGCGTGCCAGCTTGATAACTTCGGCAACGGGGGCGGTGTCTTCGAGCATGGCGACCTGGCCGCGCGGGGTCATGACTTCGGAGGCGGTCAGCTCGGAGAAGCGCAGGGTGCGGTCCACGAAGCGTGCCGCGTCGGAGTCGAGGATGCCTTCTTCTGCGGAGCGGCGCACCATGGAGGAGAGCTCTTCGGGGGTGCGTGCCGCGGAGAGTTCTTCCTTGGCTTCCATGCCGAAGCGTCCGAGAATCCAGTTGGCAGAGCCGTTCATGATGCGCACGAGCGGGGACATGACGCGGGTGAATGCCAGCTGCGCGGGGGCGACTCGACGCGCCACATCGTAGGGTTCGGCGATAGCGAGGCCCTTGGGCAGCAGTTCGCCGACGACCATGGAGAGCAAGGTTGCGATGAGCATCGCCAGCACCAGGGTGAGTACGTCGGTCACGCTGGTGGGCAGACCCAGGCTGCTGATGGCGCCGGTGGTGAGCGCCTTGATGGCAGCGTCGAGGGTGTAACCGGTCAGCAGCGTGGTGATGGTGATGCCAATCTGGCAGCTGGAGAGCTGAGTAGAGAGCGTCTTGAGGCAGCGCAGGACGGCGTCGGCGGCTTTATCGCCGGAGTCCTTTGCCTGCTGCACGGTGGCGGTTTCGAGTGCTACGAGGGAGAACTCTACGGCAACGAAGAAGCCCGTTCCCAGGATGAGCAGCAGGCCGATGAGTAGGAGAATCAGATCCACGCGGTCACCGCCTCCATCGACTGGTGTGCGGCGCCTTGGGCCTGGCGGGGTAGCCCCGCAGTCAGGCTGTCCAGATGCTGAGCATCGGAGGTGGTGTTTTTGGGTGTTACAGTGCCGTGTTGCGCAGAGTATGCGGGCAGTATTCTGCGCTGGCTAGTAGTCAGAGTCTTACTCAAAGGGTCATCCATACCCCATATTTTAGCGAAGGTTTCGTCTCTTCCCGGTGCTGTAGAGTGCCTGCTCACACGTGCAAGACAGTACTTGTTGCGCACGCGGCTCATTGCTAATCCGTAAGAGTGAAAAATTGCATTGCGGATATAGCGCGATGAGCTGGAAAGTTCACCGTGCTTCTCTTTACACTTATACATAGGAGCATGAGTGTGCCGCCATGCAAGCGGATGAACCCCGACGTTCACGGCACGCTAGGCAGGTTTGTACGGTGCGCACCCCGCACATACGGCCACCATCTTAGGCGATGCGCACATGCTCAGCGTGATGATTCGCCCCTCGAAGACGCGGGTCGTCTATGCCGGGGAGAGTCCCGGACGCGACGGATAAATTCACACTAATTGGAAGAGGCGTTTAACGTGCCAAATCTGCCAGAACATCTGGTGCCTGAGGAATTTGCCGGTAACGAATGGTTCGTTGAAGAACAGTACGAGCGTTACCAGAAGGACAAGAACCTCGTGGACCCTTCATGGTGGCCCATTTTTGAGACCATCGACAAGGCGCTGGGAGGCGCCGGTACCGCTAGTGCAGCTCCTGCTGCGGCACCCGCCGCACCGGCTGCACCTGCCGCACCTGTAGCAACTCCCGCCCCCGCGGCACCGAAGCCTGCGGCTGCACCTGCTAACCCCACCCCTCCCGCTGCTACCAAGAAGGCTGAACCTGTGGAACCTGCTGAAGACAAGATTGTCCCCCTCCGCGGCCCTGCTAAGGCAGTCGTCACGACCATGGAAGAGTCGCTGACTGTCCCCACCGCAACCACCGTTCGTGCGGTCCCCGCAAAGCTGCTCATTGAGAACCGTGCTGCCATCAACAAGTACCTGGCAAGCACCCGCGGCGGCAAGGTCTCCTTCACCCACCTGATTGGTTACGCAGTAATTCGCGCAGTGGCAGCGATGCCTTCGATGAACGTGACCTACGGTGTGGATGAGAAGGGCAAGCCCGTTGCAATCCACAACGCACACGTGAACTTTGGTCTGGCTATTGACCTGCCCCGCCCCGATGGTTCCCGTAACCTGGTCGTTCCGAACCTCAAGGGTGCTGAGAAGCTGAGCTTCCGCGAGTTCTGGGATGCGTACAACGACATCGTTAAGCGTGGCCGTAACGGCGCGCTGACCATTGAGGACTTCCGCGGCACCACTGTTTCGCTGACCAACCCCGGTGGTATTGGTACCGTCCACTCGGTGCCCCGTCTCTCCAAGGGCCAGGCAGCCATCATCGGTGTGGGTGCGCTGGAGTACCCGGCTGAGTTCCGCGGCCTGTCCGAGAAGCTCATCACCCAGCAGGGCCTGTCCAAGATCATCACCCTGACCAGCACCTACGACCACCGCGTCATTCAGGGTGCAGGTTCCGGTGAGTTCCTGAAGCTGGTTGAGCACTACCTGCTTGGCGGCGACGACTTCTACGACGCAATCTTCCGCGACCTGAAGGTTCCTTTCGAGCCGGTTCGTTGGGCACGCGACAACCACGTCGATGACGCTCAGGAAATCTCTAAGGTTGCACGTATTCAGCAGCTGATTCACGCGTACCGCGTGCACGGCCACCTGACCGCAGCAACCAACCCCGTTGGTTACAAGATGCGTTCGCACCCGGACCTGAAGCTGGAGAACTACGGCCTGACCCTGTGGGATCTGGACCGCGTCTACCCGACCGGTGGCTTCGGCGGTTCCGAGCGTCTGCCGCTGCGCACCATCCTGGAGCGCCTGCACGAGGCATACTCCGGCTCCCTGTCCGTTGAGTACATGTACTCTGAGGACCCCGAGGTTCGCGCATGGTTCCAGGAGCGTCTGGAGCGCGGCGTTGCTAAGCCCACCCGCGAGGAGCAGCTGCGTGTTCTCTCCAAGCTGGTTGAGGCTGAGGCATTCGAGAACTTCCTGCAGACCAAGTACCTGGGTCAGAAGCGCTTCTCCCTGGAGGGCGGCGAGTCCCTGATTCCGCTGCTGGACGCTGTGCTGGACAAGGCCGCTAACAACGACCTGAAGGGCGTTGCCATTGGTATGGCACACCGCGGTCGTCTGAACGTGCTGACCAACATTGCTGGTAAGTCCTACGCTCAGATTTTCCGTGAGTTCTCCGGCACCGCAGCACCTTACGAGGGTGGCTCCGGTGACGTGAAGTACCACCTCGGTACCGAGGGCGTCTTCACCTCCGATTCCGGTAAGCAGACCCAGGTTTACGTGGCTGCTAACCCCTCGCACCTTGAGGCTGCAAACACCGTGCTCGAGGGTATCGTCCGCGCTAAGCAGGACGTCTACAACGAGCAGGGCGTTGAGGGTCACCCGGTCCTGCCGATCCTGATTCACGGTGACGCAGCGTTCGCTGGCCAGGGCATCGTCATGGAGACCCTGCAGATGGCTGACCTGAAGGCGTACACCACCGGCGGCACCGTGCACGTTGTGGTGAACAACCAGATTGGCTTCACCACCCTGCCGAACGACGGCCGCACCGCAACCCACGCTACCGACATTGCGCGTATGACTAAGGCTCCGGTCTTCCACGTCAACGCTGATGACCCGGACGCAGTGGTTCGCGCCGCACGCCTGGCATTCGAGTACCGTGAGCGCTTCGGTCGCGACGTCGTCATTGACCTGATTTGCTACCGCCGCCGCGGTCACAACGAGGCTGACGATCCGTCGATGACCCAGCCGAAGATGTACCAGGATATTGACGTCCTGCCCTCGACCCGCACCCTGTACGCACAGGACCTGGTCGGTCGCGGCGATGTCTCTCAGGAAGAGGCAGACGAAGTTCTGGACTCCTACCACTCGAAGCTGGACGCTATCTTCGTCGAGACTCAGTCTTCGGCACCGGCTCCTGCTGGCGCGCACGTTTCCGGTCTGGAACTGCCCGCATCCCAGCAGAACACCGAGGTCGTTCACGGCGGTAAGACTGCAATTTCCCGTGAGACTCTGCAGCACATCGCTGATGCGTTCGGTAAGGAGCCCGAGGGCTTCACCGTCCACAAGAAGCTGAAGAAGCTCATGGAGCAGCGCGTTGAGATGGGCCGCACCGGCAACGTGAACTGGGGTATGGGTGAACTGCTCGCCTTCGGTTCGCTGCTGATGGAGGGCACCGACGTTCGTATGAGCGGTCAGGATGTTCAGCGCGGTACCTTCGTTCAGCGTCACGCTGTTCTGCACGACCACATCACTGATGAAGAGTGGTCGCCGCTGGAGCACCTCTCTGAGGACCAGGGCAAGTTCCGTATCTACAACTCCTTCCTCTCTGAGTACGGCGTTCTCGGCTTCGAGTACGGCTACTCGGTGGAGCGCCCCGACTCGCTCGTGGTGTGGGAGGCTCAGTTCGGTGACTTCGCGAACGGCGCTCAGACCATCATTGATGAGTTCGTGTCTTCCTCCGAGCAGAAGTGGGGCCAGCGCTCCTCGCTGGTTATGCTGCTTCCTCACGGCTACGAGGGTCAGGGTCCTGACCACTCCTCGGCTCGTGTTGAGCGTTACCTGCAGCTGTGCGCTGAGAACAACATGACTGTTGCCTGCCCCTCGACTCCGGCTTCGCACTTCCACCTGCTGCGTCGCCACTCTCAGCACCGTCCGTACAAGCCGCTCGTGGTGATCAGCCCCAAGCAGCTGCTGCGTCTGAAGGCTGCTGCGTCCTCCATCGAGGACTTCACCGAGGGTTCGTTCCAGCCGGTGATTGGTGACCGTTCGGGTATTAACCCGGCTCAGGTTGAGCGTGTGGTCTTCGTATCCGGTCGTCTCTACTACGATCTGGAAGCTGAGCGCGAGCGCCGCGGCGACACCAAGACCGCTATTGTCTCGGTGGAGCAGCTGTACCCGCTGCCCGAGCAGGAAATCAAGGAGCAGCTGGCTCTGTACTCGAACGCTACCGACGTTGTGTGGGCTCAGGACGAGCCTGCTAACCAGGGTCAGTGGCCGTTCATGGCTGTGAACCTGCTGCCGTTGCTGGACCGCCGCGTGCGTCTTGCTTCCCGCTCCGCAGCTGCTTCCCCGGCTGCCGGTACCGGTAAGCTGCACGCAGCTGAGGCTGAGGCTCTGCTCAAGCAGGTCTTCGAAGGCTAAGGTCTTCTACAGCTGATCGGCTCATGATTTAGCTCTTCAAAACCCGTCTTCCCGTCAGATGTTTCTGGCGGGCAGACGGGTTTTTTAGTCTCGGATGCTTACCGGATAGGGTATTAAGTTCGAAAAGAGGCCGGTAAGCGCTTATCCTAGATATAAAGACTATTACTCACGTGCCTTGCCGCCTCTCACGGCGGGCGCATACTGCAGAAGAAAGAATTCCGTGGAGCAACGCAATATTCGAATTGTGGCAGTCGGCGATGACCTGCTCGCCGGTGTTGGCGATCCCCGTACCCTCGGCTGGTTTGGCCGTGTTATGGCGCGCACCCCGCAGACCACCGCATCCATTGCGGCATATAACCTTGCCGCCCCCAATGAAGGTAGCGAGCAGCTGAATGCACGCTGGTTCGAGGAGGCGCGCCGCCGCTTCGTTCCCGGTGCTGATAACCGCCTCATTATTGCTCCGTCGACCTTTGACATTGATTTGGGTCTGACCAGCGCTCGTTCGCGTTTGAACCTGGCGAACATTGTGGACATGGCGTCGCAGAACAACATTAAGGTTCTGGTTGTTGGTCCGCCGCCGACCCTGGACGCTGAGCGTAACCGCCGTATCGCTGACCTGTCGGCGGCATACGCGGATGTGGTGACCCGCCGTAACCACGTGTACGTGGATACGTTCAACCCGCTGCTCCACCACGAGCAGTGGCGCAACGACCTTGCCGCGAATGACGGCCGCCCGGGTCAGTCCGGTTACGGTCTGATGGCATGGCTGGTTCTGCACCGCGGCTGGTACAACTGGCTGAACATTCCTGAGCACGGCTAAGAGCCCGCTCCCCTAGTTGGACCTGGTCGAAAGGGCGAAGAGACACGAAGAAAGTTCGTGTTTTTTAGCTCATATCCCGGTTCCAAGATGCAATCATGCCGTTTCTATGAAAAAATAGACGGCGTTGCCCTTATAGCGTGGAGCACCGGTTTTCGGTGACCGCCTCTGCTAGGGCAGGTAATAGGGGGCACGCACCGCGAAGGTGGGGCGTGCATCCATGAACACTATAAGGAGGCTCTGATGAGCAAGCGCGGTCGTAAGCGCAAGGACCGTCGTAAGGGCGGCGCAAACCACGGTAAGCGCCCCAACGCATAAGGTATCTTGCATACACTTTAAAACCCCGGCGTTTCGGATATTATTCGGACCCGGGGTTTTGCTTTACCCGCAGATGTTTGTGCGCGTTCTGCGGAATAAAGAGAAGAATTCTACGTTATGGATGTGAACGCCTGGCGCGTTCCTGTAGAGGAGAAACATGGCTGAAACCAACACCGCGGCGGATACCCGCGAGCTACGCGAACGCTTTACCGCGGACGCTATGCAGTATGTGGATCAGCTCTACGCTGCTGCCCTGCGGATGAGCCGCAACTCTGCCGATGCTGAAGACTTGGTGCAGGAAACCTACATGAAGGCTTTTGCTTCGTACCACCAGTTCACCGAGGGTACGAACCTGAAGGCGTGGCTGTACCGCATCCTGACGAATACGTACATCAATTTGTACCGTAAGCGTCAGCGTGAGCCGCAGCAGTCTCAGGGTGAGACGGTGGAGGATTGGCAGCTGGCTCAGGCCGGTGAGCATGATGCGGTGGGTCTGCGTTCTGCTGAGGTGGAGGCGCTGAGCGCCTTGCCGAATACGGAGGTTCGTGAGGCTCTGAACGAGCTGTCTGAGGATTTCCGCATGGTGGTGTACTACTCCGATGTGGAGGGTTTCGCGTACAAGGACATTGCGGAGATTCTGGATATCCCTCTGGGCACGGTGATGTCTCGTCTGCATCGTGGCCGCCGTATTCTGCGTGAGAAGCTGCTCGATTATGCGCGTGAGAACGGTCTGCGCCCGTCGACCATCGCAAAGGCAGAAGCGAAGGCTGAGGCGAAAGCCGTAGCAAAGGCGAACGCGAAGGGGCAGCCGGCAAAGGCTACCAAGGGCACTAAGGCGGCCAAGGTTGTAAAGTCCCCTCCGGCGGACTCTCGTTCCGAGGCGCCTGCGGATTCTTAGCTTCGCTCTTCTACACGTGAGCTAGCCCCCCCATGCGGTTGAGGCTAGACTCCCCTAACACTTTATACCTTCCGTGTGAAAGGAACCCCGATGTCAACCACAGACAAGAATTCTTCTGTCCCCGAAGCCTCCGCGGCTTCTGAGCCGCTGGAGGATTGCGACGGCCAGCCCTGCTCGGCGACCCTCAAGCGCCTCTACGAATTCCTCGATAGGGAGCTGAGCCCCGAGCAGCTGCGCACGGTTCAGGCGCATCTGGATGCCTGCCCCGAATGCGCGGATGTGAAGGACTTTGAGCTGATGATTCGTGAGAAGATGCGTTCTTCGTGCGCTCAGCAGGCGCCCGAGCAGCTGAAGGCGCGTCTGCTGCAGGATGTGCAGAAGTTCTGCGCCGAGGCTAACCTCTAAGCTGCCTCAAGCTGTTGCCCCGCTGGGGGTATAGACATCTGATGATGAGTGAAGGCGGTGCACCAATAACAGTGCACCGCCTTTACGCGTGTTGTTTTAGTTCGCGCCGTCTGGTTCGTGTTGCCTAGTTCGCGCCGCCTATCTCAGCGCTGGAGCCCTCAGCGGCTCGCAAACCCTCAACCGGTAGAATAGGGGTAGACATCAACCGGCGCAGCGTCTCTGAGTCTGCGCCCTCCCCATGATTTGAACCAGAAGAGGATGTATGAGCGACGCAGCAGTGCAGCTTTCCCCCGGTGATTGGCCCGCTCCCCTGGCACCCGCCTCCAGCGAAGCCGCTGGCAAGAACGCGCTGGTGCATATTCCGGGTTCTAAGTCGCTCACGAACCGTTATCTGTTGCTTGCTGCTCTGGCTGATTCCCCCTCGTATTTGCGTGCGCCGCTGCATTCGCGCGATTCGGCGCTGATGATTGAGGCGCTGCGTCAGCTGGGTGCGGGTATTGAGCTGGTGCCGACCGATTCGCCGTTCGGTCCGGATGTTAAGGTCACTCCCCTGAGCTTTGTGGAAGCGCATTCCGCACAGGCGCAGTCCGATTCCGCTCAGTCGCGCACCGTGTCGATTGAGTGCGGTCTTGCCGGTACCGTGATGCGTTTTGTGCCCGCCCTGGCGGCGCTGCTGCCGGGTGAGTTCGCTTTTGACGGTGACCCGCACGCCCGTCAACGTCCGATGGGTCCGGTTCTGGAGGGTCTGCGTCAGCTGGGTGTGCAGGTGGATTGTGAGCAGGGCGAGAACGCTCTGCCCTTCGTGCTGCGCTCCCCCGGCCTGGCGAGCGCAGAGGGTGTTTCTGAGGCGCCCGTGGTTCGTATTGATGCTTCGACGTCGTCCCAGTTCGTTTCGGCTCTGTTGCTGATGGCGCCTCGCCTACCGCAGGGTATGGTGCTGGTGCACGAGGGTTCTTCGGTGCCGTCCATCCCGCACATTCAGATGACCGTGGAGGCACTGCGCCAGATGGGCATCGAGGTGCAGGAGCACTACCCGAACCAAGCCAATGAAGCAGAGGGTGGCGAGTACCGTTGGACGGTTCATCCCGGTTCTTTCCCCGGATTTGAGATGACCATTGAGCCTGATCTGTCGAATGCCGGTCCGTTCCTTGCCGCCGCCGTGGTTACCGGCGAGTCGGTGACTATTCCTCATTGGCCTGCACCCGCGGCTGACTCTTCGGCGGGTACGACCCAGGTGGGCGATATGTGGCGTGAGCTTCTGCCCGCGCTGGGTGCGCAGGTTCGCTACGCTGAGGGCCGTCTGACCGTGACCGGTCCGGCGCAGCTTCCCGAGGGTGACTTCTCCTTTGATCTGTCTGCCGGTGGCGAGTTGGCGCCGACTATGGCGGCTGCTTGTGCTTTCGTGAAGGGCCGCGTTGAGCTGACCGGCATTGCGCATCTGCGCGGTCATGAGACGGACCGCCTCGCAGCGCTCGCCGCTGAGATTAACCGCCTGGGAGGTGCCGCCCACGACACCGCCGATTCGCTGGTGATTGAGGCGCCCATCCCCGCTGCCGCGGAGGTTGCGCAGGTTCTGGCGCGCACCTACGACGATCACCGTATGGCGACCTTCGCGGCGATTATTGGTCTGCGCCGCCCCAATGTGGTGGTGCAGAACGTAGCCACCGTAGCTAAGACCATGCCCGAATTTACCGCAATGTGGGAGGACATGCTGGCGCAATGGCAGACCGGCGCCTCCACCGCTGATGCTACCGCTGACCAGGAGGTCTTCTAAATGGGTTCTTCCCGCATGAACGTGCGCGATTTCTCCGAATGGGATGAGTCGGATGTGCGCGTGCGCCCCAACAAGAAGGGCTCCCGCCCCCGCACGAAGGACCGCCCGACCTTCAAAGAAGCGATTCGTGGCAGGGTCATTACTGTGGACCGCGGCCGCTGGTCGGTCGTCGTTGATGAGGGTACCGAGAAGGAGCGTACCCTCATTGCGGCGCGCGCTAAGGAGCTGCGCCGCACCGCGATTGTAACCGGCGACTTTGTGGACCTGGTGGGTGACACCTCCGGCGCGAAGGATACCCTGGCACGCATTGTGCGTCTGGGCGAGCGCACCTCAATTCTGCGCCGTAGCGCCGACGATACCGACCCGTCGGAGCGCGTGGTCGTGGCGAATGCTCAGCAGCTGGTGATTGTGGTTGCTGCGGCGAACCCGGAGCCGCGTACCGGCTTCATTGACCGTGCCGTGGTGGCGGCGTTTGACGCCGGGATTGAGCCGATCCTGTGCATTACGAAGACCGATGTGCGGTACCCGCAGAACCTGCTGGATTACTATGCGGCAAGCGGTTTGAAGATTGTGCTGTCTTCGTCTTCGGATGGTTTGGCGCCGAGTCAGGAGGGCGCTGCCGGTTTGGAATCGGCACCGGTTCAGGAGCTTCTGCAGGAGCTACTGGGTCAGGTGTCGGTGCTTCTGGGCCATTCGGGTGTGGGTAAGTCAACCCTGGTGAATGCGCTGACCGGCTCCGAGCGTGCGACCGGTCATGTGAACGCGGTGACGGGTCGTGGCCGCCACACTTCCTCGTCGGCGTTGGCGTTGCGTCCGGTGAATGCGAATGGGGAGCCGATGGAGCCGGGCACCTGGATTATTGATACTCCGGGTATTCGTTCGTTCGGTCTGGCGCATGTGCCCCCGGAGACCGTGGTGGAGGCGTTCGTGGACCTGGCGCCCGGTGCGGCGGATTGCCCGAAGGCGTGTACTCACGCGGCGCAGGCTCCGGAGTGCGGTCTGGAGGCGTACGTTGCCGCCGGTCACGCCGGTGAGAGCGGTCCCGCCCGTCTGGAGTCGTTGCGTAAGCTGCTGCTGTTGACTCCTGAAGAGGGCGATTCGGAGAAGGAACTGGGCGCTCTCGTCTAGCTTCTCTCCCCCTCACACACATTTTTGCTGACTACATCACCGATACTGAAGAAGAGCATTACTATGAGCCGTCCCCAGCAGTACACCGACGATTTGCGTCTTGCGCATATTCTTGCCGATAGCGTCGATCGTGTGAGCGCCATGCGTTTTCGTGACCGCCCGGTCTTCTCCCCCGCCTCCGAGGTGGTAGAGCCCACTGAGGCGGCACCCGCCGCGGCACCGTTGGCACCCTGGCAGCAGGCTACTCAGCAACCCGCTGAGCCGCAGGTACAGGAGCAGGAGCCTGCCGATTACGCTTCGGGTGTGGCGCAAGAGGTTGAGGAGCTTCTGCGCGCGCAGCTGTCGCGTGTGCGTACTCGTGACGGTATTGCCGGTGAGCATGCCGGCTATAACGGTCAGGCGTCGCGCCAGTGGGTCATTGCGCCGATTGCTGAGCTGGATAATTTTCGCCGCGGCGTGCCGGTGTGGGCGACTCTGATTGCTCTGCTGGATCAGGGTGAGCCGGTGGTGGGTGTGGTATCTGCACCCGCACTGGGTCGCCGCTGGTGGGCTGCTCGCGGTTCGGGCGCGTACACGGGTAAGTCCTTGGCGCAGGCTACTCGTCTTGAGGTGTCCTCGCTGACTCAGCTGGATCAGCTGTCTGCTGCGTACACCGACCTCGCCTCCTGGAAGGCGGCCTCTGAAGGCGCTGTGGACCGCTCTGCCGAGCTTGTACAGCTTCTGTGCTCAGTAGGTCGTTCCCGCGCGTACGGTTCGTTCTGGGCGGCGTGTATGCTCGCTGAGGGTGCCGTGGACACCGTCATGGACGCATCCCTGTCTTTCTACGAGGTGGCGGCGCTACTGCCGCTGATTCGTGAGGCTGGCGGCGTCGCCTCCACCCTGGAGGGCGATTTGCCCGAGCACGCGGGCGTTTCGGCCGCCGGTGTGCACCCGGTGTCCCTGGTGGCAAGTAATACGGCGGCGGTCCAGCAGCAGGTGCTGGAGGCGCTCGCACCCCAACCCTAGCCTGCTCCCTCGGTGACGGTGACAATATAGCGAGGCGGCGGCTTTCCGGTCAGTGGAAAGCCGCCGCC
>NZ_KV814371.1:310614-316579 GCF_001813895.1 Rothia sp. HMSC071C12
GGCGGCTTTCCGGTCAGTGGAAAGCCGCCGCCTCTCTATTATCGCTATGAGAGCAAGCGTTGCCTGTTTAGGACAGCATCGTGAGGGTGCCAAGCAGACCCAGCAGGCTCAGACCCGAGATGATGTACGCCAGAATGTTGAAGGTCGTCATCTTCGAGGTGTACTTGGTGGTGTGACCGGCGTTCACCTTCGCCGAGTAGATGGCAAGCCAGATAGACACGCCTACCGGGATTAGACCCACGAGCAGCAGAGCAATCACCATGATGTTGGGGCTCAGACCGGAGCTATACGCAGAGGAGCTGTAACCGCGGGAGTTGAGCGCTGCTTCAGAGTGGAGTGCCGCGACCTGAACCCACGCGTAGAGGGTCAGTGCCAGGGCGCCCAGGGAAGCGCCGAACGCGCCGATGGAGTAGAAGTAGCCGGGGCCGCGGAAGTCACCGGTGGTCTCGCCGTAGGGGCGGCGGTATTCAGCAGGCACCTGGTAGACCTCCGGGATGCGCTGGTAGCTGTCGTCGCGGTCGCGCACGTTAGCGGGTGCCACGCCCAGGGCGGGGCCGCCGGGTGCCGCACCGAGGGGAGCGCCGGGTGCTACGCCAACGGGGGCGCCCACAGGCTGCTGGGAGTTTGCGTTGTTCTGCTCCGGGAAGGAGGGGGCGGGAATCTGGTTTTCCATGGTGTGTCCTTGAGTGGTCGTCATAGCGGCTATGCGGCTACCGCATCGTAGCGGTGGTGCGCCTATGAGCGACTTTTTTGGTTGCTCTCGTACGTTGCCGGTGAGATTGAATGAACAGCCAACACCGAACAACGATATCTACCCTTCGATACTACGGCATAGGGTACGTTTTCGTCTTCTCTGATGACGTTCTCATTACAATGCGGTCACCTGAGCACCCTCCAAGCCCACAGGTACCCCCTGAACGGCCCGAAAATTGGGCATAAAAATACCCGGCAGGTGACGCCGTGGGGCATCCTGCCGGGTGGTAGAAACCTACCGCGGTTCTTCCTCTGGATTGGAACCGATAATCACCGCCGCACCCCATACGGGATAGCGGACGGCTGGGAGATCGTGGAGATGCGGGGAACGCGGTGTTCGTCAAAGACCAGGTGTTCTGTGGTGCTGATGGAGCAGGTGTTTTAAGACCAAACCAAGATAAAAGACTCATCTATTACCTTTACATATACAGCAAGATGTGGCAGCAGTTTTAAAACTGCTACCACATCTCGTTGACCACGTAGAAACTTCTAGGCGATGTTTTACTTACTAGGTCCCTTAGGGAACTTTGGATCGCTCTCAAGCGTCTTTCTGGCTACAAAAGTGACAAAAAGACCTCCTAAAATTGCACTTAGAATTGATACTGGATTAAAGAACTCCCCGTCTCTGGCAAATGAGATAATCACCCAGAACACCGGAACAATAGTGAGAAAAAATCCTAGTGTAAATATATTCTTCGTACGCATTGGACCTCTCCCAGGTTAAAGAGTGAGAGTGCAGGACACTGCTGCAACAGCTAGCGCAGCGGCAATTACTGCCGGACCTCCAAGGGCTTTTCCAAAACCACCAACAAATGCTGACCCTAAAGCTCTTGCAATCGTGGAAGCAGCTAACCCCACATAAGCTTTATGGTGAATGCATTCCCACGTCACATAGTGATGTATCTTACGTCACTATTCAGTAGTCTATCAGAGAGTGTCGTCAGATGTAACGCGTAAATCGACGTTACATGAAAACATGCATCTTCTGTCAAACATGCTCTCAGTGGCGGGTCCGCTGCCGCATCTAATCGCGCGGTCGAGGCCCATGATGGTAGCCACCACGCCGTCGATCTTCTCGGCGGATTTTTCTTTGTCGGGTTTGATGTTCCCGGCAGAGTCGGTGCGGATGAAGATGTTCTCCATCATCCACTGCAAAACCGGGTGACCCTCATGAGCGAGCTTTCCCTCCAAGACCAGTTTCATCAGTTCCTTGGTCGGTGGGCTCATGTCTTTGAAGCCCTGCCCGAACGGCACCACGGTCAGGCCCGTGGCATCCAAGTTTTGGGTCATCTGGACTGCTCCCCACCGGTCGAACACATCGTCTGAGCAGTAGGATTCTTCCTCGCACACTCTATCGGCTGGGCCTTGGCAGTCCTGATAAATAGAACCTTTTGACGCTACGCCTAAACCTTTCGACGCCAGCCCATACTTTTTGACGTTAACCCAAACCTTTTGACGCCCAACCCACGAGCACGCTAAATCCGGCATCCACCCCCTCACCAAGGCTCCCAAAAACCCACCAAGCTACTGCCACAACGCTCTCACCCATCACCCCCCCCCGCAAAACCCAGCATTGACAAGGGAAAACCCGCCTTCGGGCATGAAAAAGATGCTGGCTTGGATTGTATCCAAACCAGCATCTCAAGGGTGGAAATGCGGGGATTCGAACCCCGGTCCGATGTGGCGTCAACGAGGCTTCTCCGTGCGCAGTTTATGCGAACGCTACTTTTCGGCTCCGGTACTTGCATAAACACATATCTCACCGAACAGTTCCTCGACGAGCCTGGTTGGTAATTAGAAGAGATATGGTGGTGAGCTGATGAGAAAGCCCCAGACGCGTTGAGGAGGTCCAAGGCTTTCTCGTCAGGTTGCAATTATTTTCTTCACATCGCACGATTGAGCTGTTGCTATACCCACCGAACAATTTCACTACCGCAGAGGCGTTTCTCGCTTCAGTCGATATAGTGCATATTCTCCAGGGCTACTTGTTATTGAGTCTCTCTTTGGACCCGGTGTACTCTCTCCAAATATCATGTGTAGACTTCACGGGTTCACTTACTCAGAAACTCATACACGTATCCGAGCTTCAAAGCGTCATCCTTTATACGTCAGCCTTAACTCGGGCGATAGCAGATGAGAACCGCAGACCTTGCATAAACTCCGACATATAAACCCAATCTGGCTCACCGTCTGATGTGACAGGCAAACGAAGCACCGTCTCACGCATCTGACTTAGAGACCACTTTCTGCCATATGTATAGCGGAAAGCTTCCAAACTGATGATTCGACACAAGAACAATCCTTCCCAAAGATTCATCGGGCCTTTCTTTGCCGTCCACACGCGGACATCATCAGTAGCAAAGAACGGAGTGGGCTGAAAAAATGCCGTACCGACAGACCCATTCCGGGCAACAGAAATAGTCCCCCCAGGAAAGTTCGGTTCTTGGTCAATCATCCGCCGCAGGCCATTGTTCTGTGCTGAAGAAGTTATCTCAGGAGTCGTGCCTGCTGATTTGTTACGAGTCGGGATATATTTTCCAGAAGCCACGGTGAACAGCTCTTCGACTCGGAACTCTCCCCATGTATCAGGTTTGGACAATGCCCGTTGGGGAGCGATGCGCTCAACTATCCCTTCCTTGGAAGGGATTTCCATCTCATTAACCCAAGAAGGTACAGAATCTGGCAGCTCAATTGTCCCCAAAGAACGGTTTGCTTCACGGCCAAAGGCGCTATAACGAAAGGCGTTGGCGCGGATACACATTGCATAGTACAGACGCTCAACCGTAGTCATATCAGAGAGCGGGGTAAGCACGGCAACGTTTTGCGCTGTATAAAAAGGTCGCTGCTGAACGTAGGTCGACAGTAGTGACCCTCCCAGGGCAACAGTCAGCAGACCCGCTGGATAGGGTGTAATGTCGGGAATAGGCTCAACAAACCCAGACACTCCAGAACGCCCATTGAGCCCGCCGATACGACCGACAAATGCAACACCGCGCTCGGGCGTAGAAGCAGTCATCTTGTTCATGTCGAGCTTGTTACCGTATGCAACATCGAAGATATCATCTAGTCGAGTCATTCGCTTTCACCTCCATCGATATCTTCGCTTGCGGACCGAATCGAGAAAAGGGCATAGTCCATCAGAACTTTCTCAAAGTCTTTCTCATTAATCTGCGAGTAGTCAGTCTCCAGGTAAGCCTCTGCCACCCATTCATCATCAGCGGTCACATACTGGAGCACAGACTCACCTGGATGGACCTCGCGGTTACGGAAGTTCTCAACCCAACGGTCTCGAATAGCAGGCCACCTATGGTCTCGGTCTGTTCGTCCAACTTTTTTAACTTTGACGAATCCGTCTTCACGCCAGTAACCGAACCAAGTCTTACGGTTAGACTGTTGATGAGGATGCCCCGCAGTGAACACCATAATACAAGTAACAACACCAACCGGGTAGAAGAGTTCAATGGGCATTGACATCACAGCTTCGAGAGTATGTTTCTTTAGAAGGTTCCTCTTATGATCGCTGGGGGCAGTCGCACAAGAGATTGGCACAATAGCTATGCCAATCGCACCGGGCTGCAGACAATCAAGCATGTGTTCAACAAAACGAAGCTCATGCAGGTCTTCTTTACTCTTAGAATAAGGCGGGTTGATTAGTCCGACAGTAGACTTATGTGCACGCACACCGTCACTAATGGCAGTATCAAAACACGAGCCCTGGTACAGATTCGCTTTACCATCGCCACGTAGAATCATGTTTGATGCAGCAAGCGCATACATGCTTGGATTCTGCTCCACACCAATCAACCGGTCACGTTTGATCGCTTCAATTTCAGCCTTAGCAGTAGCGCTACGCATCATCTGGTTCATCGCTGAGATTAGGAAACCACCAGTGCCCGCGCATGTATCAAGAACAATGCTATCTTTGTTTACATTTGCAAGAAGACAGAATAGCTCGGTGATGTGTTTGGGGGTGAGTACAATACCAAGGCCTTTGCCATCTCCGCCTGTATATTTCAGAAACTCCCCATAGAAAATTCCGACTACATCAAAATCATGGTAAACAGTGATAAAAGGCAGAACCTTCTCGGCAAGCATCGCAACAATTTCGTTGAGCAGGCCTTTAGGATAGCTTTTAGTTGCTTTTGAAAGCTCGGGATGGACCTGAATACCACTAAAAGGCTGCGTCATGTTAGTGATTTTTGCATTTGGCAGTTCTGCATTCTCAATCACTTTCTTTATAGACTGCATCCAGAAATCCGGGAGTTCTTTAGCAGAATACACGTTATACGTTTCTCTGAATACAGAATCATTAAGCGCAATCAGCGTTCCCGCAACTGCAAGTGGCTTCTCTTTTTCTTCAAGCTCCGCCTCATCACGCATGAAAACATGCATTTCCTGCGAAAATGCAATGAGGTCCGCAGTTCGCTGCGCTTGAACGGCATGGTCAAACGAGGCAGCCTGAATAAGGTCGTTCATGCTGACCATCGATGTAATTTCAGCACCGCTTGGAGAAGTAAGTACACGGGGCTCTTTTTCTCCCTTCGGGACAACAAAAAAGGACCACTCGTTACTTTGCGGGGTGCCTGACACAGCAATACAAATTACGGTATAGGAGCTTGAGAGAAAACGCGCATAATGCAATACACCATCGACAGCAAAGTCACGAGGTTTATTACGCTGAGGTGACGAATGCCTCTTCACTTCTGCCTTGCACTCTACGATAACTACCATGTCTGGGGTCTCCGGTGCAGTGATAATATATTCCGGGTACCCAGCACCGCCCTTTCCCTGCTTTGAAGCTTTAGAAAGAGCTTTACGAATAGAAGCAATAGCCGACTGCTGTTTTTCAACAACAATCTCATCTTCATTCTCGTAGAAGCCAAGAGCACGCAACTGCTCCTCTACCAGGTCTTCTGTAATGCGCTCATTTGCCATATGCGCCTTGCCCCCAAAATTAGTGTCGTAATCGTTCTCGAATTCTAGTAGAGATTCAGTGCGTCCGGAGTGCAGAAGCTCCTATCGCATGTTCCCGAGTCTCTATCCATAGGATAGTGTACCAAGCTAGACTGACTGATGATAGTAAATACATTCGAGTGAGCGTTAGATAGGCGAGCAATAGAAAAGCATACGCCTTCTCTAGGATTAGAGAAGAGCCATCAATCTAAGTCATATACGAACGGGCATAAAAATACCCGGCAGGTGACGCCGTGGG